>JAUIAC010000523.1 GCA_030425545.1 bacterium | reverse complement strand
ACATCGTCCAGGGCGTCCGCCACCGCCAGCTCGCGCGCGCGCACCCCGCGCAGGCTCAGGTTCAGGTTGCCGAGCTGGTCCCCGCCCAGCACGTCTCCGCCAGCGACGACGAAGGCCAGATCGGCCGAAGGCATGCGCGCGAGCAGCCCATGCAGGGCGTCGAGATAGGGGGTGTCGCCCGAACCCGCCGGGAGCACGGTCTCGTCGAGACGCGCACCCGCAGCCGGCGCGCTCTGCGCACCGTCGGACGGCCATGACATGCCCGAGATGGAGCCGATCCACGCGTGGGGGTCGCCTGCCAGACACGCGCTGGTGCCGTCTGGGGGGTGACAGTCGAGGTCGAGCACCACCGCCGTCCCAGAGAAGCCCTCGCGACGAACCACCGCGAGCGCCACGGCGATGTCGTTGACCGCCGAGAGCCCACCTGCGAACCCTGGCCCAGCGTGGTGGAAGCCCCCGAGCAGGTTCAACGTGGCGTCGCCGCTGCGGAGCGTCTCCCGCGCCGCGGCGAGGGTCCCGCCGACGGCCAGCCGCACCGTCCGCAGCAGCTCGTCGACCGGCAGCCCTGCGGGCGGGAGGGCGAAGACCCGGCCCAGGCCTTCGGGCGTGACGAGCGAGTCCAGCAGGGCGTCGTCGTGGACCAGCGCGAGGTCGCCGTAGCGCACCCGCTGCGGCACGCGCAGGTCGCTGCGGCTCACGACGCCGAGCTCGAGCAGGGCCCAGAGCGCCAGGTCCGCGCGGCGCCCGTCCGCGCCCGCCCGCGCCTCGGCTCCGGCCAGCGGTGGGCGGTAGTCCGACGAGTGCCACACCTGCAGCGGGCGGCCGATCAGCCGGCGCCGCAGCCTGTGGCTCCAGCGCGCACGACGGACTCCGTAGGACACGGTGGCTCCTGTGCGGCGCGGCCTTGGGCGCCCGCCGCTGCCGCAGTGTACGCCACCGGGCGGCTGCCGGGGTACCGCCGCCCTCCGACCGCCGCCCTCCGACCGCCGCCTGGCCACGCCGCACGTTGCGCGCGTCAGCGCCACCAGCCCCATCGTCTTGGCCAGACGCGCGCTGCTCCGCTCACGCTTGGCGCAAGGCGGCGCACGCGTCCCTTGTGGGGGTCTGCCGCGACGCCTATCTTGCCGGTGCAACCGGCGCCCCTTGGTCCACGTCGTGTCGGTGTGCGCGTCCCTGACGGGGCTGGAGGTCGTCATGAGTCATCCCCATCGCCCGCAACGTCCCGCGCGCCGGCGCTCCGCAGTGTTGCGCCCTCTCGGCGCGTCCGTATTGGTGTCGCTCGGCCTGGCGCTCGCGCCCGCCGCGGCCTTCGCCTGCGGCGGCTTCTTCTGCTTCACCCAGCCGGTGGACCAGTCGGCGGAGCGGGTGCTCTACGTCAAGCACGGCAGCAAGGTCACCGCCCACATCCAGATCAGCTACACCGGCGACGACGAAAAGTTCTCCTGGGTGCTGCCGGTGCTGAAGGTGCCTGACCTGGGCACGGGCTCGGACACCGTGTTCACCATCTTGGAGCAGGCGACGCAGCCGCGCTTCAACCTGCAGTGGAAGAACACGGCGGACTGCAACGGCTACTCCCCGTGCCAGTACGCAGACGCGGGCGGTGGGCCCACCGCTGGTGGCGGCGGCGGGGGCAACGGCGGCGTGCAGGTGCTCAAGGAGCAGCTCGTCGGTCCCTACAAGACCGTGGTGATCAAGGGCTCGAAGGGCGAGGAGCTGGTGGCCTGGTTGAACACCCATGGCTACGTGCAGCCGAAGGAGACCACCGCCCTCGTGGACGTGTACGCCAAGCAGGGCTACGCCTTCCTCGCGCTGCAGCTGCAGAAAGACAAGGCCGCCGGGGACATCACGCCCATCGTCATCACCATGGACGAGGTCGCCCCGTGCCTGCCGATTCGCCTGACCAAGCTGGCTGTGCAGCCCGACATGCCCATCGTCACGTGGACCCTCGGCTCCGCCCGCGCCATCCCGAAGAACTTCCTGCACGTGACGTTGAACGAGGCGACCCTCGACTGGCTCAACCCGGGCGCCAACTACAAGACGGTCGTCAGCAAGGCCGTCGACCAGGCCTCGGGCCACGCGTTCACCACCGAGTACGCCCAGCCCACGACGAAGTTCACGGCGAAGTTCCACAACGCCAACTGGGACACCAAGGCGCTCGAGAAGCTCACGGACCCCGGCGCCTTTCTCAACGCGATGCTGGCTCAAGGCCTGCCGCGCAACACTCAGATGCAGGGGCTGATTCGTCAGTACATTCCGAAGCCTGACCAGTACAAGGACATCGAGGACAACGCGTTCTACAACTGCCTGCAGAACGTCGAAGCCACGTCTGGCGTGTGCAAGGACTACCGCGACGCCGTGCTCAAGCAGGGCTTCGACCCGGTGGCGTTCGCCAAGGCGCTGCAAGACAAGGTCGTCAAGCCGCTGGCTGAGGTGCAAGCGCACATGGACACGCAGAAGTACCTGACGCGCATGTACACGACGATGTCGGCGGACGAGATGGACAAGGATCCCATCTTCGCGTTCAACCCCGGGCTCCCAGACGTGAGTCATGTGCGGGAGGCCACCGCCGAGCCCATCTGCGCTGCGGGCAGCAAGCAGGCCACGCAGGCCAAGCTCACGTTCAAGAGCGGACAGTCTGTGGTGGTCGACATCCCCAAGTCCTACCGCGACTGTGGCTGGCCGCGCGTGGGCGGCGGGGTCGCGTTCGGGCAGGGGACCGACGCGTTGGTGAAGGGCGGCGGGCAGCCGGCCTACTCGGTAGAGGTGCTCGACGAGACCGGCGCCCCGGTCGTCATCGACCCGCGCCTGGCCGACAAGGTCGACGCGGCGCTGAACGCCGCCGAGGCTGGCAAGCCGAGCCTCGACGCGGCCTTTCTGGCGACGCTCCCGGAGAGCACGTGGGACCCGAGCGCGGAGGTGGTGCCGCCGCTCGGTGGCGACTCCGGGACCCCCGGCGGCGCGGCAGGGGGTGGCGTGGCGAGCGGCTGCTCGGCGCACTCCGGGTCGCAGCAGGCCCCCTGGGCTCCTGGCGGCCTGGCGCTCTTGCTGACGCTCGCGGCCGCGCTGGTCGTGCGTGTCCGGGAGGGCTCGTGAGCTCGGCAGCGAACGCGCCCCACGACGTGATCCCGGCTCCGGTCGCGCCGCGGATCCCCTTCGCCCAAGGGCCGGCGACCTTCCCCGTGGGTCGGGTGTGGTGCGTCGGTCGCAACTACGACGCGCACGCCCGCGAGATGGCGTCGAGCGACCCGCACGCCGGCGACGCGGCGCCCTTCTTCTTCCTGAAGCCCGCGTCCTCGCTGCTGCCGTGCCCGGCCGCGGTGCCCCGACCGCGCCAGGCGACGACGCTCCACCACGAGGTCGAGCTCTTGGTCGCCGTGGGGCAGGGTGGCGTCCACTGGAGTCGCGCGGAAGCGGCCGCGGCCGTCGCTGGCGTCGGCGTGGCCGTGGATCTGACCTGCCGGGATCTTCAGGCCGCCGCAAAGGCCAAAGGGCGACCTTGGGCGCTGGCCAAGGGGTTTGACCACGCGGCGCCCGTCGGAGCCTTGGTCCCCGGCCCACTGCCGCCGGGAGACACGCAGCTGACCCTCACGGTCAACGGTGAGGCGCGGCAGAGCGGCCACGTTCGCGACATGCGGAGCGATCCGCTGGCGTTGCTGGTGGCGCTGTCCCAGCAGGTGCGCGTGCTGCCCGGCGACGTGTTGCTGACGGGCACGCCGTCCGGAGTCGGGCCCTTGGTCGTGGGCGACGCCGTGTGCGCCACCGTGGGGCAGCTGCCTCCGGTGAACTTCACGCTGGTGGCGCCGGGGCAGCCTCCTGAACAAGAGCGGCAGGCCGCACTCACCGCCAACGACGTGCTCGACTTCTGGTTCCCCGAGTCGCCCGACTTCTCGCTCTGGTTCACGAAAGACGCCGCGCAGGACGCGCGGATTCGGGCCCGCTTCGAGCCCACCCTGCAGCGGGCCG
>JAUIAC010000522.1 GCA_030425545.1 bacterium | reverse complement strand
CAGCTGCTCTCGGGGGTCATCACGCTCCAGGGCTTCCACGCGCCGCTCGCCGGACAGACCTTGGCGACCCCGGGCATCGCCTGGTGGTTCCCGCCGCTCGGCGCTGGCGCGATCCCCATCGGCGGACCCGCGGCGGAGGTCGAACGCGCGGTGCGCACCTTGAAGCGCGGCGGCTGTCCGGCGCGCGCGCAGCCGGGTCAGGTGGTCAGCGCCGCGCCAGCGTCTGCCCTGATGATGCCGGTGATCGCGGCGCTGGAGCGCGCTGGCTGGTCCTTCGACCGCCTCCGCTCGACCGACAACCTGGCCCTCGGCTGCGCGGCGTCGCAGCAGTGTGCCGCCATCGTCGCGGGGCGCGCGGGGCGCTCGCCGCCGCTCACCGCCCGGCTGTTGCAGCCCTGGACCGTGTCGCTGCTGCTGCGGCTCGCGCCGCTGGTGATGCCCTTCGATCTCGAGCGCTTCTTCGAGGCGCACTTCACAAAGGTGGGCGACCAGACCCGCCTGATGCTCCAGACCTACGTCGACGAGGGCGCCGCTCGGGGGCTGCCCACCGACCGCGTCGCTGCGCTCCACAGCGCCCTGTCTCTGGGCGCGGACCCCACGTCCCTGACCGCGGACCCCGCGCCGACGCCGTAGCGTCGCTCGCGCGACGCCGGCCACCGGCCTTGCTAGGGTGCGCGCGCGCTACGCCACCGCCGCCCATCTCCCGCTTCGGAGCTCTCCATGCACACCTCTCGCCGCCTCGCGCGATCCCTCTTCCCGCTCCTGCTCGTGACCTGCGCGCTGCCTGCCTGCGGCAGCGATGACGACGCGTCCACCGACACCAGCGTCGCCGACGCCGGCAGCGCGGACGGCGCGAGCGCGGACGGCGCTGGCACGGACGGCACTGGCACGGACGGCGCCGCCACGGACAGCAGCGCCACCGGCGACACCGAGACCGACGCTGGCCCCAAGTACCCCCCGGGCAACGCCACCTTCGTGGTCCAGGGCAGCGTCCACCAGCTCTTCGTCATCAAGGCCGACAAGGACCTGGAGCTCGAGGTGCGAGACGCCAGCGGCAAGGTGCTCGCCACGGGCAAGACCGACTATCTGGGCAGCAAGGTCTTTCGCAAGCTGCCCGCGTCGCAGGAGGTGCGCGTCTACGTCAAGGGCGCCGACCCCGAGGTGCGCTCCGACGGGGTCGACATCCTCGACGTGGCGGGCAGCCAGCCGCCGCAGAGCTTCTACGAGGGCCAGGTGATCCAGCCGGGCACGGGCTACCTGACCATGCGCGACGGCACCAAGCTGGCCTACTTCGCCACGCTGCCCGGGCCGGCGGACAAGGGTCCGTACCCCACCATCGTCAACTACAGCGGCTATTCGCCCGCCAAGCCGGGATCGTCGGTGGTCGGCCCGGATCAGAAGTTCTTCTGCGAGGCCGTGCCCGTGCTGTGCAACGCCCCGTCCGACCCCTCGGCCATGGTCGCGGCGGTCGGCGGCTACGCGACGGTGAGCGTCAACATGCGCGGCACCGGCTGCTCGGGCGGCGCCTACGACTACTTCGAGACCCTCCAGCTGCTCGACGGCTACGACGTCATCGAGACCGTCGCCGCGCAGCCCTGGGTCAAGCACCACAAGGTCGGCATGGTCGGGCTGAGCTACCCTGGCATCACGCAGCTCTTCGTCGCCAAGACCCAGCCTCCGAGCCTGGCCGCCATCGCCCCGGTGAGCATCATCGGCAACACGGCGACGACGCTGGTGCCCGGCGGCATCCTCAACAGCGGCTTCGCGCTGGCCTGGATCGACAACGTTTACAGCAAGGCCAAGCCCTACGGGCAGGGCTGGGAGCAGGGCCAGGTCGACAAGGGCGACACCGTCTGCGAGGACAACCAGCTGCTGCACGACCAGCGCATGAACAACGTCGAGCAGGCCAAGAACAGCAAGTACTGGGTCCCCGAGATCATCGACCCGCTGAACCCCACGCTCTTCGCCGGCGACGTGAAGGTGCCCGTGTTCATGGCGTGCGCGTGGCAGGACGAGCAGACCGGCCCCTACTTCACCACGCTGCTCGACAAGATGACCAACGTGCCTGCGCGGCGGGTGGTGCTCTACAACGGCGTGCACAGCGACGGCTTCGCGCCGCAGGTGCTGGCGGAGTGGAAGGCCTTCCTGGACCTGCACGTGGCGAAGGACAAGCCGATCCTGGGCGGCATCCTGGAGACCCTGGTCGGCGAGTTCACCAAGACGGTGTACGGCGTGGCGGTGAAGCTGCCGGCCGACCGCTTCAAGGACGTGAAGGACTACGACGCCGCGCTGAAGATGTGGCAGGGCGAGCCCGAGATCCTGGTGCACTTCGACAACGGCGGCGCGGACAACCCTGGCGCGCCGAAGAGCCAGTTCACCCGGAGTTTCGCGCAGTGGCCGCCCAAGGCCACCCAGGCGAAGCGCTGGTACCTGCGGGCCGACGGCAGCCTCAGCGCCGACAAGCCGAGCGCGACGCCGGCGCCCGACGAGGTCACCGGCACGGCGAGCACCTTCGAGCTCGACCCCGAGGCCGGTGACCGCGGCCTGCTCGGCAAGAACGCAGGCAAGCTCGGGCGCGGCATCTGGAGCGCCAAGCCGCTCTACGTGTGGCCCGCGCCCAAGCCGGGCATGGAGGCGGCCTTTGTCAGCGCGCCGCTAGCCGCGACCCTGGTCATGGTGGGCACCGGCAGCGTCGACCTGTGGGTGCGCGTGCCGACCGAGAGCGAGGCCGGCGCCAAGATCACCGACGCGGACCTCGAGGTGACGCTCACGGAGGTGCGACCCGACGGCAAGGAGGTGCTGGTGCAGGGCGGCTGGCTGCGGGCGACCTACCGCAAGCTGACGAAGCTCGCCACGGCGCTGTGGCCCGAGTGGAGCACCTTCGAGGCCGACCTGCTGCCGGTCGAGGCGGGCAAGTGGACCCAGATGCGGGTCGCCATCGCGGCCTTCGGCCACGTCTTCCGCAAGGACTCACGCGTGCGCATCGCCATCGACACCCCCGGCGACAGCCGCGTGGACTGGCGCTTCGCCCTGAAGGAGTTCCCCGGCGCCAAGACCGTGCGCTACGCCGTCGCCCACACCGCCGACATGCCCTCGTCGGTGAACCTGCCGGTGGTCCAGGGCGTGACCGTGCCCGACGAGGCAAAGCTGCCGCCGTGCCCCTCGCTGCGCGGCCAGCCGTGCCGCCCCTACGCGCCTGTGGCCAACACCCCCTTCCAGCCCTAGCGCCGCCTGGCGATGAGCCCGCCGAGTTGTCGCTCAGCTCGCCGCGTGTCGCTCAGCTCGCCGGGGGAAATACGCGACAAAATGTCGCTCCTGCGCACCGACCACGGCGAGCCAGCCCCGACAGGCCCCGAAAGCAGAGCGGCCCCCGCCGTGAGACGAGGGCCGTTGCCGACCTACGTCTGTTGTCGGTCGTGGCGACGACGTCTTGCCCCTGGCTTTGAACTTTGGCGCCGTCGCGTCGCTGAACTCGCCGAGTCGCTGAGCTCGCCCGGGTGCATACGCGACATTTTGTCGCTCAGCTCGCCGGGGGAAATACGCGACATTCTGTCGCTGCTGCGCACCGACCACGACGCGCCAGGCCGGGCGGGCCTCTTCGACCGGGCAGGCCTCTTGGACCGGGCGGCCCCAAAAGCAGAGCGGCCCCCGCCGTGAGGCGAGGGCCGCTCCTGACTTCCGTCAGCCGTCGGTTGTGACGACTACTTCTTGCCCTTGGCCTTGCCCTTCGGCGCGGACAGGCTCTTCGAGCCGGACTTGCTACCGGACTTGCTCGCCGACTCCGACTTGTCGTCACCGGACTTGGACTCCGACTCCGACTTGTCATCACCCGACGCGCTGCCCGACTTCGAGCCGCTCTGCGACTTGTCGCAGCTGCTGCCCGAACCCGAACCCGAGTCCGACCCGCCGGACTTGCTGCCCGACTTGCTGTCCGAGTCCGACCCCGCCGAGCTCGGCGAGCCC
>JAUIAC010000042.1 GCA_030425545.1 bacterium | reverse complement strand
ATCGACGTCGCGGTGGTGCATCCGGCGAGCGACGCTGAGGTGATCGTGAGCGGCGCCATCGCCCGCGTCATCCAGGGCGAGTCGGCGCGTGACAACGGCTTCCTCATGCGCTTCGACGATCTCTCGCGGGAGCGAAAGAAGGCGCTGGTGCACTTCATCAACACTGGGGAGCCGCCGCTGATGGCCCCGACCGCGGTGGACGAGTCGGTGACCGCACAGCTCGCGGCTCTCGCAGCGCAGAACCCGGAGTCGCTGCCGCATCAGCTGGACTATGGCTGGTCCCTGATCACGGACGACGAGAGCCCGGTGGACGCCATCGAGCCCTTCCTGTCGGCGCTGACCATCGACCCCGGCGACGTCGAGGTTCACCTGGGGCTCAGCCTGGCCTATGCGCTCGCCGGGGATCTGGCCAAGGCCTATGCCTTCGCGCGTTCCAGCCGACAGCTGGCGGAGACGGACGCAGGGCCGGCGCGCGGCGATGGGTGACGCGCGCCGGAGCGACCTGAGGTTTTGGGGCGGCGCGTTCGCCCTGGTCGTCCTGGTGGGCTGCGCAGGGCCGAGTCAGCGGCTGCCCTCCCAGCCCGCACAGGCCGCGGCGCGGCCAGCGGTCGCCCGTGCGCCGTCGCCCGCCGAGCAGCGGCGCCCTGGCCTGCTCGGGCGCACGCCCTGCAACGACCGGCGGGTGTGGTCGACGACCGCGTGGCCGCTCTCGAAGATCGCCGCGCGCGACGTGCTGCATCACGCCCACCAGGCGAGCGGTGGCTCAGCGCCCACCGGCGCCGCGGCGGAGAAGGCCGCCCGGGCCGCCCGCGGCGCAGTGTTCTGGTGGATGATCCGCGCCATGACGGTCGAGGGGAACCGACACAACGCCGCCGCCCTGCGTCTCCAAGGGCTCACCACGGCGAGCGGCGCGCCCCTGTGGCTGGTGCGCAGCGGCTACACCCTCGCGCCGGACCGGCCTGGCTCCTGCTTTCACGCGCTGGTCCATCGCGCCGGCGTCCGCCACGTGCTGAACCTGTACGACGGTGAGATGTACAACGCTGACCTGGAGGCCGGCGAGTCGAAGGTCGTGGCCTCCGTCGGCGGCACCTACGCCCACCCCAAAGGGGGCGACACGTGGCGCGTCGACATGCGTCGAGCGTGGAAGGCGTGGCGCAAGGCGGCCGCCGCCGCTCAGGCCGGCGACACAGGCGCTGCAGCCAAGGCCGCGCAGCTCCGCACGGCCTACGAACGCAGTCGGCTGACGGCCGCGCAGCGCGTCGCGGGCTTGATCCAGACGCACCTGCTGCGCCCAGGAGGCGCCGCGCCCGCTGGCCACGTGCACGTGCACTGCGGCGGCGGCATGCACCGGACGGGCATGGTGGTCGGCGTACTCGACCGCTGCGTCAACCGCGCCCCGATGTCGAAGGTGAGCGCAGACTACAAGCGGCACGTGGCGTGGGAGTCCGACACCCGTCCCGGCGGCTTCGAGGCCCAGAACCTGGACTTCATCGCGCACTTTCCCTGCGCGCTGCTCAAGCGGTAGGCGACCCCACGCCTGTGCCGAACGGCCCGCTCAGTAGCGCAGCCCGTAGACGAAGGTGGCGCGCGGGGCCCGGAGCCAGCGCTCGCGGATGGTGTCGCGCAGCTTGGCGAAGGCCGTCCCCTCGGACACGTAGCGCTTGACCAGGGCCTTGGCCGCCTTGACGTCCCCGCGCGCCTTGATGCCGTAGACCTGCTTGGCCATGTCGTCGACCGCCACGCCAAAGGCCTTGAAGTCGGCCTCAAAGCACCCGGTGTCCTTGCCGTTGGCCGCGAGCTGCTTGGCCTTCCACACCATGCCCTTGCCCTGGTGCAGCAGCCCGAGCTGCACGGCGGCGAGCTGCGAGTAGGCCTTGGGCTTGCCGTTGCTGGTGGTCATGCCACGCGAGATGTGACCGAAGGCCCACGCCATGTCGCGGAGCCAGGCCGCGCGGCCGAACTGCTGCGTAATCAGCTTCTGCTTCACCAGCCAGGGGTTGAAGTGCAGCGCCATGGTCTGCGCCTTGAGCTCCTCGAGCGTGGCGGCGAGCGGGCCTCCGAAGCGCTCGTCGTCGGTCTGCCCCTCGACCTTGTACGCGTGGCTCGGCCCGAGGTTGTGACCCGCCTCGTGGAGCACGGTGCTCATGGTCTGCGGCCCGTCGTCGAAGGTGAGCTGCGCCCAGGTGTCCTTGCAGAAGAGCGCGGCGCTCTGGGCCTTCAGGCTCTCGACGCTGTCGGGGTCGGTGTAGAGGTTGGTCATGGCCACCGTGCGGCCGCGGCTCTCCTCCGCCACCGGGCCCCAGTTGGGCAGGCTCTGGCCCACGGTCGCGCCCGTGGGGCTGCGGCTGTCGCCCGCGTTGAGCACGATGTGGATGAACTCGGGGAGGTGAAAGGTGATGCTGCGCGCCTTGTAGGGTGCGCCGGCGACCTGGGCCACGAGCGCCTCCAGCGCGTCTTTCTTCGGCTCGAGCTTCGACTTCCAGGCCGCAGAGCCGGGGTCGATGCGCGCCCACACGAGGTGGAAGCCGGCCTTGCGGCTGCAGGGCTCGAAGTAGGTCTCGTCGGGGCCGATGCGCACGTACCACTGGCTGGAGCTGCCCGCCATCTTCGACCACGCCTCGTCGGCGCTGAACCAGTCGTTGGTGCGAAAAGCCGCAGCCGCCGCCTTCAGGTAGGCCACCAGCGGCGCCTCCTTGGGGTCCGCCTGCATCGCCTTCGCCGCCGCGTCGAGCTCCCGCGCGATGGCGGCGGTCTCGTCTGGGAAGGCCTTGGGATAGGGCACCGCCTTCAGCTCCGCAGACCGAGTCCACTTCGCCGCCGCCTTGCGTCCGAGGGGCTGAATCTTGGCCTGCTTCACGACCTTGGCACCGGAGCCGGCTGCTGCCTTTGCGGCTACCTTTGCGCCTGCCTTTGCGCCCTTGCCGGCCTTCTCGCCCTTCGCGGCCACCGCGGGCTTCGGGGGCTTCGGCTTCGCCGCCGGCTTGACCGGCGCCGCCGACTGCACCGCGACGAAGGGCGCGAAGAGCGCCTTGGCGTCGGGGCGCTTGGCCAGGTGCTCGCAGAACCAGGGATCGCGAAGCTGCAGCGACAGGGGGTACAGGCCCGAGCGCCGCTTGGGCATGCTCGGCACACCGTGGCAGGTCGCGTCCTTCTCGGTCTCTGGAGCCTGACACCACGGTCCCTGGTTGCGGTGATAGATCGCCAGGCTCGGCAGGTCGCGCGGCGGGATCTGCTTGTCGAGCCCCAGCGAACCCAGCTGCCGGCGGTAGAGCACCTCGATGTAGCGCCCCGCCTTGGCCATGTGGCCAGCGAAGGCCCGGACGTGAGCGGCTTCCTTGGTGAGGTCGGTCGCGATGAGCGTCGGGCGTCCCTGCTCGAGCTCCCGCACCACGGCCTTGCGCCGCGCGAGCTCCGCGTCGTCGAGGCCGCGCCACGGCCAACCGCCCGCCTTCACCAGCCGCGCCCGGTTCCACACCCGCCGCCACTCGGGCGTGAGCCGTGTCCCGGTGGTGAAGCGCGCCCAGTCCTCGGCGCTGCCGAGGCTGTCGGGGTGCCACAGCACCGAGATCTCGTCGGCGTCTGGCAGGCCGTTGCCGTTGGTGTCCTGGCGCCAGAACACGGGCTCGTCGATGGCGGCGAGCAGACGGTTCAGGGTCGCGCGCGGCATGCCCCGCTGCCGGACGCGCACCTTGGCGCCCCCGGCCGGGGTCCCGGCAGCCTTGGCGCCCGGCGCCGCCCCAGCGGTGGGCTTCGCAGCCGCAGCGCCCTGGGCCGCCCCAGCCTCCGCGCCCGCCGCGGCGGGCTTCGCAGCGCCCGGCTCAGCGACGGCCTTGCCCCCCCCAGCGAGAGGTGTCCCGGCGGGAGGCGTCCCGGCGGTCTTGCTCGGTCCCTGTGGCGACTTGCCGCACCCCGCGAGCCCCAGACCCAGGCACGACACGAGCGCGATCGACACCCCCAGCGTTGATGTCCACCGCCGCGCAGAGACCTTGACGTTCAATTCACACATAGAAAGACAACTCCATGGCTTACATGACAAAACGAAGCCAGAGATAGTAGAGAGCGAAGGATCCGAGAAAGGTGATGCCGCCCACCGAGGCCCACCACATGCCGCGGCCCGGACGAGCCTCGGCCGGCACGTCGGCGCTGAAGACCGCGCGGTGGTTCAACGTCGCCAGCACCGGCGCGGTCAGGAAGCTCAACGTCGTGGCGAGGTCGACCATGGCCTTCAGCGAGCTCAGAAAGAGCTGAAGCACCACGAGGCTGCCCACCGCCAGCACCGCGAGGCTGATCCAGTAGGCCACGCGCACCTGCCGAGCCTCCGCCGCAGCGGCTGCGCTGGCCGCAGGCGCCTCTGGGCCGCGAAACCGGGCCACCAGCACGCTCAGCGCACGCGGGAAGCCGTCGACCACCGTGAGCGTGGTGCTGAACATCACGGCGAAGGCGCAGAGCGCGATGACCGGCCGGGCCCAGTCGCCCAGCGTCTTGGCGTAGAGGGTCACCACCTGCGCCGCAAAGCCTCCTGCAGACGAGGCAATCTCGACGCCGCTCCCGTGCATCACCCCCGCGCCCAGGAGCACGAAGCAGCCCGCGAGCAGCGCCGTGCCCAGGTAGCCGATGTCGAAGTCGAGCAGGGTGTCGGCCACCGGCGCTTCGCCGGACTCGGTGCGCTTGGCCAGGGTCCACAGGCTGTGCCAGACCGAGATGTCGATGGCCGAGGGCATCCACCCCACCAGCGCGGCCATGAAGAGGATGTGCTTGCCGGACCAGTGCTCGGCGGCGGGCCACCAGCGCGCGGCCGCCCAGTCCACCTGCGGCACCACCAGCGCCGCCGCAGCCAGGGTCGACACGGTCAACACCGCCACCACGACCTTGATGATGCGGTCGAGCCACGCGTACTGCCCGATCGCAAGCAGGCCCGCGCAGATCACCAGCAGCCCCGCGCTCAGGGTGATCGGTGACACGTCGACGCCAAAGATGAACTTCGCCAGCCCGGCGGTGACCACGGTGACCGCGGCCTGCACCGTGAACATGGTGCCCAGGGTCAGCAGGCCGTAGAGCACCAGCGCCCAGGTGCCCTGGCGCCGGTAGCCCTCGAGCAGCGAGGTGCCGGTGCTGGCGGCGTAGAGGGGGCCGAAGCGGAAGGCCGGGTACTTGGCCAGGTTGGCCACGAGCACCACCGGCACCAGCGCGAGACCGTAGACGGCGCCAGCGCGGGTGGACTGCACCAGGTGCGACACGCCCACGGCGGCGCCGGCGAAGAGCAGACCTGGGCCGAACGCGGTCCAGAAGCTGCGACGCGACGAGGGCGACGACGTGGGCTCGATTTCAGGGGCAGACGCACGCATGGCCGGAGCCTAGGAGCCCGCCGCGCAGACCGCAACGGCCGGGTTCTGCCCGTCTTGATGCTGACCCGCCGGCCTCACCGTGCACGCTGGCCAGGGCCGCCCCGAGGGCAAGCCTCCGGCCGTTGAGGACACAAATGGGTGACGGGCCATCGTGGTCTGCCGCCGCGACCGGCCCCAAGGACATGCCGTGCTGACCGGCTTGGGTGACCGGCTTGGGTGACCGGCTTGGGTGACCGACTGTCGCGACGGGGTGCGGCGGCATGTCGCCGCTGCGCCTCGTCACCGCTGCATCGCCGTGTCGCCGCTACGCCCGCCGGCGACGCAGACCCACCACCAACCCGCAGAGCAGCAACACCAGCGCGAGCCCGGTGGCGCGGCTGTGGCTGTGCAGGGCCTGGCTGCAGCCGCTGTCGTCGGGATGCGCGTTCTCCGCCGACGTGAGCAGCCCGGCGTCGGGATCGCTCTTGGGCGGCGTCCACACCGCCAGCTCGCCGGTGAGGGCGAGGTCCTTGCTCAGGCTGGGCGTCCCCACCACCGCGCCCTTGATGGCCGTGTCGACCAGGTCGATCTGCGCCTTGGGCACCGGCACCGGGTCGCCGGTCTCGTCGAGCAGCTCGACGCGGCTGGCGAAGGGCGCGGACTTGAAGCGGCTGTCCTCGTTGAGCGCCACGGTGGTCGACGTGGACACCTGGCTGGCCTGGTTGGCCTGAAAGTCGATGCGCGCGCCGGGGATGATCCACGAGCCGGACTTCAGGGTCAGGCGCATGGCGTCCTCGGTGAAGTCGCCCTTGGTGCACACCACCTTCATCTCCGCGCTGTGCACGTTGCTCACGGCCGGCAGGTCGGCGTTGAAGGCGAAGATGGGGTCCCGGTCCATCTCGGCCGGGTCGATGCGCAAGTGCAGGCGCGTGAGCGTGTTGCCGCTGGCCTTGAGCGCGTCGTTGACGATGTAGATCGGCTCGATGATGCCCACCTTGAGATCGTCGTAGAGCTTGCCGCCGTCGACCGCCTTGTTCGCCGTCTCCTTCTTCAGGCCGACCTGCCCTGCCCGCACCTGGGTCCAGAACTCCACGAGCTTGGTCTTGCCCATGAGCGCGGCGAGGGCGGTGTGCTGCTCGAAGAGCGCGGCGGTCTCGTCGGTGACGATGAACTGGCTCTGCTGCAGCGCGAAGGCGACGTCGAACTGGGTCTTGGCGCCCTTGAAGGCGTCGCCGTTGAGGAAGGCCTCCGGGAAGAGCGCGCCCGCCTTCCAAGGCGAGGCGTCGAAGCCGCCCACCGGCGGCTCGCGGGTCGGACCGAAGCCGTTGGCCTGCGGGTTGGGGATGGCGTTGCTGAAGAGCGCTGTCGAGTCGATGCGGAAGCCGAACTCCGGCAGCGTGACGGCGACGTCCTTCGACGGCCCGGCGAACTCGGTGACAAAGGCGCGACCCGCGGCCTCGTCGATGGCCTGCGCGAGCACCTGCGTGTAGTTGTTGACCCCGCCTGCCCAGCGCAGCTTGGTCTCGTTGACCTCGACGTGCATGTGGTTCTTGGGTACGGCCCGGCCCTGCCCGAGCAGGTAGACCACCACGGCCATGTTGTTGCTGGCGGCGATGGCGGTCAGGCGCAGCGGCACACAGGGCTCGGCGTCCTGCATCTCCAGCGTGATCGGGCGGATGTCGTTGACCCCCGCCTCGTTGTCGAGCTTGACGGCGACGAAAACGTCGCCCTTGGCCACGTGGCTCTCGATGACGGGCAGCGCCGACTTGGGCGTGTCGTACTTGTTGTCGTTGAGCCACTTGAAGAGCGCGTCGCTGCTCTTGCTCTGGACCACCTCGAAGTTGTAGGGGCCGGCCTTGGCCTTCTCGAGCACCACGACGGCGTTCTTGCCACCGTCGGCGTTGCCCGTGGAGAAGTTGCCCGCCGACTCGGCGCGCCCCCCGGAAGCCATGTCTGAGCCCATGGCGCCGCAGCCCACGCCGCTGCTGTCGGCGTCGCCGAAGTTACAGTTCTCAGAGCCGTTGGCGAACTTGGTGAAGAAGCGCGGCGCGACAGCCTGGTCGAGCCGGTCGAAGACGTAGCTGTTGCCAACGCCGACCTTGGGCACCTTGGGCACGGGCAACACCCAGCCGAAGTTCTCGGCCGGGCCGCTGTAGCGCACCTCGACCCACACGCGCGACGTCTTGGTCTTGGCGTCCCGCAGAAAGAGCACGCGCTCGGCGTCCTGCACGACGAGGTTGGGGCCAGGGGGCGAGAAGCAGCCACCGCACGCGAGGGCTTGGGACGGGATCATCACGCCACACAAGCCGAGGACCAGCGCCCCAAGCGCGATGCGCTGCATCGCCGGGCGCCCGGAAATCCTGCTCTTCATGACTTCGCTCCTCACCTGCCTCACAGGCAACATAGGTGCTTCGCGCTGGAAACGCCACGGCCGCGACTCGAGCGCGCTTTGCATCGACGCAGCCGCGCCGCGGCCAGCGCGCTTCGCCGAGGGGTCGGCCCCGACGCGGTGACGACTGGCCGACCGCGTCGTTCGTCCTCTCTCGCTGCGCCCTGCGTCAGCGGCTGGAAACAAGGCGCCGCCCCCGGCTAGAAGGTCCAGCCCAAGAGCAGGCTGACCGTCGACGTCGGCGTGGTCAGCGTCGAGCGCTGTTCGGCGTCGCCCTGCCTGGCCGTCGCCCGGCTGTGAATCCACATCACCCCGCCCTGCAGCTCGAGCCGCAGGCCGGACAAGGCGGTGTAGCGCGCCGCCACCAGGCCGCTGAGCGCCAGGGCGTGCGCCGACGCCTCGATGTCGTCGCCGGACTCCGAGGTGCCCTCACCCGCGCCGTAGAGGTAGCGGGCGCGGCCGGTGAAGCCGACGCCGCGGGCGCGGTCGCCCAGGCCGAACCAGCTGACATAGCCGCCCGCCTCAAAGGTGTTGTAGCGGTCGAAGCGGGCGCGTTCGGGCGAGCCTGCAGCGAGCACCGGCCCGGCCTCGAGCTGCGACGAGAGGGGGAAGCCCACGTTGACGCTGAAGACGCCGTGCAGCACCCGCGCCAGATCCAGCGAGAAGGTCCGCCCTTGGGCCAGCTTGGCGCGACGGGCCGCCACCTGGGCCAGATACGCGCGCCGGGCCGCGTAGGGCTGGGCCCCGCCGTAGGGCACCGGGGCCGGCCGCGCCAGCGGCACGGCCGGGGGCAGCGGGGCCGCGGGCGGCGGGTCGGCCGGCGGCGAGGCAGGGACGGGCGTCTGCTCGGGCGCCGCTGGTTGCCCAGCGGCAGGTTGGGGAGCCGCTGGTTGCGGAGCCGGCGCGGGCGGCGCCGAGGGGGGAGGCTCGGCAGGCGGCGCTGGAGGCGCGGGCGGCGGCGCCGCAACGGCGCTGAGCGCGACGCAGGTCACCAACCAAGCCGCGGCGAGCGCCGCGGGCGTGGCACGCTGCGGCGAAATGGAGGGTCGCCGCAGTCTGCTGGGGCCAAAGATGCGCGATCGGGCCGCGGCGCCGGGGGTATGCAGAGAGGAGTGAGGCGTGTTCATGCCGCGCAGGGTAGCGCGCTCGACCCCGGGTCGAAAGCGCCGACCGCGCCGCGCTCAGAAGCGCTGGGTCCGCGCGTGGCAGTAGGGCTTCGTACCCTTCTTCTTGTACCAGTCCTGGTGGTAGCCCTCGGCGGGCCAGAAGGTCCCCGCGGGCCGCACCTGCGTGGCCACCTTGAGCCCCTTCTTCGTCAGCAGCGCCATGAGCTTGCGGGTCACCCGCTCCTGCTCGGAGTCGACGACGAACACCGCGGACCGGTACTGCGTGCCGCGATCGGGCCCCTGGCGGTTGACCTGGGTCGGGTCGTGGATCTCGAAGAAGCGCCGCGCCAGCTGCTCGAAGCTCACCTTCGCCGGGTCGAAGCGCACCCGCACGGCCTCGGCGTGCCCGGTGCGCCCACCGCTCACCTGCTTGTAGGTCGGCGCGTGGACCGTGCCGCCCATGTAGCCGCTGGTGGCGTCGACCACGCCCGGCACGGACTCCAAGAGGTGCTCCACGCCCCAGAAGCAGCCACCCGCGAAGTAGGCCTCGCGCAACGCCGGGACCTTGCTGAACTCGAGCGACACCGAGTTGACGCAGTGGCGCGTGTTCTTGGAGGTCATGCGCTCGCCGCGAAAGACATGGCCCAGGTGGGCTTTGCAGCGCGCGCACTGGATCTCTGTGCGGTGGCCGTCGGCGTCGCGCACCTCCTTCACCGCGCCGGGGATGGCGTCGTCGAAGCTGGGCCAGCCGCTGCCCGACTTGAACTTGGCCGTCGACGGGAAGAGGGGCGCGCCACAGCGCACGCAAGTGTAGGTGCCCTTGGCCTTGTGGTTGACGAAGCGCCCGGTGAACGCGCGCTCCGTGCCGCAGCCCTCGACCACCCGCTTGACCTTGTCGGGCAGCTTCTTCCAGTGGCCTTTGCGGTCCTTGCGCGCCGCCTTGCCGTGGACCTGGGGGCCGCTTCTCTTCTTGGCCTTCGCGCCCTTCGCACCCTTCCTGGCCTTGCCCGCCGTCGCCTTGCTGCGCGCCGGCTTGGACGCGTCGGCCCGCGCGCACGACAAGAGCAACCCTGTCGAGAGCAGGGCCACAAGCCAAGCGCTCGCTGGGGTCCAGCGGTGATCGGGGCGACCTGGAGCGAGCGGGCTTGGCTTCATGTGTGCCTCCTTGGCGGTGAGATGACGCCATGGGCGTCCGGGGTGCGCGCGTCACCCCTCGTAAGGTCGCGGAACCTGCCCATGCGTAACACCGACGCGTAACACCGACGCGTCACACCGATGCGTCACACCGTCGTGTCCCAGCCGTGTCCCGCGACCGGAACAGCCGCCGTGGATCGTGGCCTCAGCACACCCCCGCGCCCTGCCCGCCGCGCCCGGACTTGTGCGCCGCGACACGCCAGCGCTCCAACGCGTTCAAAAGGCTGGCATCCCACGGGTTTTGCTTGACCCTGGGCGCCCCGTCCCCAAGTCTCCCGCGCCCTGGGTGCACACGCGCCGCCGCTGTCCGGAGCCGACCATGACCACGATCCCTTCGCGCCCCACCCCTGAGGCTGGAACGCCCGACGACGCCGAAACCGGGGCTGTCTCGCCCAGCGCTGATGTGGCCAGCGCTGATGTTGCCAGCGGTGATGTTCCCGTTGCCGGCGCTTCGGGGGCAGGCGCCGCCGCGCTGGCCCATGGCGGCGCGCGGCACCCCTACCACGACTTCCTACACCGCCTCGACAAGCCGGCCCGCTACACCGGCGGTGAGTTCCAGAGCGTGGTCAAGGACTGGGACACAGCCGAGGTCCGCTACGCCCTCTGCTTCCCCGACGTCTACGACATCGGCATGAGCCACCTGGGCACCAAGATCCTCTACAAGCAGGTCAACGACCTGCCCTGGGCCCTGGGAGAGCGCGCCTTTGCCCCCTGGGTGGACCTCGAGGAGCAGCTGCGCACCCGGGACCTGCCCCTCATCAGCCTCGAGGGCTGGCAGCCGCTGCACGCCTTCGACGTGGTCGGCTTCTCGCTGCAGTACGAGCTGACCTACAGCAACGTGCTGAACATGCTCGACCTGGGCGGCATCCCGCTGCGCAACGTCGACCGGCAGGAGCACCACCCGCTGGTCATCGCCGGCGGTCCCTCGGCGACCCACCCCGAGCCGCTGACCCCCTTTGTCGACGCGCTGGTGGTCGGCGACGGCGAAGAGACCTTGCCCGCCATGCTGCGCGTCGTCCGGCAGGCCAAGGCCGAGGGCTGGACACGGCAGCAGACCCTGCTCGCGTGGGCCCGGCTCGGCGGCGTCTACTGCCCCGAGCTCTACACGCGCGACGTGGTCGACGAGGGCGGCTTTCAGGTGGTGACCGGCACGGTACACCCCGACGTGCCCGCCGTGGTCGTCCGCCAGATCATCGAGGACATCGACCGCTACCCCTTCCCCGACGACGCGCCGGTGGCGGCGGCGGAGGCCATCTTCGACCGCATGAGCATCGAGATCGCGCGGGGCTGCACCGAGGGCTGCCGCTTCTGCCAGGCCGGGATGATCTACCGCCCCGTGCGCGAGCGCTCGCCCAAGCAGGTGGTCGACACGGTGCTCGGCGCCATCGACAAGGCCGGCTACGACGAGGTCAGCCTCACCTGCCTGTCCACCGCGGACTACAGCTGCATCTCGCCGCTGATCAAGGAGATCTCGCAGGAGCTCAAGCGCCGCAACTCGACCCTGTCAGTGGCCTCGCTGCGCGCCTACGGGCTCGCCGAGGATCTGCTCGAAGAGCTCGGCTCGATTCGCGCGTCATCTCTGACCTTTGCGCCCGAAGCGGGCACCCAGCGCATGCGGGACGTGATCAACAAGAACATCACCGAAGAGAACCTGCACACCACCGCCCACCGGGTGTTCTCCCGCAACTGGCACCGCGTGAAGTGCTACTTCATCATTGGCCTGCCAACCGAAGAGATGGAGGACGTTCAGGGCGTCGTGGACACTGCGTTGAAGATGCGCAGCATCGGCCGCCTCTACAAGAAGAACGCCGAGGTGACCGTCAGCGTGTCGTCGCACGTGCCCAAGCCGCACACGCCCTTCCAGTGGGCGGCGATGGACAGCCCCCAGCTCATCGATCAGAAGCAGAAGCTGCTCTACGACGAGTGCAAGCGAAACAAGCTGAAGTTCCGCCGGCACGACCCGCGCACGAGCTTCTTGGAGTGTGTCATCGGCCGCGGCGACCGGCGCGTCGGCGACGCGCTGGAGCTGGCGTGGCGCAAGGGGGCGCGCTTTGACGGCTGGGACGACAAGCTGCAGTTCGAGGCGTGGCTCGAGGCCTTCGCCGAGGTTGGCATCGAGCCCGAGCACTACATTGGCCGGCTGCGGCAGGACGTCGCGCTGCCCTGGGATCACATCGACGTGGGGCTGGCCGAGGGCTTCCTGGCGCGGGAGTGGAAGCGCTCGCTCAAGAGCCGGCTGAGCCCGCCGTGCGGCAAGCCCAAGGGCCTGCAGGTGCACCACACCAACGTTGAAGACGCGGTCGCCGACCAGCGCAAGCTGGTGTGCTACCACTGCGGCGTCGCCTGTGATCTTCAAGGCATGCGTGACGAGCGGGTGGACTACCTGACCCAGCTCGGCGCCCTGGAGCGGCCGGCCGTGGCGCTGCGACCGGAGGAGGTCGACACCGAGGTCATCGAGCAGATCGCGGCCCAGCGCGCGAAGGCCGGCCTGCCGCCGCTGCCCAAGCCGCAGGTGACCGCCGAGACCGACACGCAGACCCACGTCGCGCCGCCGCAGCTGGCGGACATGAAGCTGAGCGCCGACGGCGGCGTGAGCCAGGGTGTGTCCCGTGACCGGCTCGCCGAGGGTGGCCGTGTCACCACCGTGGACGGCGCGACAGACGACGCCGAGTCCGCAGCGCCCGCGAAGGCCGACAAGCCCAAGAACCCGCGCTCGCGGAAGCCCCCTCGCCCTCCCTACCTGGGCCCGGTGCACCGCTACCGGCTGCGCTTTCACAAGCAGGGCGCGGAGTCGCTGACGAGCCACCTGGACCTGGTGCGTTCGCTGCCCCGCATCTTCCGTCGGGCCAAGCTGCCGCTGCGCTACAGCGTCGGCTACCACCCCAAGCCGGTGCTCTCGTTTGCCCCGGCGCTGCCCCTGGGTACGCGCTCGCTCGACGAGGCCATGGACGTCGACCTCATCGAGCAGCTCGACGCCGCCGACATGCTCGCGCGCCTGCAGGCTGCGCAGACCGCTGGGCTGCGCTTTGTCAGCTGTGAAGAGGTCCCGCGCAGTAAGCACAAGCTGGCCAATCAGCTGGAGGAGGCCCGCTATCGCATCGAGCTGCGCCCGGGCCCGAGCCACCCGCCCATGGCCACCCTCGACCAGCGCGAGGACGCGCGGCGTCAGCTGGAGCAGGCGCTCTACGCCTTTGTCAGCGCTGAGCACTGGCCCGGACACGTGATCCGCAAGAAGCAGCCACGGCCGATGGACCTGCGCGCCGACGTGCTGCACCTCGGGCTCGACGCTAGCGGTCTGGTGACCCTGGCGATGCGCATCCACGGCGGCGCTACGTCGCGGCCGCAAGAGGTCATCGACGCCGCGGTGAGCTCGCTCGGGTGGTTTCTGCCTGTTGAGCCTGTGCACATCGAGCGGACCGACCTCGTGCTGCGTCCGCCGCCCGCGGTGGCGCCCGTGGCCACGTCTGGCGGTGTCGCGGCCAGCGCGCCGTCCTCCGACGCGCCTGCCCAGGGCGGCGAGGCGGCCTCAGTCCACGGAGCGACCGCGGGTTAGGAGCGCGAGCGCCACGGTCGTGACCGTCGTGCCGATCAACGCGCCGACCATGGCGCCCCGGCGCATACGCGCGCGGGAGCCGTCGCGACCGCCGAGGGCGTGCCCGGCGAAGAAGCCAAGGGTCGTGCCGGCGTCGATGAGCAGCGTCTCGGCCTGCGTGGCGGGGAGCTGTGGCCAGAGCCCGTAGCCCAGGCCCCAGCCGAGCACGGGCAACGTGGCCGCGAGCACGGCCGGCGCGCCTGAGGTCGCGTCGCCCCACGCGTCGAGGTCACGCCCCATCCACGCCGAGAGCCCCACGGTGCCGAGCGCGATGGCGCCCGAGTTGGCGAGGCTCACACGCCCCGTGGGCGGGTGGCGCGGGTAGATCAAGGACGTCACCGCGATGCCGGCGCCGACGCTGAGCACGGACCCCAGCGCGAAGAGGGCGCTGGGCTCGCGCCGTGAGGCCTCGCCGTTGGCCACAGCGAAGAAGATCGAGGCGTTCAAGAAGAGCGTCGGAACCGAGACCCCCACCAGCCCCTGAGCGGTGGTGGTGTCGGCGTCGGTCGCGAACGCGGACGCCACGGACAGGGCGCCGCCGAGCCCGGCGACGAACACCCAGTCCTCAGATTCGTGCGGGTTCTTCACGGCCATCGCGAGGGGGAGCGCGACTGCGACCGACGCGACGGAGGCGCCGACGAGCGCCCGCCCGTGGGTCCCGCGCGACATCCAGGGGCGGATCGGCGAGCGGCCGTCTGCGCCGACGCCAGGCGCCATGGGTGTGGCCACCGCGGGGGGAGGTCCGGCGAGCGCCCCGGGGATGGACGCGGAGGTGGCCGCTGCGGCGAGCCCAGCCGGCGTCGCCGCGCCCGGTAGCGGCTGAGCGGGCGCCCCAGTGGCCGAGCTCGCTGGCGCGCCGGGCTGCGCGGCAGCGCCGGGCGTCGCGGTCGCGGTCAGCCCAACGAGCGTCGCAGCGAGCGCGAGTCGTGTGCCAGCGGCTGCCCACGGGGTGGCCCTCGCCGCTGTGCACGCCGCTGTGCACGACGGGGCCCACGACACTGCCCACGACGCGGCCCACGACGCGGCCCACGCTCCAGGCGGGGACCTGCGTCCACGTCGACTCTGCCCTCGGTCGCTCATGCTCCAAGCCCCCCGCCTGTCCCTGCCGCCCTGCCCTCCGTCGCGACGCGTCGGCCGTCGCCGCCGCCCTGGTCAGTCCGTGGGCGCCCAGGGCCACGGCTCCGGCGGCTTGCTCACGGGCGTCTGCTGCTTGAGCTTCGCGAGGTTGGCGAGGAAGAGGTCGACGTAGACCAGGTCGTCCGCGATGTCCGGGTCGGCCTTGCCACCGTTGGCGACCTGGTCCGAGAGCCAGCCCTGCACGGCGTTGCGCAGCGCCGTGAGCCCGCCGATGGCGGCCCCCGGATCTCCGTCGACGGCCAGCTGACTCGCCTGCTGAAAGCCCACCAGCAGGTTGAGCATGACGAAGCCCTTCTCCACCGTCTTGTTGGTGAACACGCCGCCGTCCGCCATCTGCACCTTGGCGAACTTCTTGTCCACCGACGCGGTCTGCGTGATGACCTTGCCCGACTGCGGGTGCTTCCAGCTCAGCGAGACCGTGCCCACCTGGGTGCTCTTTGGCACCACGCCGGGGAGCTGCCGCGACTCGATGATGATGGCTCCGCCACCACCGCGACGGCCCGTCCCCGGGGTCGAGGGCAGCGGATCGTCGCTCTTGAGCCGCCCCGCCAGGAAGAGCGCCGGGATGTGCACGGTGGCGCCGCCGTCCTTGGCCTTGAAGCCGTGCGTGCCGTAGCCCGCGCGCACCACCCAGGCGTCGCCGAGGTCGATGTCGATCTTCACGTCGAGGGCGACCGGCACGACAAAGGTCTTCACCTCCTCTGTGAACACCTCCTTCACCGCTGCGGGCTGGTCGAGGAAGTAGAAGTTGCCGGCGCCGACCTCCGACACCGCGCGCAGGGTCTTCGCGGACGCGCCCTGGCCGATGCCCACCGTGGTCAGGCCCACCCCCTGGACCGCGTAGGCCTTGGTCAGCGAGACGAACTTGGACGTCTTGGCGATGCCGGTCGTCGGCACACCGTCGCTGAGGACCACCACGCGGCTCTCCGTGCCTTTCTCGAGGTGCTTCGCAGCCTTGCTGAAGGCGGTGAAGAGGCCGTCGTAGAGGTTGGTCTGCGGCGCGGTCGACAAGGCCGCGACCGCCTTGAGCATGGTCTGCGTGTCCGCCACGCCGAGGTGCTCGAACACGGTCGTGGCCTTGCCGGCGAAGGTCACCAGCGTCAGGTGGTCTTCGGGTTGGAGGTTGTCGAGCAGCTGCGTCAGACCCTGCTTCACAAAGGCCATGGGTTTGCCCTCCATCGAGCCGCTGACGTCGATGGCCAGCACCATGTGCAGGGGAGGTCGCGTCAGCTTGTCCACCTGAATCGGGGTGTTCAGGCCGATCTGCGTCAGCGTACAGGCGGTGCCGGTGATCAGGTTGCCCATCTGCCCCAGCAGCGCGTGCATGCACATGTCCTGACCGCAGGTGGGGTCGTCATAGTCCAGCTTGTGCTCGGCGAAGAAACCCAGGTCGTCCAGGGTGCCCGGCGCCGGGATGCCGCCTGCCTCCAGGATCTGACGAAAGAGGCCGAAGTCCTGGGCGCCCGCTTGCGACAGGCCCGTGTTGCCGCCGGCGTCGGGCTCTGGCTCAACCCCCGCGTCGCTCGCGCCGGCGTCTGCACCCGCGTCGAAGGCAGTCCACACGGCGCCGTCTTCCACGCGCACCCAGCCGGCGTCGGTCGCCCCGGCGTCGCTGTGACCGGTGCCCGGGGTGGGCACCGGGTTGACGCCGCCAAAGCCAGCGTCGGCGCCGCTCGTGGACGGCGACATCGACGACCCACAGCCGACTGTCGACGTGGACAGCGCGAGGAGCACGAGCAGCGACGCGAGGTGAGGGCGCCGCGCGCGGGAGATCCGCGAGGGCCCGCGGTCCGGCCGTGCGAAGGCAGCCGAAGGGTTGGGTGAGCGCTTCATGGCTTGCTCCAAGCGGTCTCCACGTGGCGCGCGCTGCCGACATCGGCGGCGCAGGCGGTGTCCCAGATGAGCCGGTCGGAGGCCCGCAGCACGGCGAAGTGGCTGCCGTTGGGCAGCGTGACGTTGTCGCCGGGGTGCAGCGCCTGCGTCGGCTTGCCCGGCAGGGTCACGTCGAGCTTCAGGGCCCGCGCGTAGGTGCCACAGGCGTCGTGCTGACCCGGGCACCCGTCCGCGGAGGTGATCTTGAGGTCGCCCTTGCCGAAGTAGACGGCGTCGGCGCCGCGGCCGATGCGCACATGGGCCTTGTCACCCACCATCTCCACGCCGTGGATCGGGTCGATGTTGTGGCCCGTGCTCAGCCCGGCGAGGAAGAGCTCCTCACCGGCCTCGAAGGGCAGAAACCCGGGCGGCAAGCAGACGAAGACCCGCTCGAGCCCAGCGTCGGTGAGCAGATCGAGCGCAGCACACCCGTCGGGCGCGCTGACCAGGTCCACCAGCGTGTGGGTGCCCAGCGGCAGGTCGGTCCAGCTGAGGTCGTCTTCGCCCGAGGGGAGCGCGCAGCCCGGGGGCGCCACGGGGTCGACCTCTGTCGGCTGGGCGTGGCTCACGGTGTGGGTGCTCCACTCGGCCTGCCCCTCGACCGCGATGACGGCGAGCTGCCGCTGAGCGCCCACCCCGGAGCCCAGCTGGGCGGTGACCGAGGGCAGCGTCTGGTGCGGCCAGGCGCTGTTCGTCCAGAAGAGCAGCCGCCGCTCGAGGCCCGACCCGTCGACCAGCAACACCGTGCAGTCGCGCGTGGGGTCGTTGACCAGCGGCATCGCCCGGCCGCTCTCGAGGATCCAGGTCTTGGCTGGAGCGAAGTGCAGGTTGCGGAAGGCGACGCGTGGCGTGGCCGCCACCGCCGAGCAGTTGACCTTGACCGTCGAACGCAGCGGACGCACCCGGATCATGCGCACCTGGCCCGTGTTGTTGCCGATGACGAAGGCCGCCACCACCGCCGGAAAGTTGCCCGTGCGCTGCTGTACGTTGCCCGTGGCGTCCCAGCTGTTGTCGATGTCGGGCAAGCCGACGCCGGCGTCGAGCTGCTGGTTGTTCCCAGGTGCCACCGTGTTGGGGGGCGGCGCGATCGGCGTTGGCTCCGGCCAGTCGACGATGAAGGGGCACCCGGGCAGGACCGTGGCCACGAACGCGAGCGCCAGCGTCCGCCGAGCGAGGGCTCGCAGCGGGAGGCGTGGCATCGCCGAAGGCGTGGCGGATGAAGTCTGACGGTTGGGGGCCATGGGGTGCTCCTGTGCGTGCAGCCGTGAGGCCGTCGCAGCCGAATCGGGTCTCTGCGGTCCTGCCCTGTTGGAATGCCAGCCTTGTGCCAAAGGGTGACGACCCGCTCTCCTTCTTGCAATTCCGACATCTTAGACGACCTGAGCGCGATCGCCCACCGGGGGGCCAGCGGCCGGCTGCCGTGTGCTGAGACCCCGCCATGTGGACATTTTCAACACAACTCGACGGGCTGCGACCAGGGGACTACCCTCCCGCCCTGTGAACAACCACGACGAGCTGCGGCAACTCTGGGCAGAGACCCTGGCGGCCGCCCCTTCCCCGACGGAGACCGTGGGCGTTCGCGCGCAGGTCACGACGTGGTCACGCCTGCCGACGGCGCAGCTGGTGCGCACCGTGGACAGCGCGGCGGACAGCGCGGAGCCCGGCCATGGGGACAGGGTGTCCGTCACCGACGAGACCCTGGCGGCCGCCGACCCAGCGCTCGAGAGCGCCGAGACCCTGGTGGCGCAGGGTCTGCCGGCCAACAGCGCCCAAACGGCGGCGGCCGGCCCGGAGCTCGAGAGCGCCGAGACCGTGGTGGCGCAGGACGCGACGTTCAGCAGCGCCGACACGGCGGCGCCCACCAGCACCACCACAGCCCGCCACCGCGTCCAACGCAGGCTGGACCAGATGCGGACCGGTCCGGTCCCGGCCCGCTTCGACCTGCTGCACAAGGTCGGCGCGGGCGGCATGGGGGTGGTGTGGTGCGCGCGGCAGGAGAGCTTGGGTCGCGAGGTGGCGATCAAGACGCTGCGGTCCAAGAACCAAGGGCCAGAGCGCCGCAGCCGCTTTGTCGCCGAGGCGGTGGTCACCGGGCGCCTCGACCACCCCAACGTGGTGCCGGTGCACGAGCTCGGCGAGGACGCGGAGGGCGGTCCCTTTCTCGCGATGAAGCTCGTGCGTGGACGGAGCTGGGAGCGGCTGCTGCGCCCGACCACCCCAGAGGACCGCGAAGAGGCCGCGAAGTGGGACGTGCGACGCCACATCGACGTGCTGCTGCAGGTGAGCAACGGCGTCGCCTACGCCCACGCGCACGGCTTGATCCACCGCGACATCAAGCCCGAGAACGTCATGGTCGGCGACTATGGCGAGGTCCTGGTCATGGACTGGGGCATCGCGGTGCACGTGGGCGACGAGCGGCCAGCGGACGGCCGCCTGCCGCATCGCGACGACGTGCACGGCCCGGCTGGCACGCCGGCGTACATGGCGCCAGAGCAGGCCGAGGGGCGCGGAGAGCGGCTCGGGACGCACACGGACATCTTCCTGCTCGGCGCGGCGCTGCACGAGGTGCTCACGGGTGCGCCACCCCACGCAGGCACCGAGCTCTTCGAGGTCCTGCTCGCGGCGAGCCGGGCGGAGCCCAAGACCTACGGTCACGACGTCCCAGCGGCGCTGGCTGCGGTGTGCGCCAAGGCCATGGAGCGGGATCCGGCGGCGCGCTACGCCTCCGTGGAGGCCTTTCAAGAGGCGCTGCGTGAGTGGCTCGAGCACGAGGCGTCGCTGCGCCTCAGCGACGAGGCCAGCGCGGAGATGCGGGCGCTGCGCACGGACGGCGACGTGCCCCAGTCGGAGCGCTACGGCCGGTGGTCCCGCGCCCTGGGTCGCTTCGAGCAGGCGCTGAGCCTGTGGCCGGGCAACGTTGCCGCCAGCATGGGCCAGGCCACCGCGGCCATGGCCTACGCCGAAGAGGCCCTGAGCCAGCGTGACGTGGGGCTGGCCAAGGCCCAACTGGCGCTGCTCGAGCGTCACCCGCACGCGGACCAGGTGGGGCTGCAGGCGCTCCAGAACGCCGTGTCGCGCGGCCAGCTGGGCGGCGCCCGGGTCGCGCTCGGACTGGTGCTCGGCGTCGCGCTGCTCGGCGCCGCGACCTGGGGGCTGCAGGCGGCGGCCGACGACGTCGCCCACCAAGAGGCCCGCGACGCCCGGCGCGCCCACCTCAGGCAAGCGCTCTTGCGGGGTTGGGAGGCGGTGGCCGTCGGCGAGCCCAGCGCAGCGCTGCGGCAGGTCAGCAGCGACGAGGTGCGTACGAGCAGCGTCACGCAGACCGACCGGCTCGCGGTCCAGGACCTCCGCCTGGCGGGACTGCTCGCGCTCTGGCGCGACGCCCGGTGGGACGCGCTCGCCCGACACGCCTGCCACGCGCTCACGGCGGACGCCGGCGGCGACGCGACGCTGGCCGCCGTGTCGCGGGGGGCCAACCACGTGCAGCGCGGTCGCGGCAACCCGTGCGCTCGGCTGCTGTCGGTGGCCCGCGGCACCGCGCCCCGGGTCCGGGCGGCGACGCGCAGCCTGAAGCACGACGTCGCGCCGCGGGACCGCCGCGTGGCGTCCCTGCTCGAGATCGGCGTCTGCGGGCGGCAGCGCGCGCTTCAGCTCCCTGGCGCGGCGACCGTCTGTCGCGACTGGGTCGCCGAGACGGTCCCCATGGCGCACCCAGCGACCGGCACGGTGGAGCCCCCTGAGCTCGGCCCCGGCCCGTGGGGCGAGCTGGTCGCGCGGGACACCTTCGCCGGCGCGGTGCTGTGGCACACCCAGCCGACGCGGCCGGCTGATCGCGACACCCAAGGCGGGCGATATGCCCCGGTGCGATCCGGCCATGTGCTGACCGCGACCCACGCCGTGCTCCAGCTCCGCCACGGACGCACAGGCGAGGTCATGGCGCGCCGCGGGCTGCCGGGCCGCGTCTTGATGATCTCACCGGACCCGCTGGACCGTGGCGCCCTCTTGGTGTCCGTCGCCGCCCACAGCCGGCCGCACCGAGAGCACATCTGGCTCACGCTGCGCGCCGAGGACCGTGGCCCGCCCCCCACCAGCGGAGACGTGGCGGCCTTCGCCTCGCTGGGGACGCTGCACGAGGCGACCGCAGACGTCGCTGAGACCCCGGAGTCCCTGGTGAACAGCCTGCTACAAGGCGTGCGCACCGACCCGGGCGACGTCGATGCAGCGCTCTCGCTGCTGGCCCTCGAGGCCTCGCTGCCGACGACCTGCGCCGAAGACAAGCTGCAGATCGGCGAGCGCACCTTCGACCAGTGCCTCACACGGTCCGCGGCGACCGCGCGCATCGTGTCGGAGCTTGGCGGACGCGCGGCCCTCGTCCAGGCGGCGGTCACCGGGTCGGCGACGCTGCCCGTGCTCGCCCAGGTGCTCACGGCGCTGCGACTCGACCGGGCTGGGTTGAGCGCCACGGCGGACACGCTCCTGGTCCGGGCGCAGCAGCAGCAGCGGCAGACGCACGTGAACGCAGAGCTGGCCGTGTCGGTGGTGGGCACGCCGGCGGGCCTGTTGCGGCGGGCGGGCGACTGGGTGTGGGAGCGCGGCGGCAAGCACCGGGAGCGGCGCCGACGCGCGCTCACCTGGCTCCGCGACAGCCTCGGCTTCTCGCTCGCCCTCGAGGGTGACGGCATTCTGGCGCCGGCCATGGTGCGCTGGCTGCGGGCTCACCCTGACGAGGCGCCGCCCGGGCTGCTCGCGGCCCTGCCCCCTCACGTCCAGGCTGCGCGGGCGCTCGGCGACAACGCCTTCGTGGAGCGCTGGCGCGTGCAGGGGCTGGACGTCGCGCTCGGCGGCACGTTCGTTGGACCCATGGCGCTGCTCGTGCTCTTCGCGTGGTTCTGGCTGCGGGCGCGAAGGGCCCGGCTCTCGGCGCTCTACGCGCGCGGATTCCGAACCCGGCGCGAGCGGGTGGCGGCCTTCCTGACCTTCCCGCTGATGCGGCTCAAGCACACGACCTGGTCGTACATGACCCGGCACGAGCGCCTGGTGGTGCTGGCCACGAGCGCGCTCACCGTGTTCACCGCCGTGGTCTTCGTGACCGGCGCCGACATGCTGCAACACCTCGCGTCGGCGGAGGCGACCTTGGCCACGGGCCGCCTCGACGCCCCCGGGGTTCAGCGCGCCTTGGACCGGCGCATGGAGCGCCACCCGCCGACCGCGGCCTTCTACCGCATGCAGGCCGAGGCGGCGTGGTCGCGCGGCGATCGCGACGCCGCTCGCGCCCAGCTCCTCGGCGCCCTCCGCCTGGACCCGGACGACCTGCGCTCTCGCAACAACCTCGCCTTGCTCGACGAGGTCGCGGGGCGGCGTGACGCAGCCAGGGCCGCCTACGCCGCCACGAGCGGCGCCGGAGCCAGGCGAGCGCAACCCGGCGACGGGGCGGCCAGCGGCCCCCGTGTCGCCGACACCACGCCGAACGGCGCCGGCGCGGCGGCTGCCGCCTTCAACCTGGCGCGGCTCAGCGGCGCGCCGCTGCCTGTCGACGCCCTCGCGCCGCGCGACGCGCGTGACGCGTCCACCGCAGCGCCCCTGTGGGCGCGCGTGGATCTGCTCGATCTGCGCGAGGTCGCGATGCCCGCACTGGACCGACAGGAGGCCATCCGCCGGACGGTGGCGAAGCTGGTGGGCGGCAAGACGGCCACGTCGCTCATGACGGTGGTCGGCCGCACGCCGCTCAGCCGCCGCTTTGCCGAGTCGGTGTCGTCGCTGATCGCCGCCGGCTGCCTGATCGCCATGCTGAGCGCCCTCGTATGGCTACCGATGCCCGTCATGCCAACGCCGGCCTCGCCTCCCCCGCCGAAGGGGCAGGCCGGGCTGACCGGCGCGTGGGAGCGCCTGCTCGCGGCCATGACAGGCCTGCGAGGCGGCCTGAGCTACGCCCCGCTGCTCGGTTGGCTCGCGTTGGTGGGCGGGCTCGCAGCGCCGCTGTGGCTGGCTCGCTTTGGCATTCGAGCCACCGCGCTGCTCAACCAGGTCGCCCCCTTCCCGCACTACTTCGACGGCGTGCGCGGCGTGCCGGCGGCCGATGTGGCCTTGCTGCAGATCGGCACCGCCGTGGCGACGACGTGCCTGGTGCTCGCGGTCGCGGTGTGCGTGCACGGCCTGCTGCGCGTGCGTCGCCAGCTCCGCTGATCTCGGCTCAGGGGTCAGTAGCCCGTGGGCTCTCCGCCGCCCTCTTCGAGCGCAGCCACCCGGCGGCGGAGCGCGTCTCGCTCCCGGCGCGCGTCCGTCAGCTGCCCGGCGAGCTCCTGCACCACGGCGTCAAGCTCGCTCACCAGCGCCTCCAGGTCCATGTAGCGACACTGCAGGTCTGCGAGGGTGCCCTCGAGCTTCGCCACGTCGGCGTCCAGCTGGTCCTCGAGCTCGTCGAGCGCGTCGGCGACCACGTCAGGGAGCACCTCGGGGAGCACGTTCGACGACCGCCGTGCCGGAGCGCCGCTCGGCGTCGCCGTCGGTGCGTCGTGCACGTGGCCCGGCTCAGACGAGGTCATGGCTTGGGCAGGTGCTCACGAAAGGCGAAGGCCCGTGCGCCGCTGAGCCGCGCGACCAGGCGCCCGTCGGGACCATAGACGTCCAGGACCGGCAGGGTCGGCGCGTCAGGCAGGTATTTCAGCCAGTCCTTCTTGCCCCAGTGGGTCGCGTCGAAGCGGGTGAACACCACGCCGGCGTGCGCGCCCTTCTCGTAGGCCTTCACGTCGACGTCGAGCTTCTGGCAGGGCTTGCACCAGCTCGCCCAGTAGTCCACGACCGTGGTCTTGCCCGGCACCAGCAACGCCTTGATCTCCGGCAACTTCGGCACCTGGCCAACCTGCGTGGCGCGCTGCGCCGCCGCCTTGCTCTCGGCGGTGGCCTGGTTCTTGACGAACATCGCTGCGGTGCCGACCGGGATGCCGAAGCGGGCGCTGAACGTGACCCACACCGAGGGGTTCTCAACCACCTGCACACCCACCACGTCGCGGTAGAGCGGCAGGCGCCCCGACACGCTCAGGCTGGCCCGCTGCCCCATCATCACCTGGACGGTGGGCATGACCGTGAGGAAGTTTCCGCCGCCGTTGAGGAAGGTCTCGCGCTCGCCGTAGAGGACCTCGGTGCTCTTGCCGCGCCACTGATACTCCCCGAGCAGGCTGGCGTTGACCCAGCCGGGGATCAGCACGCCGTTGACCCCGACCGTGTTGCGCACCTCAGGTCCCCAGCCGAAGTCGTCCGGCGCGTAGGTGAGCGCGTAGCGCGCGGCCACGGCGGCGTAGAAGCCCACCCGTGTGTTGACGCGCCCGAAGACCTCCAGGTCTCCCAGGAGCCACCAGGCTCCGCGGCCGATGGACAGGTAGCGGCTCGTGTCCTGCACCGCCGCCGCGTCGTCGCCCGTGTCGTCCCAGCCACCGCCGTCGCCGAACCCGCCGCCGCCAATGCCGCCGTCGGTGAAGACCGGCTGGTCGTCCAGGCTCTCGCGCTCGACGTAGACGCCGGTCGGCGCCGCGACGCCGAGGCTGACCACTACGCGGGGCCCCGCACGACCCCAGAAGCGGCTGACGTCATGCCGCAGCCGGAGCTCGAAGTCGCCAAGGCCGGTGTCCGTGCTGTTGCCGAAGTTGCGCTTGCTGGCGAGGCTGCCCCAGGGGAGGATCACCGCGAGCGAAGAGCCCCACGGCGCGTCGACGCCAGCGGTCAGCGTGGCCAGGTGCATGGTCATGCTGAAGTTGTCGAGGTTGCGCGTCTCGCTGCCGCCCTGCCAGTAGCGGTCGCTGGTCATCCAGCCGTAGACCAGCCCGGCCCGCACACGAACCTCTGACTCGGCCCCCGACGTGTCCATGGTGCGGCTGACGTCGTTGTCTCCGGAGGCGAAGGCCGGGTTGCCGCACGACACGCACTGCGCGAGCGCGGCCGGCGCCCACAGGCCCACGGCGACCGCGGCGAGGGCCGAGAGCGCTCCGAGCGTCGCGCCCCTGACGGCGCCGCGTGCGTGTCGATGCGTCGGTGTCACTGCTGCCTCCGTGTCACTGCTGGCTCCGTGTCACCGCTGGCTCCGTGTCACCGCTGGCGCCACGCCGGGCCCTGAACGCACAACGAGGCCCGGGAGTCGCTCCCCGGACCTCGCCGCGACAAGCTCACGGAGCTACTTGCCCAGGTAGGTCTGCACGGCCTTGCTGAGGGCCTGGAAGCTGTAGCCGTTGTGCTTCCACAGCACCTTGCGGGTCTTGGCGTCGATCAGCATGTTCAGCGGGGTCGAGCCGCCCGTGTTCCACGGACCCACCGTGCGGTTCGGGTCCATGCCCACCGCGCCGATAGGCTTGAGCTGCTTGTTCCACGCCTTCAGCAGCGGCAGCGTCATGAGCTGCCCCGGCTTCTGGCCGTCGTACATGATCTGGAAGAGCACGACGCCCTGAGAGCTGTACTTGTTGTGGATGACCTTGAAGTCCTTGGTCTCGGTCTGGCAGGCCGAGCACCACACGGCGCTCAGGTTCACCAAGATGAGGTCGTGGTGGTCGGCGAAGTCGCTCAGGTGGATGATGCGCGGCTCCTCGCCGACGAGGCTGCCGTCGCCGTCCACGTCGACCATGCCGACCATGGCGAAGTCGTGGAGGATCGAGCCGACCTCGTACTGCGGGTGGAGCTTGCTGACGCACTTGGGGTTCTTCTTGTCGGCCGGGACGCAGCCCTTGGCGCCCGAGGCGCTGACCTGCACGCAGTTGTAGTTGGCGGGGCACGACGTGGTGCACGACTCCGAGCAGAACGACTCCTTGGTGTGGTTGTACTGCAGGCACTGCCCACCCTTGCACTGCCCGGTCTTGATGGTGTTGCAGGGGTCGCAGAGGTTGCCCTCGCCGACGCACGTGCCCGCGGTGTGGACGCACTGGAAGTTGCCCCCGCCCACGTCCTGGCAGGTGGCGAAGCGCGGGCACTCGGTGCCGCCCTGGCTGCAGGGGCTGGTGCAGAACGAGCCCGTCTTCATCTTCATGCAGGTGCCGCCGGTCGGGCACTGTGCGTCGTGCTGGCACGCGCCGCAGAAAGCGCGCTCGATGCACATCTTGCCCTTGGTCGGGACGTCGACGCACTCAAAGGCGCTCGGGCAGTCGACGTCGGCCTTGCAGGCGGTCGTGCAGTAGGCCTGAGCCGAGTAGGCGCGCCCGAGGCACTCCAAGTTGTCCTTGCAGATGCCGTTGTGACCGCAGAGCACGCCGATGTGCTTGCTGAACGCGGGCGTCGTGCAGACGAGCCGGCTCTTGGCGTCGAGGGCGCAGATCTGGCCGGCGCTGCAGTCCGAGAGGGTCGCGCACGATGTGCCGCAGTAGCCCGCCACGCACACACCGGACGTGCAGTCGGTGTCGGCCGCGCACTTGTCGGCGCCGGGGTTGGCCGACGTGGTGTCCGCCTGCGTTCCCCCAGCGTCGTCGCCGCCGGTGGTGCCCGCGTCGGCGCTGCCCGCGTCGGTTCCGCCGCCGGTGCCGTTGCCGCCGTTCACCGTGGCAGCGCCGCCAGCCGAGTTGCCGCAGGCCGTGGCCAGGGCGAGGGTGCTCAGCAGGAGCAGTCGTAGGGTGTGCTTCATGATGGCCAGCTCCACGCGACGGACGACAGGGGGCCGGCGCTCGATTGAGGCCTGGGTCTCCCAGGCGGCGAGAGGGTAGGCGCGCAGGGGAGCGCCACGCAATCGAAGTTCGCCCCTCATGCCGCGTGCACGCATGCACAGCCCGGAGATCAGGTGCGTTTCGCGCCCTGTGTAGCTATGTTGGACGGCGGGATCCAGGCAGCCGCTGACGCGCTCCCGGGGCCAGACGCGGCGGCTCGTCCGCCGAGGAGACGCCATGACCAGCGCCGAGTCGATTGACCCTACGAGCCCCCAGCCGTGGCCGGCAGCGCGCTGGACGGAGCGCGGCCAGCGCCTCCGACGCCGCGCCCCGAGGTCCCCGGCGGGATCAGCGAGGCGCCTCGCGCGTCTTGGCCTGTGGCTGACAGCCTTGATCGCGCTGGCGGGCTGCGCCACGCCGACCGCACAGCGAGCCCCGGCAGCGCTGGACGCGGCTGAAGGGCCCGCAGACGCTGCGCTGCTCGACGGCGCGGGGATCGACGCGGGCACAACCGACGCGGGCACCACCGACGCAGGCACCACCGACGCAGGCACCAAGGACGCTGCGACAACAGACGCAGGCACGACGGACGCAGGCGCACAGGACGCAGCGGACACAGACGCCGCCGCAACGGACGCGGGCGCAACCGACGCTGGGCCCGCCGACGCAGGTACAACCGACGCGGGCCCAACCGACGCTGGCGGACCGGACGGAGCGGCGACGGACGGCGCGGCCTCGGACGCCGGATCGAGCGACGCCGCGCCTGGCGACAGCGCAGCAGCGGACACCGGCGCGCCTTGGGTCCAGCCACCGGTGTGGGATCTGGCGAAGATCCAGGACGCGACGACGGCCAAGTGCACGTTCACCAAGCCGCACGTGGCCTTCAAAAACGGGGTCGCCCTCGACGCGTGGCAGGTCTCGTACGTCTCGTGGGAGTCGGTGGGCGGCAAGCTCAAGCCCATCACCATCCGCGGTTTCGCGGCGCGACCGAAGGGCGCCGGCACCCTGCCCGGCCTCGTCCAAGCGCACGGCCTGGGCGGCCACGCCAAAGAGAGCCACGCCCTGGGTGTGGCCGCGCTCACGGGCATGTTCGTGGTCGCCTACACGGGCCCCGGGGGCGGCAGCGACGCCACCAACACGTCGGAGGGGCTGCCCTCCGGGCACAACAACAACCAGCGCATGTTCGACGTCTTCCCCGACGTCCGTGGGTCCTGGTTCTGGGGTCACACGGTGGCCGCGATGCGTGGGCTCACCTGCCTGACCACGCGCAGCGACGTCGACCCCACGCGCCTGGGCATCACCGGGTACAGCGCTGGCGGCGTGGTCAGTCACCTCGCGGCGGGGCAAGACCCGCGGATCAAGGCCGCGGTGCCGCTCTCGGGCGTGCTGGCCTGGGACGTCGCCACCCAGAGCCCCAACGCCTGGCAGCACA
>JAUIAC010000521.1 GCA_030425545.1 bacterium | reverse complement strand
GTCAGCAGGTTGCCGACGAAGTCGAAGGCGACGGCCTGTGCGAGGCCGGCGTCGTCGAAGCTCAGCGCGGCCTCGCCTCTGAGGTTGTGGGCCTCGGGGTCTTTGAGCTGCTCGCCATAGACCGTGAGCTCGGAGGTGCGCCAGGCGTCAGACGGCGACGCGCGGGTCTCGGTGTGGGTCGGGCGTAGCAGTAGGTCGTAGTGGGTGTGGTGAACCACGCCGCGGCCGTCGGCCTCGAGCATCGGTGCGCCCTCGGCGTTCGGGAGCGACCAGGCAGGTCCGCCGTCTGGGCTGACGCTGAGGAGCACACGCCCTGCGTGGTCGGGCAGGTTGCGCTGGACCTCCAGGCCCCTGGGGTCGTGGACGCTGAGGGTGGCGCCAGTGATGTCCAGGCGCAGGCGGGTGGTCAGCTTCTGGGGGACCTTGGTGGCTGCGAGGCCGTCTAGCGTGGTGGCTAAGAGGCTCTTGGACTGCCGCACCGCCCTGCCCTGCGGGTCGAGGCTCTCATAGGCCCACCCGCCGGCGACCTGGGCGACCTTCTTGGCATCCGACTTGTCGGCTGCGGTCGCACCCGGGCCCGTGCGCTGGGCGTACCAGACCGAGTCCAGGGCGGTATCGTTGCGGCTCTCGGCGGTCTGGCTCCAGGCGTCGAAGTGCGTCGTCTCGAAGGTGCCGTCAGGGTGGTCGACCCGGATGAGGCGCCCGAGGGGGTCGTAGCGGAGGATGGGGCTGACACCCAGCTCGGCGAGGCCACGGTCGGTGTCCCATGCAAGCGTGGGGGTGAAGAAGGGCTCGTACTGCTTGACCGGGTTGCCCTTGTTGTCGACGACCACGCGGCCGGTCCCCGCGTAGCGCACAGCGCTGTGCTTGAGCTCCAGTTCGGGCTCTCCGTTGGCCGGGTGCACCTTGGCGATGTAGCCATCACCACCGGGCTTGGGGACAGGTGCTGGCCCCGGCGCGACGCGCTGCTTGCTCATCGCCTCTCGACCGCTGCCGTCGAAGTACGTACGCGCCTGAGTCCAGGGCGAATCGGCGCCGCCGGGGCTGTAGAAGTGCGTCATCCTGGCTTCGACGTGGACCCACGTCGGCGAGCCCGCGTCCGCCCAGGCGTCGATGTCGTACGAGACCTTGGTTGTGGGCTGCTCGCCTGTCGTGGCCTCAGGTGAGCTGAGGTCCATCAGGTCCCCGACCTGCTCACCCGGCTTGCCCATCACCGCGGTCGCCACGGGCACGCCCATCGCGTCGAAGCGGACGCCTTGCCGGTTACCGTTGTCGTCGACAGCGCCGTACGGCTGCATCAGCCGGTAGTTGGGGAGTACACGCGTGGTCGAACCCAGCGGGTCGCGCAGCTCCAGCGCCATGAGGCTCGCGTGGTCGTAGCTCACGGCAAAGGCGTTGCCGCCGCTCGCGTCCGGCCCCGGCTGCCCGGGGCCCACGAGTAGCGTCGGCAGGTAGAAGCGGTTGGGGTCGTGCACAGCGCGACATGAGCACAGCCACTCTCCCGGATGACGTTCGCCTCGAAGGCCGAGAAAGCAGCCAGGACGCAGAGCATCAGCTTCCCGGTGCTTGTGGCAGAATCACAGGCGGCGCTCTGGAGGTTAACGATGTCCACCTTGAGGACGCCAGTTCATCCAGGAGATGCATGACGTGGGACACTGAGAGCCCGCGGCGGTTCGAGCCGCCAGAAGGCGGTCGTGTCCTCCTTGCCAAACCTACACGCCTCCGGCACGGCGTCCGGGCCGGGTGGTCTTGGTGCCCGAGACCCCCTCGTCCACGAACTCTTCGACGACGACCGAGCCCCCGGCCGCTGCAACCTCCCGGAGGGCTTCGAGCTGGAGCCCGACATCCTGGCCGTGGTGGGTGATGACACAAGAGTAAAGGGCGACACGGGTGGTGGGGGTGACCGGCATCGTCGTAGACCTCCTGTGGCTTGCAGAAGGGCTACTGGTGGTGGAGGGGCGGTAACCCTGGGAGGGCCAGATGGAGTGCCCCTACTCGAAGCCCAACCGGCCCTCGCCAGGAAGCTCCGACTCCCAGTCACATGCGACAACTAACCGTGGCCCCGCCGACCTGATGTTGAGCATGAGCTTGGATAGCAGACCGACGAATGCCTCAACGCTGACGCCGTCGTTCACGGCTTCCACATCGAGTGCGAAGGGAAAGTAGACGAAGTCGTCCGCGTCCAACGTCCGCTGCGGAGATCGGTGGTCGTCGTTGGGGCGGACATCGATCTCAAGTCCTGGAGCTTCAACAGTCCAGCGGCTTGCTTCGCCGCCGACAGCATCTGCAACTATCGAAATAAGGTCGTCGTGCTTGACTCCCTGGTCCACGTAGACCTTCGCATATAGCTCGTTCATCGACTACCTCAAAGGGATGTAGGGGCCTTTATCGAATGCCCCGCCGACCCGAATGACCGAGATGTCCACAGGCATCCCAAACTCTTTCGCCAACGACCGGCGTAGACCTCTGAGCCCGGCTTCACCGGCCTGTACTTTGCCGGTGGAGATGGCATGGAGCATCGTCCGCTCCTTCGCAGATCCAGGATTGGGGGTGCCGAACCTGGACCTCACGAAGCCATCGAACTTGTCAGCTGGAACTCGAATCGCAATGTCGATATCGGATCCGGCCTTAGCGGTGCCGTTTGCACGGCTGCCATGAACCGCAATGTCGTCGCCCAGATGTCCGGCCCCACGCCGCACCGCAGCCGAGAGGTCGCCAAACCTGGATGACGAGAAGCCCTGTGGGACGGATAGTCCCTTTGAGCCCTTGCCGGCGGCTCCAGCCACCACCCCCGCTCCACCATACTTGCCAACGAACGACACGCCAACCAGGGTAAGTCCACGGGTCCGTTCATACGTCGTCGCGTTGGCTGCGCCGGCGATCTGTGCTCCTTGTATGGTCCCGTAGGTCCCCAAGCCGACGAGCCCCAGACCAACCAAAGTGGCTGGAGCGGTGGCGGCGCCTGCGGCTAGACCGACACCAATCGCGATAGACTCCGGGCGAGTCGCATCGACCGCTACCGACGTCACTCCGAGCCCGATGGCAATCGCTGTGTCACCCCGTCGCGCGGCGTAGCGACCCGCGACAGAGAGGTCCACCTGCATCCGATCATGCCACCCAAGTGACACGCGCCCGTCGGCGTTGGCGTCGTTGGTGACGTTTGCCTGCCTGGCAAGACCAACAGGAACGGACAATGGGCCAGACGATGCCCCCCTGGACTTCGCAGTCTTGCCTCGTCTGGGTGCTGGGCGTGACGCACCAGGGCCTGCTCCTCGCTGACCGTCCGGCGTTTGGACAATCATCGTCCGTTGGACTCCGGACGACATCACGCTCATCGAGGAATACGACGCGTTCGTAGACCTGGGCTTTCGACCGTCCGGGTCCACCAGCGTCACCGGATTCGCCCGCACGTACACGTACGACCCGATCCCGACGTCGAACACCGGGTCCACCGCCGTCCACACCCCCAGCCAAGGCGCATACAGCCGGGCCCCGTAGTCCAGCAGCCCCGTCTCCGCATCCACCGGCTTGCCGTTGAACCGATGCCGCAGCAACGCACCGCCCGGCGCAGGCCCGCTCCAGCTCTCGTACGCCACCCGCCCGTACGGCAGGTACTCCCGCCGACCCAGCACCGCGCCAGCGTCGTTGACGTACACCGTCCGAGACCCCAGCTGGTCGGCCAGCTCGTAGCGCCACCGCGGCTTCAGCGCCGTCGAGGGCACCGCCCCGCCCTTGCTCGTCAGCGTCGTCGCCACCCGCAGCACCACCGAGGCGCCGTCGCTCACCGTCAGCAGCTCCTCGGCCTCCTGCACCGTGGCGTTGCCATTCGTGGTCCGGCTACGCTCCCAACTGCCCAGGGTCACCGTCTCGGTCACCCGACCACCGTGGGTCACCACCTTCTGCACTCGCATCCCGCCGGCGTCGTAGCGGAAGTCCACCGTGCCGCTGACGTGCAGCAAGGCTCGCCCCA
>JAUIAC010000041.1 GCA_030425545.1 bacterium | reverse complement strand
GAGAGCACGCCCCAGGTGACCAGGAAGACCGGCAGCTCCCCGCGCTGCTGTGCCCGGCGCGCGAAGAGCGCGAGCGCCGCGGCGTAGATGGCGCCACACATCAGGGCGGACGGCACCTGGACCACGAGCCAGCCCACGGCGACAAAGGCCCCAGCGATGCCCAGGCCCAGGGCGAGATCGGTGACCTTCCACGGCGGCGGCGGCGCGCTCTGGTCCTCGCCGCGGGCGCGCTGCCCGGCGATGGTGCGCGCGGCGCCGATGCCGAGCGCGAGCAAGACCACCGCCACGAGCGCCGGCGAGTAGGTGCCGTGAACCTGAGCCAGCAGCTCGGGGGGGACCTGGGTGTCGGTGCCGTGGATCCACCGCAGCAGGAACGCGTCGACGAAGTTGCGCTCGGCGATCACGGCCTCGAAGACGATCTTCAGGAAGTAGGTGAAGGACATCGCGAGCAGGGCGAAGGTCATCAGCCCCGCCTCGACGCGGAAGATGTTGCGATCGAGCTTCTCGAAGCCGTCGTCGTAGCGCGCGATGGCGCTCTCCAAGGGGTTGCCGCTGGCCATGGGACTCCCAAACCTGCGCGTCGGCGGCGAGCCAGACGCGAGCGCGAGATCGATGAGGGTGCAGGCCGCACACGGCCCGCAAGCTTGAGTCGCTGCAAGCCTGTCGCGCCGGGCGTCAAACCGCAAACCGCGTCAGGCACGCGCAGGGCGACTCGGCCTCAGCCTGAAGGCCACGACGGGCACAGCGTCAACGGCAGAGGGCCGCCACCGCAAGCGCGGGGCGGCCCTCCGACCTCGGGGTCCAGGGTCGCTTCAGCGGGCGGCGGCCTTGGCGAGCTTGAGCAGCTCGGCGCCACCGGGGGTCTTGCGGGCGAACTCAGCCCAGACCTTCTTGGCCTTGGCCTTGAACGCGGCGCGGTTCTTCTGCTTCTCGACCCGCACCTTGGCAGCGGCGTGGTTCTTCAGCGCGGCGCGGTTGCCCTTGCGGACCATGCTGCGCCCGGCCTTCTCGATCTTGTTGGCCTGCGCGAGCATCTTGGCGCGCATGTCCTCCGGCAGCTTGTCGTAGACCTTCTTGCAGTGGACGATCACGGCCGGCTGGTAGATGTGCGAGCTGACCGTGAGGTACTTGATCGAGTTGTACCACTGGGTCGCGTAGGCGTAGAGCAGCGAGTTGTCGTAGCCGTCGACCACGCCAGAGCTCAGGGCGCCGGGCACCTCAGGCGCGGGCATCGGGTTCGCCGCGGCGCCGAAGGCCTTGTACATCGAGGTGTGCACGTAGCTCGGCTGGGCGCGCATGCGCAGCCCCTTGAGGTCCTTGGGCGCGTGGATGAAGCGGTCGCGGGTGGCGAAGTGGCGGAAGCCGTTCTCGCTCCACACGTAGAGCACGAAGCCCTTCTTCTCCAGCGCCTTCTTCAGGGCGTCGCCCAGCGGGCCAGCGAGGGCCTTGTCGACCTGCTTCTCGTTCTTCCACAGGTAGGGCAGCTCGAGCACGTTGAGCTCGGGCACCACCGTCGCGATGGCGCCAGAGGTGACGCCGATCATGCCCAGGCCACCGCTGAGGCAGCGCTGGACCAGGTCCTTCTCTCCGCCGAGCGCGCCGCCCAGGTAGGTCTTGATCTTGAGCTGATCCGCCGGGATCGCGCGCTTGAAGCTCTTCTTGATGCGCTTGACCAGCTTGGCCCACGGCGTGCTCGGGGGCGCGATGGAGGCGATCTTGAACTTGGTCGGGCCGGCCCAAGCGGGGCTGGCGGCCAGGGCCACAGCGCAGAGCGCCGTGGTCGCGAGCAGTCGTCGGGTGGTGCGTGTCATCGGGTCCTCCAGGGGTCAGTCGCGACAGGTGCCGCTTGCGGCGCAGACACAGCTCCGCAGGGTGGAGCGGGCGGCGATCAAGTCTTCGGAAAGTAGGTGTCGATCTCTTCGAGCAGACGCTTGGCCTTCTCACGTTCCACGGCCTGCTCGGCCGCGAGCCCCGGCAGCGTGTTCGGCGCCTTCGTCACATGCTCGAGCAGCACGCGGTAGAGGCGGCGGCACGGGTGCTCGGCGAGGGGATTGGCGAGCGTCGGCGAGTCGACCTTGCAGTACTTGGCGTTGGCCGCCACGCGGCTCTTGACCTTCAGCACGTAGAGCTGCGCCGTGAGCACGTAGGTGGCGAAGTAACCACGCTGCCCGCGCATGGACTGCTGGTAGTGGCTCAGCGAGCGCGGCAGGTCGCCCTTGGGAAAGGGCACCTTGGTGTAGTAGGCGCCGAGGTAGCGGTCGGGCGCGTGGTGAAAGTAGGTCGGCGCGATGCGCTTGAGGGTCTGCATCGTGCCGAAGATCAGGTCCTTGTTGGCGAGCACCTCGAGCAGGTTCTTCGCCAGTCCGTACTTGCCCAGGTGCGTGGCGAACCAGTAGAGCGGCCCGACCGAGGGCGCGTCGATGGTCGCGAGCACGTCGTCGAGCGGGGCGCCGGCGCACACCTTGCGCTGCAGCCCCGGGTTGACCAGGGCGAGCGCGGCGGCGGCGTGGTTGGCGCCCTGCAGGAAGGCGTCGAGCTGCGCGTCGTCTTCCTCCTCGAAGCGGAAGTGGCCGTCGCCCAACAGGTAGTGGACGCGAGCGAGCCGCAGGTGCACGTCGGCCTGCTTGCCGTCAGCGGCCAGGCTCTTGGTGTAGGCGGCGATCGCGGCCTTGGCCTGGGGCACCTTGGCGCGCAGGGCGAAGGCGGCGTCCCCCGCCTTGCGGGCCGCAGCGGCGGCGGCGGCGTCGCCGGACCCGGCGGTTGGCTGGGCGCACAGGGCGCGCATCGCCATGCCCGAGAGGGCGTGGGCCGGCGCGGGAGCGGCGGTGAGCAGGCCGAGGGCTGCGGTCAGGATCCATGTGCGATGTTGACGACTCATGAGCCTCCACGCGGTCTTCGCGTCACAGCAACGGGGCGCGGCCTGCGGTGATTCATGACGAAGTCACCAAGGGCGCCGGTGTCAGGTCGCGCGCGGACCGCGCACGAACAAGGGCGATGCGGCTGCGGAGTGTAGGGGCGTGACGAACCTCCGACAACCCGGCGCGGCAGGCCACCCCCGGTGCGCCAGGAGGCCGCACAGCCAACCGTGGAGGCGCCACGGGCGCGAGGGGCGTGGCTGGCGGGCGGTGGCAGCGGCGCGTGAACCGCCGAAGCCGGGTCGCTCAACCCGTGGCGTCACCGCCGGCCAGCGCGCGGTCCAAGGCCGCCAGGACGGCGGGTTGATCGGCGATCAACGGCCGAGCGTGCATCGCCAGCGCGTCGGCGAGCGCGGCCCGCGCAGCCTTGTCGCCCGCCGCGGCGGCTGCGAGCGCCGCGATCGCCGCGCACACCGCCGCGACCCGGGCCGGGGCTGGCGCGCGCGCCACCATGCGCCAGTAGACGACGACGGACTTGCGGGTGTGCGGCGCGCCGTGGATCGCGCGGGAGATCAGCCGTGCCTGGGCCGCAAGGGATGCGCCGAGCCTGTCGACGCAGGCGGCGACGCCGACGTCGGAGTGCTCGAGGACCAGGGCCACCCACGCCAGGGTCACCGCGTCCGCCCGGCCGACGTCGGCCTCCACCGGGGGCTCGAAGCACGCCAGCCGCGCCAGGTCGGCCGCGTGGCGAGACCGATTCAAGAGAGAGCCGGTCAGCTGCGTCGCCACCCAGCCCTCGATGTCGTCGCGGTCTCGCCCGACGCCGCTCACCGCGGCGCCTGCGGCGCGGCGTCTCCACCCGGCGCGGCGGCGTCGGGGGCGGTCGTTGGCGTCGCCCCGGCAGCCGGCCCTGCCGCTGCGGGGGCGTCGAGGTCGGGGCCGCCCCCGTCTTCACGGTCGTCGGCGCTCGCCTCCGGGGTCGGCCCGGGCGTCACCGCCAAGGGGTTGCCCTTCACGGTCGCCCGCTCCGGTGCGCCGTGGAGCGGCATGACCTCCACCGCGAAGCCCGCGCGCCCGGCACGGAAGGCCGGCACCAGGGTCCGCGCGTCGCCCACGACGACCACCACCGCGCGGCTCGGATCGAGGTGGCGCTTCATCGCGGCGCCGACCTGCTTGCGCGTGAGTTGGCGCACCGCCGCAGGGTAGCGGTCGATCCAACGTTGCCCGAGACCGAGGGCCCAGGTCCGCATGCGCAGGTCGAGCTCGGCCTCCACGGTCTCCGTCTCGTAGCGGAGACCGCCGGTCAGAAAGCCAGCCCCGAAGGTCAGCTCCTTGGCCGTGACGCCGTCCTTGGCGGCCAGCTCCACGACGCGCATCGCCAGGTCCAGGCTCCGCGCGGCGACCTCGCGGGCGGGGGTCCAGCTGACGGTCCACACCCCCCGAGCGCGCGTCGTGCGGAGCGCCGACATCAAAGAGTACGTCCAGCCGCGCTGTTCGCGGATGCGGTAGTTCAGGCGCGACGTGAACGCGCCGCCCACGACGGCGTCGGCGAGCCGCATGGCGATCAGATCTGGCGATCCCGCCCCCAGGGTCGGGAGCCCAAGCACGACCGTCGCCTGTTGCCGTCCGGGGTGGTCGAGCACCAGCAGGCGTCGGCCACTGACCCTGGGGGCGGCCACAGCCGACTGCGGCACCGCGACCCGACGCTTGAGCAGCGGGGCCAGGTGGCGTCGGACCAGGGCGGCGGCGGCCTTGGGGCTCAGGGGGCCGGCGAGGCCCAGCTGGACCGGACCGGCGGCCAGCGCGCGCTTGTGTGCTGCGCGGCAGTGGCGCCGGTTGATGCGCGCCAGCGTGGCCGGGATGCCCTCGACCGGGCGCCCCTCAGGCTGGCCTCGATGCAGGAAGCGAAACAGCCCCTCGTCGGCCAGGGTGTCGTCGTCGTCACGCTTGGACTGCAGGTCTGCCAGCTGCCGCTGTCGCGCGTCGTCGACGTCTTCGTCCGCGAGCCGTGGCCGGAAGAGCGCGTCGGCGATGAGCGCCAGGGACGGCTCCAGCTGATCGGCGAGCAGGGTCGCCTCGACCACGGTCTCGCGCAGGCCGACGTGGGCGTCAAAGCGGACCCCGAGCGCCTCGAGCGCACGGGCCTGCGCGGCCTGTCCCCGGCCTCCCGCCGCGCGCAGCGCCGCACGCCAGCACAGCGCGGCCGTCCCCAGCCGTGCGGCCGGATCTGCCAGCGCCCCGCTCGGCAGGCGGATGCGGAGGTGCACCACGGGCGGCCAGGCCCGCTGGACCAGCAGCAGCGGCAGCCCCCCGACCTGTGTGTGGACCGACGAAGTCGTCATGCGAACCCCTGATTTGGCGCCGGACGCACCCCACGCAGACGCCGGGATGCCCCCCACGAGCCACGCCACCACGACGAGGCCGAACCAACGCTCGACCCGCAGCGAGCCACGCCGCGGCAGACGCCTCACTGGGCCCCCACTGGCTGGGTCGCGTGCCGCCCGAGGAGCACGACCTGCCGCTCGGGCACGAGCCACTGTCGGGCCACGCGCTGCACGTCGGCCGCTGTCACCGACTGGACCGCGCGCCACCAGGTCTCGGCCTTGGCAGGGTCCTCGACCACGGTCGCGAAGAGGCCCAGCGCGTCAGCGCGACCGTCGACCGTCGCCAGCGTGGCGTAGCGCGCCATGGTCAGCCGGTTGCGGGCGGCCGCGACCTCAGCGTCCGTCACCGGCCGCGGCCCCTGTAGCTCGGTGAGCACCTGGCCCAGCGCGGCCTTCGCAGCCACCGCTGACTTTCCCGGGACGAGCTCGACCTGCAGCTCGAGCAGAGCGGGCCCTGCGGTCTGCGGCAGCTCCGCGTCCACGTGCGACGCGACCTTGCGCCGGTGGACCAGCGCGTCGGTCACCCTGGCCGAGGCCGCGTTGGCCAGGACCTCGACGAGCACCGTCAGGGCAGGATGGTCGGCGTGCCCGGTCCCGACCGTGCGCCAGCCGACCAGCAGCCGGTCGGTCTCCGCCTCGATGCGCACCGTCCGCTCGACGCCTGCGAGCTTGGGCGCCGGCGTGGCCGACATCGGCGGGACGCCGCTCCCCGCTGGCAAGGGGCCATAGCACTGCATCAGCGCGGGGAGCAGGGTCGCTGGATCCACGGCGCCGACCACGACCAACCAGACGTTCCCCGGCTGGTAGTAGGTCTTGTAGAAGCGCTGCGCCGCCGCGATGTTCATCCGCGCCAGGTCCGGCTGCCAACCGATGGTCGGGTGGCCATAGGCGTGCCCCCCGTACGCGACATGGTAGAGGGCCTCCGCCATGCGCGCGTCGGGGTCGTCGTCCACGGTCTCTCGACGCTCGTTGCGGACGACGTCCAGCTCGGCTGCGAAGCCCACCGGCTCGAAACGGATCCGGTGCAGACGGTCGGCCTCGAGCGCCGCCACCTCCGTCACCCGGTCCGGCAGGACGACCTCGTGAAACGACGTCCAGTCGAGCCATGTGGCGGCGTTGGCGCTCGCGCCGAAGGACTCGAGCAGGCGATCGAACGCCCCGCCGGGCTGCGTCTCCGTGGCCTTGAACATCAGGTGCTCGAGCAGGTGTGCGGCGCCCGTCTCGCCTGGGCGTTCATGGGCAGAGCCCGCCGCGACCCAGGTGTGGAAGGCCACCGTGGTGGCCTGCGCGTCGGGCAGCAGCACCACGCGCAGGCCATTGTCGAGGCGCCACTGGGAGACCTGCCCCCCGAGGGCCACGAAGGTCCGCTGCAGCGCAATGCCGGGCGGCAGCTTGCGCGCGAGCGCTTCCGCCGATGGCGTGGCGCTGGGTGTGGCGCGTGGCGCAGGGCTCTGCATGGGTCTCCTTGGGGTCGCGTGGGCCGAGCTCGCGCGCAGCGCCGAGAACAGCAAGCACATGACCACCGCCACGCGAAGGGCGGGCTGGAGCCAGGAGGTCGACGCGCTCACGCCGGGCCGCCAGGGTCGGAGCGCATGCCGGCGAGCAGGAGCTGCGACAAGCGCTCGAGGCCGCCCCGATCCACCGGGGCCAGCAGATGCGGCAAGGTCAGCACGGGCGTGCTCGCGTCCCGCCTCAGGCGGGTGAGCTGCGCCTGCTGGGCGCTGCGCCAGTGGTGAAAGTGTCCGGCGCTCGCGATGGCCCCGCCGCCCGCGACCCCCGGGACCGCGCGCGCCAAGGCGGCGAGCCGCCCTTCGCTGATGTTGGGGAGGAGATCGGGGAGCAGCTGGTTCACGATCACATAACCCGTCGGCACGCCCACCACTTCCCGGACCTGACGCGTCAGGTCGAGCGCCTCGTTGACCGGTAGCTCCTGCGGCAAGGTCACGATGTTGAAGGACGTGCGCTCGGGGTCGGAGAGCATCGCCTTCATGCGACGGGCGTCGTCGGCCATCGGGCCGACCGACACGGTCTCGAGCAGCACGTCGGGCAGGCGAAAGAGCGAGACCCCGTGGCCTGTGGACGGGGCGTCGACCACCAGCAGATCCCAGAGCGGCTGCCCGGCGTCGTCGACCTCCTTCTCCTCCATGAACCACGCCTTGCCCAGCAGGAAGGTCTCGTTCATGCCCGGGATCATGCGCAGCAGGCGCTGCATGACGTCGTTCTCGAACACGATGCGATGCAGCGCCGCGAAGCGCAGCTTCATCACGCCGTACTCGCGCAAGGCCTGCCGTGGCTCGAGGTTGGTGCCATAGAGCGGCAGATCGGGGTCGAGCCGCTGGGGCGTGTAGCCCAGCTCTCCCACGTCGAAGGTCGCGCCGTGGGCGTCACGCGTGTGCAGCTGCAGCACGCAGGTCCGCAGCCCGAGCCTTGCGGCCGCCAGTCCCAGGGCGGCGCTGACCGTAGACTTGCCGACGCCGCCCTTGCCCGAGACGATCACGAAGCGCCGCGCGAACAGGGACGGGATGGTGTGCGGGTCGACCAAAGATGCCTCTGACGTGGTGTGCGCCGGCTGCAGCAGCCCTCGAGCCTGCGAACGCGGCCGGCAGTGTCCTGCACTGTGCGACGCGCTGTCCAGCGCCGCCAGGGCGACGCCCGCTTCGGCTCGCCCCCACCGAAGGGTGGCAGGTCGGCCGTTGGCGCGCCGCTGAACCAGGGCCGGCGCCCCGTCACGGCACCCCACCCGGGGCCGCTGCGCCGACGCCGCGGGCCGGAGGGGACAGTGGCGCCCTGCTGCGAATGGAGTCCCGACGCCGTGCGTTGCCTCCCCGAGAGTCCGCACGATACCCTGCCGCCAGGAGGTCCCATGACCGGTCATCTGAGCCCTGTGCCTGCCGCTGACGCCACCACCGCCCCCGCGGGTCGCACGTCCGTAGGACTAGGGCGCCCGACCCTGCGCCGCGCAGGGCTGGCCCTGGGCCTCGGCTGTCTCGTGGCCCTGTGGGTCGCCCCCGCCGGCGCGCGGACCAACCCCATCGAGGCGGTCGCCTGGGCCAAGGCCTACTCCGAACATCCCCAGGTGCGTGAGGTCCGCCGCGACGGCTACCTGACCGTGAGCACGCGGGCTCGCGTGCTCTCGGAGGGGCTGCCGCTGGACAGGGCCCTGGCGATCGTGTCCGCGATGACGTTGAAGCAGGCGCGGGCGTTCAAGGTCGCCCAGGGCGTCGCCCGCTCCTTGCGTGCACGCCACAGCATCGGCCCGAGCGGCGCGCTGCTGGGCAAGGCGATCCCGTTGACCAAGCTGACCCCGCGCCAGGCGCTGCTGCTCGGCTGGGCGCGGGCCCGCGAGGCCCGAGGCAAGCGCAAGGTCCTGGCCAAGCGGGGCCCGACCATCACCAGCGCGGGCGCGCTGCAGCTGCTCGAGGCTGCCGCAGCCGGGGCCCCCGACGCTCAGGCGCCCCAGCTGGCGCTGGCCCTGGCGCGCGCTGCGGTCGCTCCCAAGCGGGGCGCGGCGGCGTGCGCGGCGTGGAGAGCGGTCCAGTCCGCGGCCCGCGACGGTAAGAAGGCCAGCGTCGCCCTGCCCGCAGCCGAAGCGGCGATCCGGGGCGTCAAGCACCTCGCTCGAGCCTGTCCTCGCAAGGCGCGGGCGCCCTTCAAGCGGCCGGTTCAGCTCGCGCCGCCGCCCGCGGAGCACAAGCGCCCGATCCCTCGCGCGGGTCGCCCGCCCCGCCCGGGTCGCAGCCGCGCAGCCACGGGCGGACAAGGCATCGCGTTCGCCGTGTTGGCGCCGGTGTTCAAGGGCTACCTCAACGTCCCGCTCGTCCGCCGACTGGCGCGACGCGAGCGGCTGGACGAGGTCAAGCTCTGGCGTGTGATGAAGACGGACCCGACGGGCGACGTCACCCTCGCCGTGCTCAACGCGTCGGTGTTGATGCGTCGGCTGGCGCCGGACGACACCTTCGACGCGACCCTCCAGGCGGTGATGCGCGTCCGAGGCACGCTCGACCTGCCGAAGAAGCAGCTGGCCAAGCTGCGGGTCTCCCAGCTCAGCGGCGTCCAGGCCATGGCGCTCGCCTACGCGCGGGCGCTCCAGGGACGCGGCCTGGGCCAGCTGGAGCCTCCGGGCGACGCGCCGGTCCTGAAGGCCTCGCCGCGGCAGCTCTTTGCCCACGCCCGCCAGCGGGTCCCGGCCAACGCGGCCCTCGGCCCGATCCTGTTCATGGCACACAAGATCGACCTGCAACGCCAAGGCAGCCCGTGCGCCGCCCGCAAGCGCGCCGACGCCACCCGCTTCGTGGTCGGCAAGAGCCAGCTGCCAGCGCCCGCGAAGCAGGCGCTCGACCAGGCGATGGCCACCGTGCAAGCGCAGTGTCCCCAAGGAGCCGGCAGGCGATGACGCAAGACATCCCACCGCCGTTCCCACCAGCCGGTGACGAGGACGCGACGCACTTCGTCTCCGCGATGGAGTCGCCGCCGCCCTTTCCAGACGGCCCGGTTCCGCCGGAAGACAGCACGCACACCCACGAACAGCTGGCGATGCCTGCGGCGGTGGAGTCAGGGACCGACGTGGGCCCAGCGGGTCGCCAGCGCCGTCGGACTGCGGACGCGCGGATTCGCGAGCCAGCGCCGGCGCGACGTCGCCCGTCGCTGCTGCCCAACGCGGACGCCGGGCGTCAGGTGCGCGGTCCCGACACGGTGCGCCCAGGCGTCATCAACCCGGTCAAGCCACGGCAGGGTGGCGGGCGAGGGTTTGGCGAGGCGTCACGCGAGTCGAGCGACGTCATCTCGAGCTTTCAACACCCCTCTGGCGAGGCGCCCGCCGTGCCGCAGCCGATCAAGACCGAGGGGCGCGCCCGGCTGCGTCCCCGTCGGCCGAAGCGGCCGCCCCCGTCGGTGCAGCCCTCGCGCCAGCGCTCGGCGCCGCCGCGGCAGACCTACAACCCACCGCAGCGGCCTGCGCCGCCACCGATGCTGCCGCTGAACCAGGAGCAGCTGGGGATGCTCATCGCCGATCAGCGGCGCCGGCTCCACGTGCTCTACGGCTTCGCCCGTGGGCTGGAGATCGCGGCCGGCGTGCTCGGGACCCTGTCTCTCGCCGTGCTCATCGCGTCGGTCGTCAGCATCCTCGTCGGGGGCGGCGCGACGGTGCTCTCCTCGGCGAGCGCGCTGGCTGGCAGCGCGACCGGCCTGGCCCTGACGCTGATCATGGTCGTGGCGGCTGCGGCCATGCGTCAGCTGGCCCATGTCAGCGCGCAGCTCGCGGCCCTCATCGAGGCGCTGTGCCGCCCGCCGAGCACGTAGCGCCTCTGTCCGCCGCCGCCCAGGCGCGCCACCGACGCTGCGACGCGCTGGCCGCGGCAGGGCGCTCCGCCCCCCTCGCGCTCTGATTGACTTCCCGATGCCTCACGCATAGGTTCTCGCGCCCTTTGCGCTGTCTCGCAGCGCAAAGGGGCCGCGCGACGACCCTCCGCCCACCAGCGAGCGACTCGCGTCAGCTCACAGACCCAGGGCGAGCCCGCCCCAAGGAGCACCGCACATGAGCGCACGGATGCCTCGCGTCGCAATCAACGGCTTCGGCCGCATTGGCCGCGCCCTCGCGCGGATGATCGCGACGGACGACGCGTGCCCCTTCGAGTGGGTGGCGGTCAACGACCTCACCGACAACGAGCAGCTGGCCTACCTGCTGCGCTATGACTCCACCCACGGCCGCCTCGACGTGCCGGTGGTGGCCTCGGACGACGCGTTTCAGGTCGGCGACGTCCGCGTCGTAGCGCTGTCGGAGCGTGACCCCTCCGCCCTGCCCTGGAACGATCTCGGCGTCGACTTCGTGGTCGAGTGCACGGGGCGTTTCCGCAAGCGCGCGCAGGCCGCGCTGCACCTGTCGGCCGGCGCGTCGAAGGTCATCATCAGCGCGCCGGGCAACGACGGCGACCCGCCGGACGCCACGGTGGTCTACGGCATCAACCACGACGACCTCCAGGCCGACCAGCAGGTGATCTCCGCAGCGTCGTGCACCACGACCTGCCTCGCCCCAGTGGTTCAGACTTTGGACGCCAACTTCGGCATCGAAGCGGGCAACATGACCACCGTGCACGCGTGGACCGCCGACCAGGCCATGGTCGACGGCCCGCACAGCAAAGACCCACGTCGTGGCCGCGCCGCCGCGGTGAACATCGTGCCCACGTCCACGGGCGCCGCGAAGGCCATCGGCCTCGTGCTCCCTGAGCTCGCTGGCAAGCTGCACGGCTCGGCGATTCGGGTCCCGGTCAAGGACGTGTCGCTGATCGATCTGGTCGTGCGCACGCGCAAGCCGGCCACCGTCGACGAGATCAACGGCGCCCTGCGTGAGGCCGCTGCGACGCTGCCCGCCGGCGTGCTGCGCGTCGAGGACGACCCGGTGGTCTCCAGTGACCTGATCGGCGAGTCCACCGGCTCGGTCATCGACTCGGCCAGCACGGCTGTGCCCGGAGACCGGCTGGTTCGCGTCGTGTCCTGGTACGACAACGAGTGGGGCTACGCCTCGCGCCTCTACCAGCTGGTGTCCGCCCTCGCGCGTCAGCACGGGGAGGCCTAGCGCCATGGCAGCCGCGTCGCTCGAGAGCCTCAACATCCGCTCGGTCAAGGAGCTGGACCTGCAGAACCGCAGGGTCCTGCTTCGCTGCGACTTCAACACGCCGCTCGACGCGGACGGTGAGGTGGCGGACGACACGCGCATCGTCGCGGCGCTGCCGACCATCCGCTACGTGCAGGAGCAGGGCGGCCGAGTCATCTGCTGCTCCCACCTGGGCCGGCCAAAGGGCAAGCGCGACGCCGCGTTCTCGCTCGAGCCCGTGGCACATCGACTCGCCGAGCTGCTGGAGCAAGAGGTGCTGCTGCCCGACGACTGCGTCGGAGACGCCGCCGAGCACCTGATCGCGAACCAGCGGTCGAACCAGGTGGTGTTGCTTGAGAACCTGCGTTTCCACGCGGGGGAGAAGGCCAACTCCGAGGACTTCGCGCGCAAGCTCGCCGACAACTGCGACGTCTACGTCAACGACGCGTTCGGCGCGCTCCATCGCGAGCATGCGTCCGTGTCCGCGCTGCCGAAGATGATGCCTGACCGCGCTGCAGGCCTGCTCATCGAGCGCGAGCTGGCCTTCCTGGGCGAGCTCGCCACCGGCGCAGCCTCGCCCTACATCGCCGTGGTCGGCGGCGCGAAGATCTCCGGCAAGATCGAGGTGCTTGAGAAGCTCTTGGACACGGTCGACGGACTGATCATCGGCGGCGCCATGGCCAACACCTTCCTCGTCGCCAACGGGCACGACATGGGAGGCTCGCTGGTCGAGGCAGACCGCGTCCCCATCGCCAGGCATCTGCTCAAGCGCTTCGCCGCCAAGGGCGTCCCGGTCTGGCTGCCGACCGACGTGCTCTGCGTCGAGGAGATCGCTCCCGAGGCCAAGGTCGAGACCCGCGCTGTCGGGGATCTGCGCCCCGGCCAGAAGGCGGTGGACATCGGTCCGGACACGGTGGCCTTGTTCACGGGGGTCGTGGACGGCTCGGCGCCCTCCGCGCCCGGCCTGCCCAAGTCGGTGTTCTGGAACGGCCCCATGGGCATCTTCGAGATGGACGCGTTCGCCAACGGCACCATGGCCATGGCCCGGGCGCTGGCGCGCTCGACGGCCCGGAGCATCATCGGTGGCGGCGACTCGGGCGCGGCGGTCAAGAAGGCTGGCGTGAGCGACCTGGTCACGCATGTCTCGACGGGCGGCGGCGCCAGCCTCGAGTACCTCAGCGGCAACGTGCTGCCGGGGCTCGTCGCGCTGCGTGGCGGCAGGAGGTAGGTCATGGCGCGGACAGCGGTCATCGGTGGCAACTGGAAGATGAACCTCGACTTCGAGGCGGCCATGGAGCTCGCCTCGGGCCTGCGGAACCGCCTCGGCTCGCACCGTGGCGCCGCGTCCATCGTCTTCCCGGCGTTCCCCTATCTGCGTCCCGTGTCGAAGCGGCTCAGCGAGTGCAACATCTCGGTGGGCGCCCAGGATCTCCACGTCGAAGCCAAGGGCGCGTTCACCGGCGCGGTGTCCGCTACGATGATCAAGTCCATCGGCGTGACCCACGTGCTCGTGGGGCACTCGGAGCGTCGCGCGGTGTTCGGCGACGACGACGCGCTCGTGGCCCGCAAGCTGACCGTCGCGTTGGACGCCGGCCTGGTGCCCACGCTGTGCATCGGAGAGACGCAGTCGGAGCGCGAGAGCGGCGACACCTTTGCGGTGCTGCAGCGGCAGCTCGACAGCGCGCTGCGGGCCCACACGGCGGCGGCGCTCGACTCGCTGATCGTGGCCTACGAGCCGGTCTGGGCCATCGGCACCGGGCTGACCGCGACGCCGGAGCAGGCTCAGGAGGTCCACGCGTGGGTGCGGGCCCATGTGTCCGCGCTGCTCGGCCCCTCTTTCGCCGACGCCCTGCCGATCCAGTACGGTGGCAGCGTCAAGCCTACCAACGCGGCGGCCCTGCTCGCCCAACCCGATATTGACGGTGCCCTCGTGGGCGGCGCCAGCCTGAAGGCAGAGTCCTTCACGGAGATTGTACGCGCGGCTTGATGCCGAGCGTGACCCTGGCACTTCGTCAGGGCAGGAGAATTGGAACGTGCTCTACTACCTCGCCGTGGCGCTCTACGTCATCGTTTGTCTCTTTCTCACCATCGTCGTGCTCCTGCAGCCCGGCCGCGCTGACGGCATGGGCTCGGCCCTGGGCGGCGGCAGCTCCACCGGCACCGTGTTCGGTGGCCGCGGCGCGTCGAACGTGCTCACGCGCATGACCACCGGGGCCGCCGTGCTCTTCATGGTGCTCTCGATCGTCCTGGCCCGCGCCAGCGCCGACCGCAGCTCGGTGGACCCCGCCGCAGCCGCCGCCGTCGCGCCAGTGCAGACGGGGGAGACGGGCGCCGCGAAGCCCGAGGCCGCGAAGCCCGAGGCCGCGAAGCCCGAGGCCGCGAAGCCCGAGGCCGCGAAGCCCGAGGCCGCAAAGCCCGAGGCCGCAAAGCCCGCAGCGGCCCCTGAGGCTGCCAAGCCCGCCGCGGCCCCCGAGGCCGCCGAGCCCGCCGCAGCCCCCGAGGCCGCTAAGCCAGCCGCGGCCCCGGAGGCCGCCAAGCCGGCCGCTGCTCCCGAGGCCGCCAAGTAGGCGCCGGGAGTGGTCCGCCGCCGCCCGCCGGCTGCGGACCCACGCTCGCGGATCCCGCACGCTCGCACGTCGCCTGACGCACCTCACGCTGCGCCCTCGCGGCCCGCTTCAACCCGTTCGTGTCGCGCGCGTGCGTACTGGCGGCTGCGGGCGCCCTGGGACCGCGCGCCCTACGACGTCAGGACTGAGAGACCCAACGCTGTTCGGAGTTCACCATGAGTCACGCCAGTCGCATCGAAGCCGCGTTCGCCGATCGCAGCCTGCTCAGGGGTGAAGATCGCAGCTACGTCGACGCCGTCATCGACACCATCGCCCAGCTCGATCGCGGAGAGATCCGCGTCGCGGAGAAGACCGCCGACGGCTGGGTCGTGCATCAGTGGGTGAAGCAGGCGATCTTGATGTACTTCGGCGTCGCCACCATGCGCGTACATGAGGTGGGGCCCTTCGAGTACCACGACAAGATCCCGCTGAAGCGCAACCTCGCCGGCCAGGGCGTGCGCGTCGTGCCGCCAGGGGTCGCGCGCTTCGGCTCGTTCCTAGAGCCGGGCGCGATCTTGATGCCGGGCTACGTGAACATCGGCGCGTACGTGGGGACGGGCACGATGGTGGACACGTGGGCGACCGTCGGCTCCTGCGCGCAGATTGGCAAGCGCGTCCACCTGTCCGGCGGTGTCGGCATCGGTGGCGTGCTCGAGCCGCCCTCGGCCAGCCCCGTGATCATCGAAGACGGCGCCTTCCTCGGCTCGCGCAGCATCGTGGTCGAGGGCATCCGCGTCGGTGAGCAGGCGGTGCTCGGCGCCAACGTGGTGCTCACCCGCTCCACGCGCATCATCGACGTGACCGGCTCCGAGCCCGTCGAGCACACCGGCGTGATCCCGCCGCGCTCGGTGGTGATCCCGGGCACCCGCATGAAGCGCTTCCCGGCCGGCGAGTTCGGCGTCCCCTGCGCCCTCATCATCGGCAAGCGCAAGGCGTCGACCGACGAGAAGACCTCGCTGAACGACGCGCTCCGCGACTTCAACGTCGCCGTGTAGACAGCGCTGCGACGCCTCGACGGCGCGCTCGCTTCGTCAGCGCCCACGCTTGCGCCAAGCGCTGGCCGCGCGTCGTGGCTGAGATGCGATGGACCGTAGCTTTGGTCGCGAACCTAGGGCTTCGGGCCGATCTGCTTGAAGGGCAGGTAGGCCTGCAGGGCCTCCGGCATGCGAATCGAGCCGTCCGCCTGCTGGTGGTTCTCGAGCAGGGCGATCAGCGTCCGCGACAGGGCGATGGCGGTCCCGTTGAGCGTGTGCACAAAGCGCGGCTTGCCCCGGGGTTGCCCCTCGGGCCGCGAGCGGATGCCCAAGCGACGTGCCTGGTAGTCGAGGCAGTTCGAAGTCGACGTCACCTCACCGTAGGCCGCGCGCCCGGGCATCCACGCCTCGATGTCGAACTTGCGGTAGGCCGGGGCGCCCAGGTCGCCGGTGCACACGTCGACGACGCGATAAGGGATCTCCAGCAGCTGGAGGAGCTCCTCTTCGATGGCCACCAGCTCGTCGTGAAAGTGCTCGCTCTGCGGACGCCCGTCCTCGGCGGCGTCCGGACCACAGAAGACGAACATCTCCACCTTGGTGAACTGGTGAACACGGTAGAGCCCGCGGGACTCTCTGCCGGCGGCGCCCGCTTCGGTGCGGAAACAGTGCGAGATGCCCGCCACCTTCAGCGGCACGCCGTCACCGTCGAGGATGCGGTCCCGCAGCATGCCACCGATGGTGATCTCCGCGGTGCCGATCAGGCACAGATCGTGGCCCTCGACGTTGTAGACCTGCGTCTCATCGCCGCGCGGGTTGAAGCCGATCCCCTCGAGGATCTCGGGGCGCGCGAGGTCGGGCGTGATCATCGGGGTGAAGCCGCGCTTGACCAGCACGTCGACCGCCATGCGCTGCAGGGCGAGGTCGAGGAGCACCATCTCGTTGCGCAGGAAGTAGAACTTCTGCCCGGCCACGGTAGCGCCCGACTCGAAGTCGAGCAGATCCAAGGCCGTGCCCAGCTGCACGTGGTCGAGCGCCTCGAAGTCGAAGGTCGCGGGCGTCCCCCACCGTCGAAGCTCGAGGTTGTCGTGCTCGTCCTTGCCGACCGGCACGTCCGGGTGGGTCAAGTTCGGCAGCAGCCGGAGGCGCGCCTCCACCTCTGCGCGCAGCGACTGGGCGCGGCTGTCGAGCTCGGCCACGCGCGTCTTCAGCGCCCGACCGTGGGCGATCTTCTCCTGACGCTCCTCCGGTGAGAGCTTCTGCTTCATCGACCGCGCGTTCGCGTTCATCTCCTGGCGAACCGACTCCATGTCGGTGATGGCGACGTTGCGCTCCGCCGCCAGCTCGACCAGAGCGTCGATGTCGCTCGGCATGAGCCGATCGGCGCAGTTCTGCGCGACCTCGTCGGCGTGATCCACCACGTACTTCAGGTTGAGCATGCTCTCTCCTCGGGCGGCGATCGCCGCGTCCGCCGCGGTGTACCGCAGCCCGATGTGGCCCGCAATCGGCAGGCGACGCCACGTGAGCCTCGACCCTCGTGGCGCAGCACGCTTGGTGTGGTTAGAGCCATCGGCAGGCCCGCCGCGCGACGCCAGGTCTCGCGGACAGCTCCGCCCGCAGCCGATGCCGCTACGGTACGGTCGGCGTGACGGCGAAGAGCCACCCAGCGAGGCTGGTCCGCGCGCGACGATCCTCGGCGAGCAAGGCCACGCCGCGCGCCGCGCCGGGCCGCACGCTCACCGCCGCGAGCGGCAGCTCCTTGGCCAGGCTCAGCGTTGCCGCGCTCCGCTCGTCGTCCGCAGCCGCGATCCAACGCGAGTGGCGTCCGCGGAGTGGGTCCAGCGCGGACGCGACCCGAAAGCTCCCCAAGCGCGCTGGCGGCGAGACCGCCACGACCGCCAAGACGTCCCGCCGCGCGCCCGCGAGGAGCACGGCTGCCGCTGCCCCAGCCCCCGCGCCGACGAGCACGACGCCGCTCGACTTCCAGCTCCGCAGCGCCCATTCGACCCCCGCCTCGAGGTGCGACACCAGCGCCGTGGCCTCCACCGTCGCGGCCCCCTCAGCCGCGAGCGTAGGCGCGCGCACCACGAGCAGGTGGTAGTCCCGCGACGTGCGCAGCGCGTCCAGCGTCGGCCGCCAAGCCTCCCGATCGGCGCCGGACTCCCCCACAAACACGAGCACAGGCGCGACCGGGGACGACGATGGATCGGCCCAACCGCCGGCGGGCGCACCGGTCCGGGTACGGGCCTGATACTCGCGCCCCAGCACGGGCACCTTGCCTGGCCGCAGGCGCTCGCCCGCAGGCCGCGGGTCTCTCCCATCCGCCGCTGCAGCGTCGGCCTCCGGGGCCGCGGGGGCGGACCCAGCGCCGTCACCAGCGGCTGCAGGCTGCCGGTGCGACGCGTCTGGCTGGCCCGTCGACGGGGCCGCGTCGCTCGCGCCCGGTGCGGCGGCCGCGCCCTCGCCGTCGACCCTTGGCTCGCCGCTCCGACCCACGGACCACAGCGCCGCGGCGATGACCATCGCTGCGACCGCACCCGCAGCCCACCGTCCCCTGCTCTGTGTCACGCCCACCCTCCGAGCCCGGCTGGACGCCGTCGGCCACGCTCCCTTGTAGTCCGCCGCACGGGCCCGTGCAAAGCCGGACACCGCGGCGGCGAACCCCTTGGAAATATCGGCACTTTTCCATTGATTTCCGGGCCTTTAGCAGGCGCGCGAACATTGACAAGGGATTTGGGCGAATGCTAGTGTCCCTGTCCCATCCGACGCGCTGCGTCCAATTCGGAGCTCCATCGATGCGTATGCACACAGCACGGCTCAACTCGCTCACTCTCCTGGCGCTCGTCAGCGTGCTCACGCTTGGCGGCTGTGGCGGCGACGAGGGGACCGACAACGGCAACGCGAACGCCGACACCGGCACGGTCGCTGCGGACACAGAGACCGGCGAGATCTCGGGTGGCGAGGACGCGACCTCGACGGACTCCGGCGCCGACGACACGGGCTCTGCGGACACCGGTGGTGCCGGCACGGGCGACACTGCGACGGCCGACACCGGCTCGAACGACGTTGGTCAGCAGGACGCGGGCACAGCGTGCCCTGGCGCCGACCACTGCGAGTGCAAGGACAACAGCGAGTGCAACAGCGGCATCTGCCTGGACACCCATGAGGGCAAGCGCTGCGCCGAGAAGTGCACGGAGACCTGCAAGAAGGGCTACGCGTGCAAGAACATCGGCGAGGGCGAGCCGCTCTTTTACTGCGTCTCGGCCCAGCTCACGCTGTGCTCGCCCTGCCAGTTCCACTCCGACTGCCAGGTCAACGGCGTGGGGAGCCTGTGCTTGGACTACGGCGACGACGGAAAGTTCTGCGGCTCGCCGTGCACCGCCGACGCCGACTGCCCCACGGACTACGCCTGCTCCGACGCGAAGGACGGCGGCGGCACGACGGTGAAGCAGTGCAAGCGCAAGGACGACGGCGGCAAGCCCAAGGCCTGCGAGTGCTCCGACTGGGCCAAGGCGAAGGGCCTGGAGACCAGCTGCAAGTCGACCAACGAGTTCGGCACCTGCAGCGCCAAGCGCAAGTGTGACGCCACGGGCCTGACCAAGTGCGACGCCAAGGTGCCCGCGTCGGAGCTCTGCAACACCATCGACGACGACTGTGACGGCACCACCGACAACCTGCCCAAGGACTTCGCCTGCACGCAGAAGGCCTTTGCGGACACCGGCAGCAAGAGCAACTGCACGGTCGACACCGACTGCGGCAGCACGGGCGAGGCCTGCGACCCCAAGGACGGCAAGTGCAAGACGCTCATCGGAGCGTGCGCCGGCAAGGCCACCTGCGACGCCAAGGGCAACCTGGTGTGCACGGGCGCCAAGTCGCCGACCGTCGAGTCCTGCAACGGCGACGACGACGACTGCGACGGCAAGACCGACGAAGACTTCACCTGGGAAGACAGCAGCAAGGCGAGCCTGGCGGTCGGGGCCGCGTGCGGCGTGGGCGCGTGCGCGGGCGGAAAGGTCATCTGCGCGGACAAGGCCAAGGCCACCTGCGACAGCCTGTCCAACGCCAAGGCCGAGACGTGCGACGCCGTCGACAACGACTGCAACGGCGCGACCGATGACGCCGCGTGCGACGACAGCGACGCCTGCACCGACGACATCTGCGACGGCAAGGCGAAGACGTGCACCAACAAGGCCAAGGTCGACTGCGACGACAAGGACAGCTGCACCGAGGACGCCTGCGACAAGAAGACCGCCCAGTGCCTCAACACGCCCTACCAGGGCAGCTGCGACGACGGCAACGCGTGCACCGTGGGTGACAAGTGCGGCCAGAACCCCGACAGCGGCAAGCACACCTGCCTGCCCGGAACCGACAAGCCCAAGTGCGACGACAGCAACCCCTGCACCGACGACATCTGCGACACGCAGAAGGGCTGCGTCAACAAGGCCAACTCGGGCACGCAGCCGTGCTACACGGGTCCGAAGGAGACGCAGGGCAAGGGCGAGTGCAAGGACGGCGTGTCGTTCTGCAAGGACGGCAAGCTGCAGGGCACCTGCGACAAGGAGGTCAAGCCTGCGGCCAAAGAGCTCTGCGACGGCAAGGACCACACCTGCAACGGCGTGACCGACGAGGGCTGCGCGCCGAAGAACGTGGCGGTGACCTTCGCCAGCGCCCGCGTCGCCGGCAAGAGCGGCAAGGTGGACGTGGACATGTTGGTCGGCCAGGTCGGCCCCGTGGGCTCGGCAAAGGGCCAGAAGATGGGCCTTGAGATGGGCTTCCTCGCCTGGTTGAAGGCGCTCGCCAAGTAGCGCACCCGGCCGCCGCAGACCGAGTCGGCGAGCCCCCGGAGACACCCTATGTGGACCAAGGCGCAGCTGCAGGCGCTGCTCGACGAGCGCGTGCTGGTGCTCGACGGCGCGATCGGCACGCAACTGTACGAGCAAGGCTACAGCTTCGACCGCTCGTTGGACGGGCTGTGCTTGGACGATCCGCTCGCCGTCCGGCGGGTCCACCGCGACTATGTGGCGGCTGGCGCGCGGGTGCTGACCACCAACACCTTTGGCGCCAACCGCCTGCGGCTCGGCAGCGGCAGCGCCCGTGTGGGCGACATCAACCGTGCTGGTGTGAAGATCGCGCGGGACGCCGCGACCGACCGGCCGCCGCACAACCGCCCGCTCATCGCGGCCAGCGTCGGCCCCCTCGGCCAACCCCTGGCGCCTGTCGGTCGGATCAGCGAGGCCGAGGCGCAAGAGGTGTTCAGCGAGCAGCTCAGCGCCCTGCTCGACGCGGACCCGGACTTCGTGGTCTTCGAGACCTTCAGCGACCTCAAGGAGCTGTTGCTGGCCATCCGCGCGCTGCGAGCGCTGAAGGACGACGCGGCCTTCATCGCCTTCGCGACCTTCACCGAGGAGGGCAAGACGCTCCTGGGACACAAGCCGGAGGAGGTCGTGCGAGCCGTCCTCGACGCCGGGGCCGCCGCCGCTGGGGCCAACTGCAGCGTCGGCCCGCAAGGGATTGACGAGGTCTTCGAGCGCATGTGCCGCGTGACGAACGCCCGACTCGCCTTCGTGCCCAACGCGGGGTTGCCCAAGGTCGTCGACGGTCGCCTGCACTACGTGAACTCGCCGGACTACTTCGCCGCGTGGGCGAGCGAGGCTGCGGGCCGTGGCGCGCGTGCGTTGGGCGGCTGCTGTGGGACCACCCCAGAGCACATCGCGCGGGCTGTGGAGGCCGTCGGTGTGCGCTCTCCCGCGCCGCTGCCGACCCCGACGGGGAAGGCGGTGAGCGTTGTCCTGCGAGAGGAGCGTCAGGCTGACGAGCAGACCGCCGAGGCGCTTCCCCTTGCGTGGTCGGAGTCGTCGTTCGAGCGCAAGCTGACGGCGGGAGAGTTCGTTGTCAGCGTAGAGCTGGACCCCCCACGCGGGGTGAACGCCGAGCGGCTGGTGCGCGGGGCCGTCGCGTGCCGACAGGCTGGGGTCGACGCCATCAACATCGCGGACTCTCCACTGGCGACCGCGCGAATGAGCCCGCTGGCGCTGGCGGTGTTGATCCGGCAGCAGGTGGACATCGAGATCCTGCTCCACGTCTCGTGCCGGGATCGCAACGTGCTGGGCCTGCTCAGCGAGACAATGGGCGCGCACGCGCTGGGCATCAAGCACATGCTCTGCGTCACTGGTGACCCGCCTTCGGTCGGCGACTATCCCGGCACGCGGGCGGTGTTCGAGGTCAACTCAGTGGGGCTGCTCAGCATCCTCGAGGGCCTGAACCAGGGGCGCAACGCCAACGGCAAGCCGCGCAAGTACCGCACGGGCTTTCGCCTGAGCTGCGCGGTCAACCCGACCGCCGACGACCTCGACCGCGAGATCGCGCGTTTCCACGAGAAGGAAGCGGCGGGGGCCCGCTACGCACTGACGCAGCCGATCTATGACGCCGACATCCTGCGCAGCTTCATCGACAAGGCCAAGCCGAAGATCCCGTTGCTGGTCGGAATCTTGCCCCTGCGCAACGCCCGCCACGCCCACTTCATCCACCATGAGGTGCCCGGCATGGTCGTGCCGGAGCGCATCCGCACGCGCATGCAGCAGGCAGGCGAGCAAGGCCCGGCAGAGGGCGTGGCGATTGGGCGAGAGTTCCTGGACGAGATCCGCCCGCTCTGCGCCGGCGCCTACCTTATGCCACCCTTCAACAAGTTCGAGATGGCCATCGAGATGCTGCGCGACTGAGGCAGCGGACAGCCGCCCCCAACACATCGCGCGCAGGCGCCGCGGACTCAACGCCCGCGGGCGCCGCCCCCATGTGCGGGCAGCGCCGATGTGAGTGCGGAGGTGTCGACGTGAGTGCGGAAGCGCGTCCGAGCGTCAGAGCAGGTCGACGCGCTCGCCTTCGATCGCAAACGAGTTGGGCGAGTCGGGCCCGAAGAGCTTGGCCGACAGCGCGTCCAGCGCTTCGTCGCTCCGGGTCTGCTCGTGGTGGAAGAGGATGGTGCGCTTGACCCCAGCCGCGTCCGCGTGGGCGAGCGCAGCCTCGTGTGTGGCGTGGCCCCAACCCTTGCGCGGCGGACCCGAGCGGCCCTCGTACTCGTCGTCGGTGTAGGTCGCGTCGACGCTCAGCACGTCCGCGTCGCGGATGAACTCCACGAACTCGTCGTCGAGCCCCTCGGCTGGGTGCTCCCAGTCCGACGCGTGGACAAACACCTTGCCGCCGTACTCGAAGCGGTAGCCAATGACGCCACCGGGGTGGTTCAAGAGCATGGTGCGGACCGTCAGGTCGCCGAAGGTCAACGCGTCACCTGGCTCGAGGAAGTCGAAGTTCACCTCGGAGCGGAAAGCGTCCATGGAGATGGGAAACGCGGGCTGCGCCATCAGCTGCTTCAGCACGTCGAGGATGTTGCCGCCGTTGTGGTGGCCCGAGTAGATGTGGAAGTCGTTGCCAGGCACCAGAAAGGGCGTGAAGAAGGGAAACCCCTGCACGTGGTCCCAGTGGAGGTGGGTCATGAGGAACGTGACCTGCACCGGCAGGCGGGTCATGAGGTCCGAGCCGTAGAGGCGTACGCCGGTCCCACCGTCGACGCACAGCAGCTGATCCCCGACCTGCACCTCGATGCAGGTCGTATTTCCGCCATAGCGGGCCGTCGCCGGCCCCGGTGCAGGGATGCTGCCGCGCACGCCCCAGTAGCGAAAAAAGAATGGGCCCTTGCTCATCTGCACCTGCTCGCCAGCGGTGGCTGGGGTCTGTGTCGCCTTCCCCGCAGGCTGAACACCTGAGGCTCCTGGAAGACGCGCTCGTTCCGCACGCCGGTTGCGTCCGATGCCGGAAGTTTAGCCCTGAACACCAGGCGACAGCAAGTGCTTGCCCCCCGGTATTGCCTTGGATCCGGCAAGTCTGAGCGTGCGCAGGCTGTCGTCTGAGAGGCCCGGGCGGCCTGTGACCGCGCCCGACACATGCCTGGCGTAGCGCGGCGTCGGCCCGCGGCGCCGCGGCTGTTCAAACGCGAACGTCAGCCCCAGGCAGCGGCGCCGTCGCTTGCCTGAGCGCGCGAGCTCACGGCTCGTCGACGATCGGGACGCGTACGCGGACGGCACGTCCGGCGCGCGTCAAGCGAAGGTCCAGCTCCGTCGCGTTTCCGATGCGCTTGAACAACGCCAGCATGTGATCCGGCCGCACGATCCGGATCCCGTTCACGGACACCACCATGTCCCCCGGGTGAACCCCGTACGCGAGAATCTCGGGGCTGTTGTCGTGAATCCGCACGATGCGGAAGCCGCGAAATCGACGCTTCGCGTCGAGCACGGGCGCGAGCGGGACAACGGCCAGCAGGGCGCCGGGCCCGGCCGCGACGACGCGGCCCACCAGCGCTCGCGACAGCGTCCGCCGCGCGCTCGACGGAGCCTTCGACGGCGCCGGCCCATGCCGAGCACCCGACCGCTGGACCGCAGGGCGCCTCAACGTCGACCGCCCGTCCTCCGCCGTGATCAACGGCCGGTCCCGGTCGCTGCGCTGCTCCGACGCGCCACTGCAGCCAGAGCCAAGCAGCGCCGCCACGGCCCACGGGATCAGGGCACCGCGCAAAACTTGCACCCGCTCACGTCGTCCAAGCACTCCGCCGTCTCCGGTGAGACGCAGCTGAGGCCGTCGCGACACCCCTCGCCGCCGTCACAGCGGCGCATGCACCAGGAGGCCTCGGCGCCAAAGTCCACGCAGACCGACTCGTCCGGGCACTCCCCAGCCCGGCACGGCGTGCGGGTGCAGTAGCCTCCAGGGGTCGCGAGGTCGCACACCAGGCCGGTGCCGCAGGCCGCGCTGGTCTCACATGCGTCACCGACGGTCGGGCCGCAGGCCGCCGCCCCCAAGAGCGCGAACGCCAGCACCACAAGGCGCAGGGCTGAAGGGACGTTCATGGTGAAACCTCTGCCTCTGCGCCCCGCGCGTCAGCACGTGCCGCTTTCCCAGGTGTGCCCTTGGGGGCGCCGTCGCGACATGGCTTCGCGTAGGAGTCGGCCACCGCCTGCCTCGCCCAGAGTGGGTCCGACTGTGCTGCAGCTGCGAACGCCCGTTGGAAGGCCGCCTCGTCTGCGAACCCGCTCCGAGCCCACACGCCTGTGGGCGCTGTCACGCCGATGAGCGCGCAGCGGGAGACGTGAAAGGCGGTCGCCAACGCGCTTCGATCCACCGCAGGCTTCGCCACGGGGGCTTGCGGCTTGGCCACGGGCGGCTTGGGGGTGGGTGACGACGCTGGCACCGCCGCCTCGTCCTTGTCACCGCACGCGCCGAGCAGACACGTGACCGCGACGCCACAGAGCAAGAGGCCCGCCCGCCGCCGACGCGAAGCGCCGACGGAACGCACCACAGGTCGCCCCTGGTAGGTCAGCGTCATCATCTAGCGAGAGGTCGCCAACACAGCGCGGCCCGGGTAGCGAGCCGCGGCGCCAAGGTTGTCCTCGATGCGCAGGAGCCGGTTGTACTTCGCGGTCCTCTCGCCCCGGGACAGAGAGCCCGTCTTGATCTGCCCTGCGCCCGTCGCCACCGCGATGTCGGCGATGGTGGTGTCTTCGGTCTCGCCAGAGCGGTGGGAGATGACCGTCCCATAGCCCGCGGCCTGCGCCATGTCGATGGCGTCAAAGGTCTCGGAGAGCGTGCCGATCTGGTTGACCTTGATGAGGATCGCGTTCGCGATGCCCTCGTCCAGCCCGCGCTGCAGACGGCTCGTGTTGGTCACGAAGAGGTCGTCGCCGACCAGCTGCACGCGCTTGCCAGCCACTTTGGTCAGCGCGGCCCAGCCGGCCCAGTCGTCTTCGTCCATGCCGTCTTCGATGCTGACGATGGGGTAGCGCTCCGCCAAGCCGGCCAGGTAGTCGGCGAATGCCTCGGGCTCGAGCTTGCGGCCCTCGCTGGCGAGATCGTAGAGGCCCGCGTCGCTGTCGAAGAACTCCGAGCTGGCTACGTCGAGCGCCAGGCTGATCTGCTTGCCGGGCTCATAGCCCGCAGCCGAGACAGCGTCGAGCAAGAGCCCCAGCGCGTCCTCGTTGCGCTCCAATCGGGGCGCGAAGCCCCCTTCGTCCCCGACCGTGGTGGGCAGCCCCCGCCCGGCCAGGAGCTTCTTGAGATGTTGAAAGGTCTCGGCCCCGGCGCGGAGCGCCTCGCGATAGGTCTCGAACCCGTGCGGCACGACCATGAACTCCTGGATGTCGAGCCCACCTGCGGCGTGCGCCCCACCGTTGATGAGGTTCATCATCGGGACGGGGAGCGTGCTCGCTCGCGCGCCTCCGAGATATCGATAGAGCGGCAGTCCGACCGCATCCGCGGCGGCCCGCGCCACGGCCATGGACACGCCGAGCGTCGCGTTGGCACCGAGCCGGGCCTTGTTGGCCGTCCCGTCCAGCTCGATCAGGGTGTCGTCGACCTCTCGCTGCTCGAGCGCGTCGACCCCCAGCAACACCGGAGCGATGACCTCCTGCACGTTCGTCACGGCCTTCTGCACGCCCTTGCCGAGAAAACGGTGGTCACCGTCGCGCAGCTCCACTGCCTCATGTACGCCGGTCGACGCACCCGAAGGCACCATCGCCCGGCCGTGGGCCCCGCCGCTCAGAGCGACGTCCACCTCAACCGTTGGGTTTCCGCGAGAATCCAAGACCTCGCGCGCTGTAACGTCGACAATCTGCGTTGGCATGTTGGCTGTCTCCTCGCCCGCTCTGCGCAGGGCGGCCGGACCGTACCGCTGGCCACAACAGTCGGTCAACGCGGCACGCGAAGTCGCATGGCGTCGCTCACTGAAGCGGCCCAACCGGCCAGACGCGTCGGGGCCCTCAGTCAACGTCGGGGCAGGAGGCAACCCAGGCCCGGGAGGAACCCCAGGCCCGGGAGGCAACCCAGCCCCGCAATACCAGCATCGGCATCCTGCGCAGCGGCCAATCAGAGGTCGACGCACCCTTGCACCGACGCACCAGGTTGGACAGATTGCGGGCAGCACCGGCACCGCGACAGGTCGCGGAGGCGCCCATATGAGGTGGCAACCGCCGTGAGCGCTCGACCGACGCACCCCGGCGTCATCCCCCCGCCCCGCCCAGGAGTCCAGCATGCAGCGCGTCAAGGCCGCCGTCGTCCAGCTCTGTTCCACCGAGGACATGTCCGCCAACCTCGAGGCCGCGGAGCTCCAGGTACGCGCCGCCGCACAGGACGGCGCCACGCTCATCGCTCTCCCGGAGAACACCGGATACCTCAAGATCACCGACACGCCGGACGCGGGCGAACCGCTGGAAGACAGCCGCATCGTCAGCACCTTTCAGCGCCTCGCTCGCGAGCTTGAGGTCTGCATCCTGCTCGGCTCTTTCCACCGGGCGAGCGAGATGCCCCCACGGGCCTACAACACCTCTGTCGCCATCGACGCGACCGGCCGCGTCGCGACCACCTACGACAAGATCCACCTCTTCGACATCGATGTCCCGGGCGACGTCTCGTTCAAGGAGTCGGACGACATCGTTCCCGGCACGGCCCCGGTCACGGTCGACCTCGCCGGTGCGCGGATCGGCCTGAGCGTCTGCTACGACCTCCGCTTCCCCGAGCTCTATCGCGCGCTCTTGGACCAGGGGGCCGAGGTCCTCGCCGTTCCGGCGGCGTTCACCGCCCAGACCGGCAAGGCACACTGGCGCGTGCTGCTCCGCGCCCGCGCCATCGAGAACCAGTGCTACGTCCTCGCCGCCGACCAGTGGGGACGCCACGGCGGCAAGCGACACTCCCACGGCGAGTCGATCATCATCGACCCTTGGGGCCAGGTCGTTGCTCAGGTCTCTGACGGCGTCGGATTTGCCACGGCCTGGCTGGACCCCGAACGCCTGGCCTCCGTACGACGCGGGCTGCCCTGCGCCGCGCACCGACGCCTCTAGACAGCCCGGAGCCGCACATCGGTGTCTTTCGCCAGTTCGGCTCCCCGCACCGGTGTCTTTGGCCTGCACGCTTCCGAACACGAGCGCTTTGATCAGGCCAGCGCCTGGAGTCAGCCCTACGCCACAGACCGGCGCCGTCATCCGCGCGCACCCTTGGTCCGGCGTGCGCCGCCGCCCCACCTCCACAGACGGCACGGCCTCGCCAACCGGCAACTTGAGACAACGCCGCGCCTCACGACCGCCTCAGCGGCCGACCTGGACCCGGCGCGTCGCAAACCGCAGACGACCACCCCTCCTTGCACACCACTCCTTGCACGCCGGCCTACGCTCCCCGCCAGCCTCGGCCCAAGCTCACGCGCAAGCACGCGCTCGCCAACCCGAAGCGCTCCCGGCCAAGCCAAAACGCGCAAAAACGACTAAACCCCCGCCGAGT
>JAUIAC010000520.1 GCA_030425545.1 bacterium | reverse complement strand
CCCCTGAAGAAGACGGTCGATTCGGACCGGAGCGTCGCGAATCGCGCGGCACCTACGACCATTCGCGAATCGCCCGGCACCTACGGCGCGGCACCTACGAGGGGGCGAATCGCCTGGCACCTACGAGGGGGAGTACACTCCAGCGGTCGAAGAGTCGGGCACGGCGGACTTGGCGCCGTAGGAGCGACTTTTCCAATGCGCCCTGTACAACCCCCCTCACAGCGACCCGAGCGTGGGCTCACGGCGCTTGGTTACCGGTCTCCCACTTCCGACAAATCGGCGGTTGTCTAGACCAGGAGCAGCACATGTCACCTCAACTGCGCAATCTACTCACCGCGAAGCTCGCTGCTGCGCCGGGCACGGAGGTCGTGCTCAGCCACGTCGTCTTGCCGCCCGAGACGAGCCTCCCGAAGCACTATCACCCCGGCGAGGAGTTCGCGTACGTCGTCGCAGGGTCGGTCGAGCTCTGGGACGAGGAAGAGGGGGTCCGGACCTTCGAGGTCGACGCGAGCCTCGCGGTGCCCTTCAAGCGCGTGCACGCCATCAAGACCGGGCCCCAGGGCGCCACGCTTGTGGTCTTTCGCGTCCACCAGGAGGGCGAGCCTGAGCGCGTGTTGGTCCCTGCCTCTGCCCCTTGAGCTCGTCGTCGCCACGGCCTGTCCGACCCCGACCGGCTGCTTGCGACGGCGCGCACGCCAGGGCGCCGCAGGGTTCAGGGGCTGAGCGCCGCGGGCGGGCTACTTGTTGAGCGCCGCGCGCACCTCTTTGTCGAAGGCCGTCAGGTTCACCGTGGCCTTGCCCACGTGCTTGAAGAGCATGGTGCCGTCGGGGCCGTAGACAAAGCAGTCGTTCTTCTTGCCCTTCTGCCCGGTGGCCGGGTCGGTGAACGAGTGCCAGCCGTAGGTGCTGGTGCCCTGCAAGACCGGGAAGCCCAGCGGCGCGCCCTTGGGAGAGCACACGGAGAAGTCGCAGGTGACCATGCTCTTCTGGTTGCTCTTGCTGGCGGCGCTCTTGTCGTTGACCACGACCATGACCACGTCCTTGCGCCCCTGGTTGAGCAGGTCCTTGCGGATCTTCTCCATGAAGTCGGCCTGGGCGTTGCACGACGCGCACCAGCCAGCGCCCATGAGCACGGCGATGTAGTTGCCGGCGAACTGGTCGAGCGTCACGGTCTGGCCGCTGGTGGGGCTGCCGGGGCTGATGTCGAGCAGCTGGACCTTTGGCAGCGGCTGCTTCAGCACCGGGCCGGTGTCGGGCGCTCCGGTGTCGGGCGTCCCCGTGTCGGGCGTTCCGGTGTCGGGCGTTCCGGTGTCGGGCGCTCCCGTGTCGGGCGCTCCCGTGTCGGGCGCTCCCGTGTCCGTCACTCCAGCGTCCGTCACTCCGGTGTCCGTCACTCCGGTGTCCGTCACTCCGGTGTCCGTGCCCCCGGTGTCGGCCGCTCGGGCTCCCGAGTCTTGGGCCGCCCCGTCGCTCGCGCCCGCGTCGGTCGCGCCGCCGGTCGGGATGGCGACGCAACTCGCAATGCGCTTGCCCGGGGCCGCGGGGTCATTGGCGGGCTGCTCGGCGCAGTACTGCGCGGCGGTGCACTGCGCCTTCTGGCTCCAGGTGCCGGCGGGGTCGCAGGTCATGACCGCGTAGCCGCCCGGCTGCGCGAGGCAGCCCTCGGCCTGGTAGGTGGCGTTGCAGGGGGTGCCTGCGGCGCCGCCGCTGAAGGTCGCGCCGCCGCTGCCGCCGGCCGCGGTGCCGCAGGCGGTGAGCGCCAGGGTGAGCGCGACGAGCACGGGGGCGATGCGGGGTGGGGTCGGTCGCATGGGGGAGTCCGGGGTGAGGGAGACGGCGTGATCGAGACGGGGTGATGGAGACGGGGTGAGAGAGCGGAGACCGCTGTCGCAATATCCCGGCCGGCCGCGACTTGCGCAAGGCGAACCTTTGAGAAAGCGGGCTGTTGTCCGCTACCAGCCCGAGCCGCGGAACCAGCGCTCGGCGCGGAGCACGTGGGTCTCGACCTTGGCGCCGTGGAGCTCCAGGCCCAGGGAGAAGCCGAGGATCTTCAGCAGCAGCCCGCCGCGCAGCCCGCCGCTCAGCCGCAGGCCGCCGCGGGCGTCGACGTCTGCGCTGGTGACGCGCACGTGGGTCAGGCGCAGCTGCTTGGGGCTGGCCTGCACCCGGGCGGTCAGCTTCAGCGCGCCCGTGTCGACCCGCTTGAGCACGAAGTCGGGCACGCCCCCACGCCGTCGCACGAGATCGATGAGCGGGCCCGCGTCGGAGAAGGAGCCCACGACGCGGGCGCGCAGCGTGGGGGCGAGGGTCGGCTCGCCGCGGATCACCGCGTGGGCGAGCGCGTCGCTGTCGGCCACCAGCGCTGCCAGGGGCCGATCTGCCGGCGCGAGCCCCAGCACGCCGCTGCGCAGGGTCAGCTGGCCCGACCAGGCGCGCGCGCCGTGGCCCCGCGTGAAGAGGCGGCCCTTGTCCAGCCGCACCTGCGTGCCCGCGATGTTCAGGGCGTCGCCCTCGGAGCGAAAGGGCACGACGGCGACGATGTCCCCCCGCCAGGTCTGCCCGGCGAAGCTGGCGACGACCCCGACGGCGCGGGCCTCCACCTCGCCGCGCACGCGCACAGCAGACGGGCCGGCAGCGCCGTCTGCAGCCCCGCCCTGCCCGCGCGCGCCCTCGCCCGCCCGTGGCGCCGGCCGGGTCAGCCTCAGCTCGCCGCCCGCCCGCCACGCGCCCGCGGACACCTGCGCAGCCCCGCTGTTCAGCCCCCGCAGCAGCGGCGCGAGCGGCGCCGGCTCCGACTCGGCCCAGCGCAGCACCCAGGTCGCGGTGGCGCCCGCGTCGGGGCTGGCCTTCGCCGCGCCCGGGCGTCGGACCGCGGGCAGCGGCACCCGACCGGTGAGCGAGAGGGCGGCCGTGCGCACGCCCACGTTGGGCCCGGTGAGCGCCGCCAACACCGGCGAGCGCAGGGTGGCCGGGGTCATGCGCACGGTCACGGCCAGCGTCGGCGGCTCCGCCTCGGCCCGCAGCTGCCAGGGTCCCCGCGCGCTCACGCCAGCCGCCTGCACGTCGCCCGTGGCCCCCGCGAGCACCAGCGCGCTGCCACGGGTCACCGCGCCGTCGCGGAGGCCCGCCGTGGCGCGCACCCGCGCCCACCCGAGCTTGGCCGCGGGCCGGCCCACCAGCGGCGTCAGCAAGCGACCCGCCAGGAGCTCGCCTTCCACCTGCGCCTGCGCCAGCAGCGGCCGCACGTAGGCCAGCCCCCGCAGCGGTCGATAGTCTGGCAGGCGCAGCGTCGCCTTCAGCGTGCCCTTGGCGCCGCGCACCAGGCGCTCGCGCCCGCGCCACACCGCCGTCTCGGTCAGGGCCAGCTCGCCCCGCTCGAGCGCGAGCTGGAAGAGCCCCGGGTGCAGCGTGAAGTCGCCGGTCGCTCGCCCTCGGGTCTGCAGGCGCCACGCCGCGATCCAGATCTCGCGTACGTCGCTCAGCTGCACCCCGCGCAGCTGCGCCGACCACCGCGCTGGCCGCAGGGCCGCGCTGGTGGGTGTCCGCACCGCAGGCTGCACGGGCGGCCCCGCCCCGGGCAGGGTCGGGTAGGTGCGCGCCGCGATCAGGTGCCGCCGGGCGGGCCAGGCCGGCAGCCGCGGCCGCAGCCGAAAGCGCACGCCGCGGGCGACCACGCTGCGGGTCTGGAAGCGGCGCTCCAGCAGCGCCGGCAGGTCCAGGGAGATCCGTGCGTGGTCGATCTGCAGGCGCCACTGCACGTCGTCGTCCTGGCCCAGCAGGCTGAAGTTCTCGACCTCCAAGCCCCCCCAGCCGACCGCGCGCGCGCTGCGCCAGGCGAAGGCGAGCTGGTCGGGCTGGTCGTTGAGCTGCGCGCGGAGCCAGGCGCTGCGCAACACCCGATCGGCGACGACCGGCGCCCACAGCGGGCTGGCCACGGCGGTCGCCAGCGCCAGGCCCAGCGCGAGCAGCACAGCTTGTTTCCAGCGCGCACGG
>JAUIAC010000519.1 GCA_030425545.1 bacterium | reverse complement strand
TGACGGTGGCGCACCCGCACGTGGACCCCGCGCTCTCCGCCCATGATCCCCGCCTGAACTCGGCCCGCGAGCCCGAGATCGCGTCGTCTGTGGTGGTGCTCTGTGCGTCGCGGACCGGCTACGCCAACCTCTGCCGGCTGGTCACGCTGGGGCGGCGGCGGGCCCCCAAGGGCAGCTGCCTGGTGTCGTGGCAGGAGCTCTGCGCGCACGCAGACGGGCTCTTGGCGCTCTGGGGCGGCGGCGAGTCGCTCATCGCGCAGGTCGCGCTGGAGGGCGAGGGGGGCGCTGCGGCCTTTCCAGGGGTCGACGGAGACACGGTGGCGCAGGTCGCTGGGCTGCTGCAGGAGGCCTTCGCCGACCGTCTCTACGCGCTCTTGACCCGGCATCGCCTCGCCGACGAGCAGCGCAGTGAGGCGCGGCTGCGAGGTCGCGCAGCGCGCTGGCGTCTGCCTGTGGTCGCGGCCACCGAGGTTCGCTACGCCAACCCGGCGCGGCGCCCCCTGCAAGACGTCATGACCTGCATCCGCCATGGGGTGGTCATCCACGAGGCGGGGCGCCTGCTCGCGGGCAACGCCGAGGCTGACCTGAAGTCCCCGCACGCCTTCGCCCAGCTCTTCAGCGACCTGCCCGACGCCCTTCAGCGCACCCGCGAGATCGCCGACCGCTGCCGCTTCGACATGCAGGAGCTGCGCTACCGCTATCCCTCGGAGCACCTGCCCGACGGGCGGACCTCTGCAGAGCACCTGCAGCACCTCACCTATGAGGGGGCAAGGCACCGCTATCGTGGCGTGATTCCGGACGACGCCAAGGCGCAGATCGACAAGGAGCTGGCGCTCATCGACGAGCTCGACTACCCCGGCTACTTCCTCACCATGCACGAGATCGTCAGCTGGTGCCGCGAGCAGGGCATCCTCTGCCAGGGGCGTGGCTCGGCGGCCAACTCCGCGGTCTGCTACTGCCTGGGGGTCACCGCGGTGGACCCGGTGCGCATGGGGCTGCTCTTCGAGCGCTTCATCTCTCGTGAGCGCGCCGAGCCGCCCGACATCGACCTGGACATCTCACACGAGCGTCGCGAGGAGGTGATCCAGCACGTCTACCAACGCTACGGCCGCAGCCACGCCGCCATGGTCGCCAACGTCATCCGCTACCGGGGGCGTTCGGCTGTGCGCGAGGTCGGCAAGGTGCTCGGCGTGCCCATGACCAGCCTCGACCGGCTCTCGAAGATGGTCGACCACTACACCGGCCCCACCGCCGAGGCGCTGGAGCGGGCGGGCATGGACCCGGACCATCCGACCCATCAGCACCTGCTTCGCCTGGCCAACGAGATCCTCGATGCGCCGCGACATCTGTCCATCCATCCAGGTGGTTTTCTGCTTGGGCATGAACCCGTACATGACCTGGTCCCCATCGAGAACGGCGCCATGGAGGGGCGAACGGTCATCCAGTGGGACAAGGACGACGTGGAGGCGCTCGGGCTCTTCAAGGTCGACCTGCTGGGCCTGGGGGCGCTGAGTCATCTGGCCCGCTGCTTCCAGCTCCTGCGGCACCATCGCGGGGTCGAGCTGAGCATGGCGACGATCCCGCCCGACGACGCGCAGACCTTCGACATGTGCTGTGACGGGGACACCGTGGGCGTGTTCCAGATCGAGAGCCGCGCGCAGATGGCGATGCTGCCGCGGCTCCGTCCCCGCACCTACTACGACCTGGTCATCGAGGTGAGCATCGTCCGCCCGGGGCCGATCACCGGCGGCATGGTGCACCCCTACCTCCGGCGGCGCGCTGGCGAAGAGCCGGTGACCTACCCCCACGCCTGCCTGGAGCCCGTGCTGGCGAAGACCCTGGGGGTGCCGCTCTTCCAAGAGCAGGTGATGAAGCTGGCGGTGGTGGCGGCGGACTACACGCCGGGCGAGGCCGACCAGCTGCGGCGGGACATGGCGGCGTGGCGCAAGTGCGGTCGCATCGAGCAGCACCGAGAGCGGCTCGTGCGCAGGATGATGGCCAAGGGCATCGCCGAGGAGTTCGCGGTGCGGGTCTTCGAGCAGATCCGGGGCTTCGGGGAGTACGGCTTCCCTGAGAGTCACGCGGCGAGCTTCGCCTTGATCAGCTACGCGACCGCGTGGCTGCGGTGCCACTACCCGGCCGTGTTCACGTGTGGGCTGCTGAACTCACAGCCCATGGGCTTCTACACCCCGGCGACCTTGATCGACGACGCGCGGCGGCACGGGGTGCAGCTGCGGCCGGTGTGCGCGCTGACCAGCGCCGACGACTGCACGCTGGAGCCGCTGCTGCGCTCGGACCGAGGGCGCACCGGGCCGCGCATGCGACCCGGCTTCGACCAGCCCCACCACGCGGTGCGGATGGGGCTGCGCTACGTGAAGGGGCTGAACCAGAAAGACCGCGACAAGCTGCTGCGAGCCCGACGACAGCGCCCTTTTGCCGATCTGGAGGACGTGGTGCGGCGCACCGGGGTCAGCGAGGCCGGGCTGCTCTCGCTGGCTGAGGCGGGCGCGCTCTCCGCCTTCGAGCTCGAGCGGCGCACGGCGCTGTGGCGGGTGCGCGGGCTGCTGCGTGACCGGCAGATCCGTCTACCGCTGGTGTTCCCAGAGGACCCGGCGAACGAGCCCCGCTTCAGCGATCTGGACGCCTTCGAGACGGTGTCGTGGGACTATCGCGCGAGCCAGCACAGCACGCGCGGCCACCCGATCGGCGCGCTGCGGCCCCAGCTCCGGGCGTTGCGGCTGCCCACAGCTGAAGAGGTCATGCGGCTGCCCAACGGTCGGCGTGTGCGCTTCGCTGGCGCGGTGATCAACAGGCAGCGACCTGGCACCGCCAAGGGGGTGACCTTCATGACCATGGAGGACGAGACCGGCTTCGTGAACCTGGTGCTGTGGCCACAGGTGTGGGACCAGTACCGCGTCCTGGCGCGAACGGCTGGGTTCCTCGGGGTCACCGGCAAGATCCAGTCCCACGCGGGCGTGGTGCACCTGGTGGCGACAGAGCTCTGGCTGCCGGAGCTGGGTCGGCGGCCTGAGCGCGTTCAGAGCCGCGACTTCCACTGACCGACGTGGCCGCGAAAAAAAACCGACCACTAGGGTGTGTTGACGTCCCGGCCCTTGGCCACATGGGCGGCATAGGCGGCCGGGCCCGCCGGGAGCACCTTCAGCTGCGAGCGCACCAGAGGGCGAATCCGGGCCAGGGGCTGCGCGCCGACCACCCGCATGCCGTTGACGAAGAAGGTGGGCGTCCCCCGCACACCCAGGCGCTTCGCCTCGGCCATGTCGCGGGTGACCTGCGCCAGCACCGCGGGGTCGGCCACGTCGCGGCGGTAGCGTGGCATGTCGAGCCCGAGCTGAGTCGCCTTGCGCTCGAGATCGGCCGCCGACAGCGCGCGAATGTTGGCGAAGCAGGCCGCGACAAAGGGCGCGTACTTGCCCTGGCGATGGGCGGCTAGCGCGGCCACCGCGGCCCTGCGCGCGTCGCGATGAAAGGGCAGGGGCTTGTTGCGATAGACCACGCGCAGCCGCTTGGGCCAGTCGAGCCGCAGGGCGTCGATGCTCGCCTGCAGCCGAGCGCAGAAGGGGCACTGCAGGTCCGTCCACACCACCAAGGTCACCGTCGCGGTCTGGCTGTTGCCCACGATGACGTCGCTCGACTCGTTGACCGGGACGTTCCACACCCTGCGGTCGAGCCAGCTCGCCCGTCGCCGCGGGGTTGTCGCCGTCGCGGCCAGGCCGGCCGGCACACGGGCACCGTCGATCGCGTACTGCAGCAGCCGCGGCCCGCTCGTGCGATGCCCAGCGCGCCACGCCAGCTCTCGCAGGCGACGCCCGCTGTGCCCGGCCGCCTCCAGCTTGCGCACCGTGGCCAGGGCGCTGGTCACCGCCTTCTCGAAGCGCGCGTAGGGCTGCGCCCCCCGCACGGGCAGGCCGTTGACGAAGTAGTTGGGCGTGCCGCGAACCCCGACGGCGTTGCTCACCGCGATGTCGTGGGCGAGACGC
>JAUIAC010000518.1 GCA_030425545.1 bacterium | reverse complement strand
CAGCCGCAACACCCCCGCCATCCAGAAGCTGACCGGGGTGATCCGCCCCAAGCTCACGGCCACCTACGACGCGCTCTACTTCGACACCCGCCTCTTTGCCCGCATCGCCAAGGTGCACGCCGCGCGCAGCGAGGGGCTCCAGCCCGAGCAACGCCGCCTGGTCGAGAAGGTCTACCGCCGCTTCGTGCGGCGCGGCGCCCAGCTCGACCAGGCGAGCAAGACCCGCCTCGGCGCCATCAACAAGCGCCTCGCCACGCTGTTTTCCCAGTTCGCCAACCGGGTGCAGGCCGACGAAGACACCTGGGTCCCGCTGAGCGACAAGGATCTCGCCGGCCTCTCGCCCGCGCTCGTGGCCGTCTACAAAGCCGCCGCGAGCAAGCGGAAGCTCGGCGGCTACGCGGTGGTCAACACCCGCTCGGCGGTCGTGCCCTTCCTGACCTTCTCCGAGCGCCGAGACCTGCGCGAGAAGGTCTGGCGCGCGTTCACCCAACGGGGCGACAACGCAGGCAAGAACGACACCAAGGGCCTCATCACCGAGATCGTCCGGCTGCGGGCGGAGCGCGCCAAGCTCCTCGGCTACGCGAGCCACGCCCACTGGCGGATGTCGACCTCGATGGCGAAGGACCCGGCCCGCGCCCAGGCCCTGATGATGCGCGTGTGGCCAGCGGCCGTCGCCCGGGTCAAAGAGGAGGTCCGCGACATGCAGAAGCTCGCCCGCAAGATGGGCGTGCGGGCGGCGATCGCGCCCTGGGACTACCGCTTTTACATGGAGAAGGTGCGCAAGGCGCGCTACGACCTCGATCAGAGCGAGTTCAAGAACTACTTCGTGCTCGAGAACATGATCCAGGCCTCGTACTACCTGGCCGGGCGCCTCTACGGCTACGCGTTCGAGGAGATCACCGGCAAGGTGGCGGGCTTTCACCCGGATGTGCGGGTGTACCGGGTGACCCACAAGGCCGACGGCAGCCACGTGGGCCTGCTGTACCGCGACGACTTCGCCCGGCAGTACAAGCGCTCCGGCGCGTGGCAGTCGACCTATCGGACGCAGCAGAAGATGGACGGCAAGGTCCACGCCATCGTGTCGAACAACAACAACTTCGCGAAGTCTGCGCCCGGCAAGCCGACGCTCATCAGCCTCGACGACGCGGAGACCCTCTTTCACGAGTTCGGCCACGCGCTGCACGCGCTGACCAACCGCACGACCTACCCCTCACTGGCCAACACCCCCCGGGACTTCGTGGAGTTTCCGAGCCAGGTGCACGAGAACTGGGTGCTCTCACGCGCCGTGCTCGACAAGTTCGCCCGGCACTACAAGACCGGCAAGCCCATGCCGCAGGCGCTCATCGACAAGGTCCGGCGCGCGCGCACGTTCAACCAGGGCTTCGCCACCGTGGAGTACCTCGCCGCGGCCCTCGTCGACATGAAGCTGCACACCGATCCGACCGGCAAGATCGACCCGAGCGCCTACGAAAAGCAGGCGCTCGCGGCCATCGGCATGCCCCGCGAGATCGTGCTGCGCCATCGGCTGCCGCACTTCATGCACCTGTTCGCCACCGACGCGTACTCGGCGGGCTACTACTCGTATCTGTGGAGCGACGTGATGGCCGCAGACGCCTGGCAGGCCTTCGAGGCGACCGGCGATGTGTGGCACCCGGCCACGGCGCGCAAGTTCAAGGACATCATCCTCGCGACGGGCGACGCCATCGACCGCGCAGAGGCCTACCGCCGCTTTCGTGGTCGGGATCCGAAGGTCGAGGCGCTGCTCGGCAACCGCGGCTTTCCGGTGAAGTAGGTCGGTGACGGGTGTTCAGCTGTTCCCTTCTCGGCGGCCCGGCAGGAGGAGAGGGTGACCACCTGACGCCCGTCGCCTCGGCCTAGGAGCCTGTAGCACATTCCGCCTCGGCGGCTTCATCGCGCTGACACATCGCCCTGCGACTCCGCCAAGTGCTTGAATTGGCTACGGCCAGTCCTGCGCACTTGGGAAGCCACAGGGCTTGGTCATCGCGCGAAGCCCCTCGAGGCTCCAATGCGCTACACACTCCTAGCGTGGCGCACACACCACCGGGGGGACCCGGCAGCGGCCGGCGATGCACCTCGCCGGTGCGCGGCACGGCGGCCCCTCCCAGCTGTCGCAGGCGGCGCCGTCGTCGGCGAAGGCCGCGCAGGTCCCGGCGCCCATGTCGTTGCGGTTCTTGCAGTGCCCGTCGGCGCACTCCGACAACCTACCGCTCATGACGCCGGTCATGTCGCAGCTCTCGCCAGCGGCGCGCAGCGGGATCGCCGCGCAGCGAGTCGTCGACGTCTCACACTGCAGGCCGAGCGCGTGCGCGCAGGCGCCGTCCTTGCAGGTCGCCCCAACCCGTCGGCCCTCGTCCTTGCGCGGGCCGTTTTCGCAGGGCTTGGCGGTCGCGGGGCTCTTGGCACACACGCCGCAGCCGTCCTTGCCGATGACGCAGCGCAGCGAGGTGCACTGGCCGTCGACCTCGCAGGCCGCCCCCGGCGCAGCCGTGCCGGGAACGAACGCGCAGGTGGGCAGGGTGCCGGGCACCAGCGCCTCGCAGCCGGAGGCCAGCGGTGTCAGGCAAGGGTCAAGGTCGGTGACCAGGCCGCCGGAGCCGCTGGCGCTGGCGCTGCGGGCGCAGCCGAGCGCCATGCGCTCGGCGCACGAGGTCTGGTTTGGGAAGTCGATGGCCAGCCAGTGCGGGTTGCACCGGGCCAGGGCCTCGCAGTAGGCGGCGGCGACCGACGCGCAGGCGCCGGACGTGGCGGGCGCCACAGCGAGCGGCCGCGCCTCGCCGACTGCGGGCGAAGGCCCTGCGGCGCCGGTCGCGACGCACGCGGAGAGGACCAATGCGAGCAGCGCGGGCGGGAGCACGAGGGAGGGGAGCGAGCTGAGGCGAGTCATCGTCGTCCTTCCGCGCCGACGGTGGGCGCGGGGCCGCTCTCCGGTTGGAACGCTATACAAACTGGTAGCTCTTGCGCAACGCGAAGGCGGCGAGGACGTGCAGCATCAGCTTCCCGGAGCCTGCTTCGTAGGTGCCGCTTCGTAGGCTTCGTAGGTGCCAGGCGATTCGCTGACGGAGCTTTTCCGCCTTGATGTGACGAAAATCTCTCTGGCGCACGTCGGACTCTAGGGAGGCCTCCCTCAACCCCGGCCTCCCGAGGAGGAGTCCGCATGCGTCCGGTTCGCTACATCCACCCCGACCACATGGTGGAGGTCACCACCCGCTCCATCGACAGCATGAAGCTGCTCCGCCCCAGCAAGGAGGTGCACCGCATCATCGCCGGTGTCATCGGTCACGCGCAGGAGAAGACGGGCATCGAGCTCTACGCCTTCGTCTTCATGTCGACGCACTACCACATGCTGCTCGGCTGCAAGGACGCGAAGCAGCAGGCTGACTTCATGTGCCTGCTCAACTGCAACATCACCAAGAAGCTCAACGACCTGAACGACCGCACAGGCAGCGGCTGGGCGCGGCGGTTTCACTCCATCCCGGTGTCCAACGACCGCAAGACGCAGGAGCGGCGGCTGCGATACCTGCTGGCCCACGGGGTCAAGGAGCGGCTCGTGCGCCGCTGCAAGGACTGGCCGGGCCTCAGCGCGCTGCCGTGGCTGCGCACCGGCGCACCGATCCGCGGCGTGTGGACCAGCTTCACCAAGCGTTATTACGCCCGTCGCCGCGCTGACTATGTGCCTGTTCCTGGCGAGTTCGACACCGAGTACACGCTGAAGATGAGCGTGCTGCCGTGCTGGCGGCAGCTGGAGGCGCCGGTATGGCGGGCCCTGGTGGCGGAGATGGTGACGCTCATCGAGGAGTCGGAGGCGGCGCAGTGCCTGGCGCAGACGGGGCAGCCGCTGGAAGAGCGGATTCTGGGCGTCGCAGCGGTACTGGCGGCGGACCCGCGGGACCGTGTTCGGCGGCAGAAGCGGACGCGGGCGCCGAGCGTGCACGCGTCGCACAAGGACGTGCGCATGCGCATGCGCGCCGAGCTGGCGG
>JAUIAC010000517.1 GCA_030425545.1 bacterium | reverse complement strand
TCGACCAGGTCGAGCCCTCAACGTCGACGCCCGGGTGCTGAACGCTGACGAAGAGCGTGGTGTTGTCCGGCGTCATGCAGGGCCCGGTGCACTCGGCGCCGATGGGGGAGCGCAGGAGCCGCCGCGGAAGCCACGCCCCGGGGCCCGTCGTGTCGCACCCGTAGACCCCGTCTGCGAGCCCGGTGCGCACGTAGTTGGCGCCCTGGTCGGAGGTCAGCCAGAGCCGCCCCTTGCGGTCGAAGGTGCAGTTGTCGGGCGACGCAAACCAGCCACCGTCTGTGGTCATGGGGTGGTAGCGCGCGCCGTGGGCCTTGTTGCCTGGATCGCCGCCGAGCATGGGCAGGGTCCACGTGTAGATCTCGGCGGTGTGGTCGGCGGCGGCACCCTGGCCTCCAGGCGGGACCATCGCCAGGACGCTGCCGTAGAGGTTCGGAGCGCGCGGGTTCGGCCCGTCGGCCTGCTTGCGGCGGGAGTTGTTGGTGAGCATGGCGAAGACCACGCCGGTCACCGGGTTGGTCTCGACGTCTTCGGGCCGATCCATCGGGGTCGCGCCCACGAGATCCGCGGCGCGGCGGGTCTCGATGAGCACGTCGGCCTGGCTGTGAAAGCCCTGCCCCGGCCCCAGCGGCCCGACGCCAAAGACGAGCGGGAGCCAGCGCAGCGTGCCGTCGCCGCGAAACTGGGCGACGTAGAGCGTGCCCTGGTCGAGCAGGTCGCGGTTGGCGCGCGGACGCTTGGGGTCAAAGGCGCCCTTGGTGACGAAGCGATAGATGTACTCGCCGCGCCTGTCGTCGCCCATGTAGACCGCGACCCGACCGCCGCGCGTGACCACGGAGGTCGCGCCCTCGTGGTTGATGCGCCCGAGCGCGGTCCGCTTCTTCGGCGCGGAGGTCGGATCGTAGGGGTCGAGCTCCAACACCCACCCGTGGCGGTTCGGCTCGCGGGGCTCCTTCTCGACGTCGAAGCGCGGCAGCCGCAGCCCCCACCACGGCCACTCCGGCTGGCCCTTGAGACCGTAGCGGGCGTGGTTGCGCCGCTCGCTGCTCACCAGCGCCTCGCCGCGGAAGTGCTTGTGAAAGTTCTCTTCGCCCGAGAGCGTGGTCCCCCACGGCGTCACCCCACCCGAGCAGTTGTGCATGGTGCCGAGCACACGGCGCCCCGTGGGGTCGGCGCGCGTCTTCAGTCGGCGGTGTCCAGCGGCCGGCCCCGTGACCTCGAAGACCGTCGAGCGGGCCGAGAACCGGCGGTTGTAGCGGCTACCGCGCACCACCTGCCACTCGCCTCCGACCCGCTGAACCTCCACCACCGTGTGACCGATGGCGGCGAGCTCGGCCTCGACCCGGGCGCGCGTCATCTTGGCTGTGATCTCGCCCTGCTCGAGATCGCCCCACATGAAGCGGGTCGACGGATACTCGTGGTTGACGCTGAGCAGCCCATGGTCGGAGCGCCCGAGCTGCGCGGACGCGGCGCTGACGAAGGGCAGCGGGTGGTAGCCGATGAAGTCGTTGTTGGTCCCAAACTGCCGCTCCTGGTCGGCGGCGACAGGCGCGCCCGGTCGCCACGCTGGGCTGTCCCGGTGCAGGGGATCGCCCCAGCGCAGGAGCACGCGCGCCCGGTGTCCCTCAGCGACGTGCAGCTGCGGATCTGCCCCCTTGGGGACCGGCGCAAAGCGCAGCGTCGAGGGGTTCGCCGCGCCGGGTGCGCCCGCGGGCCCTGGCGCCGCTGCCGAGCGAGGCGGCTCGGGCGATTCGGGCGCGGCGTCTGCGCCCGGCGTCGTCGACGGCCCGCCCCGCCGCGGCGCGCCACCGCACGCTGCCAGGGCGGCCGCGCTCATGCCCGCCAAGAGCTCCCGGCGGCTCATGCGCCAGGCGACGAGCTCGGCGAAGGTGCGGCCCGGCTCCCGCGGCTGGTCGCCCTCCGACGCGGGGGCTGACGGGGACTGCGACGGGTCGACTCGGGACATGGGCACGCTCCGGTGGATCGCGCAGAAGGTAGCGAAGCGCCGCCACGGCGTCACGGTTGGGCTCCGACGCGACCGAGGCCCGCGTGGGCACCCCGGCCCGACGCGGTCACGAACGCCCTCGTCCACGGCCCCTCGAACTCAGAAAACTGACTGATTTTTCTGGCTCTCAGCGAATTGTTGTCTTCCCAACCAGCGCGCCGGGGACGTAACCTGAAGCCAGCTCCACAAGCTGTAACCCGGGAGGCCTGTCATGGCCGAGTACCAGAGCGTCGCGCACCTCTTTCGTCACCGCGTGGCGTCGACACCGGACCTGGAGGCCTTCTCGTTCCCTCGGGGGGGCAGCTGGCAGCGCATGAGCTGGCGCCAGGTCGGCGCCGATGTCGACCGCATCGCGGCCGGGCTGCGCGCGCTGGGCATCGACGACGACCAGCGGGTGGGCGTGCTGTGCAGCACCCGGGTCGAGTGGCTGCTGGTCGACATCGGCGTCAACGTCGCCGGCGCGGCCACCACGACCATCTACCCCTCGTCCACCGCGGAAGACTGCGCGTACATCATCGCCGACTCGAGCACGCGCATCGTGGTCGCGGAGGACGACGTGCAGGTCGAGAAGCTGCGACAGGTCCGAGACCAGCTCGGTTCGGTGGCGCACGTGGTCAACATCGACGGCGAGGGCAGCGACGACGGCTGGGTCCTGGGCCTCGACGAGCTGAAGGCGCGGGGCGACGCGTGGCTGACCGAACAGCCCGCGGGCCTCGACGAGGTCGTCGCCCGCATCACGCCGGACCGCCTGGCGACCTTGATCTACACCTCGGGCACCACGGGCCGGCCCAAGGGCGTGGAGCTGCTCCATGACTGCTGGCTCTACACCGGCGAGGCCATCGACTCGGCCGGCATCATGTCGAGCGACGACAAGCAGTTCCTGTGGCTGCCGCTCTCGCACAGCTTCGGCAAGATGCTGGAGACGCTGATCATCTACATCGGCATCCCAACCGCGGTCGACGGCGAGATCCCGAAGATCATCGACAACCTGGCCGTTGTTCGCCCGACCTTCATGGCCGCGGCGCCGCGCATCTTCGAGAAGGTCTACAACAAGGTCGTCAACGGTGCGCAGCAGTCGGGCGGGCTCAAGTTCGCCATCTTCAAGTGGGCCGTGCGGGTCGGCCGGGCGGCGTCCAAGGAGCTGCAGGCCGGACGCGCACCGACCGGCTTTCTGGCCGCCCAGCTGCGCCTCGCCGACAAGCTCGTGTTCAGCAAGCTCCGCGCCCGCTTCGGTGGCCGCATGCGCTTCTTCATCTCGGGCTCGGCCCCGCTCAACCGGGACATCGCGGAGTTCTTCCACGCCGCGGGGCTGCTCATCCTCGAGGGCTATGGCCTGACCGAGTCGAGCGCCGCCAGCTTCGTGAACCTGCCGACCGACAACGAGTTCGGCACGGTGGGGCGCCCGCTGCCGGGGACCCAGGTCAAGATCGCGGACGACGGCGAGATCCTGTTCACCAGCCGCGGGGTCATGCGGGGCTACCACAACCTGCCGGAGAAGACGGCGGAGACGCTGGTCGACGGGCGCTGGCTGGCCACGGGCGACATCGGCGAGCTCACCGCGACGGGCCACCTCCGCATCACGGACCGGAAGAAGGACCTCATCAAGACCTCCGGCGGCAAGTACGTCGCGCCGCAGGCGCTCGAGGGGCAGTTCAAGGCCATCTGCCCCTACGTGAGCCAGATCATCGTGCACGGCGACCAACGCAACTTCTGCAGCGCCCTGGTCACCATGGACCCTGAGGCGATCGCAGCTTGGGCCGCGGACCACGGGCTGGGCGGCAGGTCCTACGCGGAGCTGTCGCGGGAGGCGGCGGTCCACGGGCTCTTCCAAGGCTATGTCGACGCGCTCAACAGCGGCCTGGCCCGCTTCGAGACGATCAAGAAGTTCGCCATCTTGGAGCAGGACTTCGCCGTGGAGACCGGCGAGCTCACCCCGAGCCTGAAGGTCAAGCGCAAGGTGGTGGAGCAGCGCAATCGGGCCGTGCTCGACGGCTTCTACACGGA
>JAUIAC010000516.1 GCA_030425545.1 bacterium | reverse complement strand
GTCACGGGCGGCGGGGTCATGGGGGGCTCCTGGAAGCGCAGGGCGTTGTGCGACGGACCATGGCAGGCGGGCGGTTGGAGGCCAAGGGGGCGCGTCGGGACGCGAGAGGCGAGCGCCGTCCGCGGCGGCGCTCTTGGCCACGCTCGTGGTGTGCGGGCTCGTGGAGCGGCACACTCCAAGCCTATGGAGCCGTCGCCTGCCAGGTGACGCGGAGCCGCACGCCTCCGCCGGAGCCTTGCCGACTCCCGCACGTCGCCTTCACCCCTTTGCCGACAAAGCGGACACACAGGCGCTTGCCTGCCGCGATGTGTTCGGCGACCGCCTTGACGAGCGTGGAACCGGTCAGCTGCAGGAGCGACATCGAAGGCTGGGGTGTCGACTTCGCCAGGTGGAAGGAGGTCGTCCAAGGGAGGGCGTTCCACCCTGCCGTCGACTCCGGCCACGCGGCGCCCTGGCAGAGCCACGCTTGGATCTCCGGTGCCTTGTCCTGCGCGTGCCAGGTCTGAATCGGTACGACTAACGCCGCGTCGGTGATCGTGAGGGCGTTCGGCAAACTCGGTAGGTCGAAGCGCACCCAAGCGGTCTCGTCAGCGCTGATGTGCAGCGTCTCTTCATGGCCATGCCATGGTGCCTGCCCCAAGGGTTGCTTGTTGGACGTCCACGTGTCCGCTGCTGCCGCGAGCAGGGTCTCGTTGCAGGTCTTGGAGTTCGCCGTGCACCCAGCCTCGTTGCAGGTCCCGCCGCCCGCGCAGGTGAGCACGGCAGAACACGAAGTGCCCACCTGCGGCTGGTGGCTGCACCCGCCGGCCTCGCACACGTCGGTGGTACAGACGTCGCCGTCGTCGCAGGCGCCCTCGTCGGTCACACCGTCACAGTCGTTGTCGACCCCGTCGCAGGTCTCGCCGATCTCGAGCGGGGTGCAAGGCGAAGGGGGCGTCCACGTGGGCGCCGTGCTCTGGCCTGCGGCGCAGGAGACGACCCCTGGGCACGTCGCCGTCCCGGCGCCCGGTAGCTCACACCAGGTCCACGCGCGCTTGATCTGCGCCATGGTCGAGCAGCGTCCTGGGCTGCCGGCCGAGGCCACGCACCACTTCCCTGGCGTCCCGGAGGTCGACACGCCCGCCGTGCACGTGTAGTCGCCCGCGCAGTCCGCGTTTGACACACACCCGGCGCCACAGAAGTTGCCCGCGGCGCCGTGGTCGACACAGGCGTCGCCGAGGTCGCTGGACGTTGGGCAGTCGTCGTCCGCGCTGCACGGCGCCGAGAGCATCGCGCTGTTGGGTACGCACAAGGTCATGACGTCACCTGAGAGACCTGCGGGGAGCACCTGGCATGTGGTGTACGCGGCGCAGGACTCGGTGCAGAGGTCGACACAGCGACCGCCTGTGGCGAAGGCCATGCAAACGCCCGCGTCGCAGTCGTCCGCGTGCTCGCAGGCGCAGTTCGCGCCTCCCGGACACTCGGGGTGGGCGCAGTCGTGTTGGTCGGGGTCGCACACGCACTTGCCGGCAGCGGCCGTGCATTGCTTCTGCCATACGCACCGCTGGGAGCCCGCGCAGTCTGCGTCACTGCCCACGATGCACCGTTGGCCGTCGAACGTGCAGCGACCTTCGAGGCTGCACGCGTTGGAACGTCCGCACTGGGGCGAGCTGCCCGGAACGCAGGCGCCGTCAGCGAGCACGCAGTCGCCGGCGCGCCCGCACCCCTCGGACTTGGCGCAGTCGGTGTCGCACGCAGCCACACACCGATCGCCGAGGCGCGCGCACCGGCCGTGGAGCTTGCAGAACAGCGACGCGCGACAGTCTGCGTCGCTGATGGCCACGCACGCGCCCTCGTGTACGGCGCAGTGGCCCTTTCGCTGGCAATGCCCGACGTCCGCTGCAGCGGCGCAGTCCTGGTCACACTGCGGCCAGAAGCCAAGGAAGGCGGGGGGCGGATCTTCCGTCTGCTTCCGGCAATAGCCGCCAGCGAAGCACGCGAGGCCGGCAGCGCAGTCGGCGTCGTGGGTGCACGACCCGCAGAGCGCGCCGGGGGCGGCAGTCTTGGGCGTGGTGACAGGCGGTCCAGCGTCGACAGTACACACGGCGCCGCTGTCGGGTGCGGCGCCGTCTGGAGCGCCCGAGGTCTCGATTTGCCCGTCGTGCCAGGCGTCGTCTGGGCCCGCCGTGGGTTCACGACAGCTGGCGGCGCTCAACGCCAGGAGCAGCAACAACGCGAGTCGTCGCAGTGTGGCGGCGCCCGCGAGATGCGCTCCCGCGGCCCTCAACAGACGCAGTTGGTTTGTGGCGGGCATTCCGCAGCCTAGCGCATCGCTCGCTGCGGATGTTGATGTGATGGGCGAGCTGGCCAACGACCCAGCGACAGCGTCGCCTCCTGTGGACCCGAGGCGGGTTCGTGGCAGGCTCGGGCAGCGAGCGCCGGCTCGCCTCGTGCCCCCGCAGCTTCGGACCGCCATGAGCGCCCTCGATCCGATCCGCATGTCGACCCTGGCGAAGCTGGTCGTGGGCCTCGGGGCCCTGCTTTTCGGCTCCTACAGCGTCATCGCCGCGCAGCAGACCGACGCGCAGCTCGTCGAGCTGCCGACCGCGGTCGACGCGTGGGTGCCCTTCTCGCCGCCGTGGATCTTGGTGTACGCGGGGCTCTATCCGATCCTCTTCGCGCCCATGGTGGTCATCGTGGACCGTCGCGTCGCCATTCGCGCCAGCCTGGGCATGGTGGCGATTGTGCTCATGGCGGTGCCGGAGTGGCTGCTGTGGCCGGTCACCGTGCCGCGGGTGCCGGTGCCGGTCACCGACGTGTGGACCCACGCCCTGGCGCTGATCCGCAGCATGGACCCGCCGACCAACTGCTTTCCGTCGATGCACGTGGCCACGTCGACCTTCGCGGCGCTCTGCGTGCTGCGGCACGACCGCGCGGCCGGAGCCTGGACGCTCGGCCTCGCCATGGGGGTCTGGTACGCCTCGCTGGCGGTGGGGCAGCACTGGTTTGTGGACGGGCTCGCCGGCGCCCTGATGGCGCTGGGCGTCGACGTCTGGGTCTACCGCGGGCTGCCGGAGACGGCCTTCGCGCGGACCCCGCGGTGGCGCCACGGGATCTGGCTGGGGCTCTACGCGGCGCTGTGGCTGGGGGTGGCGGGGGCCTACTGGGTGGGCTGAGGCTGGACGCGCCCAACGCAGGCCGGCCCCAGGAATGCGGCCTGGCGCCGCCGCGCCGCCGCGATGACGCCCTACGCCTCCGGTCGCGAACCCGGTAGCCTCCGGCCATGAGCTCCTCTCCTCGCACCGCTTCGACCGCCCGCCGCGCGCCGCTGCCCCTCGGCGCCGCGCGCTTTGGCGCCGCGATGCTGCGGTCCCGCCGCCGCTTTGTGGCCACCGAGACCCGCGCGTCCGACGGCGCTCGCCTCGCCACCTGGCTCGGCGGTGCGCCCACGGGGCGGCCGGTGGTCTTCCTCCACGGCTTCACCGGCGACCAGGGCACCATGCGGCCCCTGGCCGAGGCGGTCGCGCCCGACCGGCCGGTGGTGCTCTACGACGCCCGCGGCCACGGCGCGTCGGCGCGCTTCGGCGGGCGCCCGCTCATGCGCACGCTGGCCGAGGACCTCGCCGCGGTGCTCGACGCCCACGCGCCCGAGGGGGCAGACGTGGTCGGCCTGAGCATGGGCGCGCAGACGGTGTTCGAGGCCCTGCGGCTCGAGGGCCAGGCCCGGCTCGGCCGCTGCGCCTTCATCGACCAGAGCCCGCGCATCCTTGGCGGGCCCGACTGGCCCCACGGCCTCTTCGGCGAGACCGACGCCGAGGAGATGGCGCGCGTGCAGGCAGAGGTGCGGGCTCGGCCACGCCGGCTGGCCCACGCGTGGCTGCGGGGGCTGTGGCGCTCCGACGAGCGGCTCGGCGTGAAGCTGCTGCTCTCGCCCTCGATGCTGCTCGGCCTGCGCCACGTGCCCGAGAGCACGCTGCGGCTGGTCGACGACATGCTGGTGCAGGACTGGCGGGTCGAGGTCCAGGGCCTGACCC
>JAUIAC010000515.1 GCA_030425545.1 bacterium | reverse complement strand
TTGCGTCCGGTGGCGCGGGAGTGCGCCCGAATCTGGCCTGGCGCGAGAGTGCGCCGGAGTCTGGCGGAAGAAGTTGCATCGGCCATGCCACTCGCTCTGACATCCGTTCAACCTATTGCTTTTGCAAGGATAACTGCATTCGCGAGCGCAAAAGTCAGGCCTCGGTCGCGTTACCTCGCGGTAACATTCAGGCGAATCAGCGTAGCGCGGAGGTAACAGGAAAATCACACAAAGCTTTGCTTTTACTTGGGTTTTTGGCGAATTTTCGCTTGACGACCCGAGCGGGAGCCCGTCTCATCACGGCTGGTCCACGGGACCATGGGGGAGACAGCGATGAAGGGCCTCGCACAGCGCAGCGGCCGCGGTCGAACGACCGGGACGCCATGCCCCTCTCGAGTCGCCACGGCGGCCAGCCGCTGCGGGGCGGTGCTCGTGGCGACCGCCGCGTTCGCCGCGCTGGCCCTGCGCTCCCCACCGGTCGCAGCGCAGGCCTCCGGGGTGCACGACACCACGGCCCACACGGAGGGCTCGCCCACGACGCTGCCCCCGCAGCCGCGCCCTCCCCTCTGCCTCGGCCGCTACGCGCCGATGATGACCGCCATCCGCAAGGACGCGCTGGCGCTCGAGCGACACGTGCGCTGGACCTTCTGCGTCCGTTCCACGGCGACCTATCAGTGCCTGTCCTACGGATCCGACGGCGAGGTCCGTCGCGTTCGCCACACGGTCCGGTCGCACGGCACCGCCTTCGCGTTCCGCCGGGAGGGCAGTCGCACCCTGCTGCTGACCAACGAGCACGTGTCCGACTGGCCCTTCGTCAGCGGCGACGACGACGTCGAGGGGGTTGGCCCCGGCTGCCGGCGGGTGTCATCCACCTTGAGCGTCGTCGACAACGAAGACGACTCCTACAGCAAAGACGACATCCCGCTGAGCCGGGTCTTGAGCGACGCCGAGCTGGACATCGCGATCTTGCGGGCGCCCTTTCGCGTGAGCCGCATCCCCTTCGACGTCGGGCGCAGCGCTGGGCTGAGGACAGGAGCGGCCGTCCATGTCCGTGGCTACCCCTTGGGCGCGTTCCAGGCGGTGACGCTGGGCAAGATCATCAACCCCCGCCACCCGGACCGGGAGCAGGGGTGGAATCACCTCGACTTCGTCGTCGACGCGCCCCTGTCGGAGGGCTCGAGCGGCTCGCCGGTGCTCGCCGCCAACTGCCGTACGGGTCGCTTCGAGCTCATCGGCGTCTTTCACGCCGCCTACAAGGGTGGCCAGTCACTCAACGTGGTGGTCGGCGTCGACCAGCTCGTCGACCTGATGCGCACGCTGCGGCCGCGGCCCAGCGCGGTGAGCGAGCTGGTCCCCACGCCGCAGGACCGGGCCGCGCTGGTGGCTCGTCTGCGCGCCGGCGGCGAACCTCTGCTGCCCTTTGGCGGCGCCCTCGCACGCGTGGATCTGGTCGGCGCCAAGCTGCGCTTCGTGCTCTACAGCAAGCGCTTTCCGCTCCACGATCGCCCGCTGGCGTCGGTGATCGACACCCCTTCGGACGGGGGCGGCAAGCCGACGTGGTTCGGCGTCTCTTCTGCGCTCCGTGCGGTGGAGGCGCAACGGCCGGCCACGCAGCGCATCGTCCACCGGGTGTGGCGGCTGCTGCGCCTGCGCGCGCGCGACGTCACGCGCTACCGCCGACTGAGCCGACGCGCTGGCAAGTCGCGCGGCGCCCACCTGGCCCGCGAGCGACTGGCGCGGTCCATGGAGGCGCGCGAGGGCGACGAGCGAGGCGCCACCGCCGCGCTCGTCGCGGCCCTGCGTCGCCGCACCCGGCGCCCTGCTCCGACGCCCACGCGGGCCCCCCGCCGTTAGGAGCGTCCGCGCAGGAGGCCCCCGTGGCCCGCGCGCGTGGAGCAGCGCTACTCCAGGATCAGCCCACCTCGACGCACGCTTTTGCAGACCCTTCCGGCGGTTCGTAGCGTCTAAGGGAGGAAGAGGCCGGCATGCGACACCCCACCCCCAGACTCCGACACACCGCCACCTGGCTCGTGCTGTGTGGGCTCGCGGGGGGATGCGCGCTCGAGCCGCAGACCGTGGACGACACGCCTGAGCTGGCGGCCCCGCTGCGGGTCGACGTGCGCTGGGGCCGGCCGAGCGGCGTCGCGGTGAACGAGCTCGCGCGCTCCTGGGACGGCGCTATGCACCTGGACTGCGGCGAGGTACGCGCGGTCGCGTTCCTCGACCCCGAGACAGCGGACGGCGACGGTGTGATCCCCCACCACCGATCGGGGCGCGAGACCACGGTGCGCTGGCGCTCGCTGGTGCGTCACGGTCAAGACGGCGTCAGCGCCGAGGTGCGGCCCTGCGCCGGCGATCCTGGCAGCACGCTGCTGATTCGCGCGCCAGGACGGAGCTGGTCGGCGCGGCTCTCGTGGACGCGCGATGACTTCGTGTCGTTGCCTGTGGGGCGCCACGGCGAGCGGCTGGAGATCCGAATCCGCCCTGTGTCGGCGCCCACGCTGCCGCAGACCTGAGTCGAGGGCAGCTACGCCGGCTCAGCCGGGTCTGCGTTCTTCGGGCCTGCGTTCTTCGGGTCTGCGCCCTTTGCGGCTTCTTCGTCGTCATCGCCGATGATCTTGCCGAGCGCGTCAGGCATCTCGACCCCGGCGATGTCCCGCATCATGTGCAGCACGGGCGGCAGCGTGCCGGCCAGCCCCTGCAGGAAGCGGCCCGTGGAGCTCTTGCCGTCCTTGCCCTGGCCGTTGTCCCACACGGTGATCTTGTCGAACTTGATGTTCTGAATCGCCTTGGCGCTCTGCTCCGCCAGGTGATCCATGTGCTCCAGCATCAGCAGCTGGAAGGCGGCGTCGGAGCCGCCCACGCCCTGCACGATCTCACGCAGACCCAGGCCCTTCTGGCGCAGGATCTCGTACTGACCGCGGGCCTGGGCGTCGAGCTTGGCGAAGATGGCCGCCGCCTCACCTTCAGCCTCGATGCGCCGCTTCTCGGCCTCGGCCTCGGCGTCGACGACGATGCGCGCCTTCTCGGCCTTGGCGACCGCCTCGACCTCGGCGCGGCGCTCCATCTCGACCTTCTTGGCCAGCTCGGCCGCGGCCTGCGCCTCAGCGGTGTACTGCGCCTGCAGAATCGCCGCCTCCGCCTCGCGCTTGCGGGTCTCACCACGCTGACGCGCGTTGGCCTGCTCAACCGCGAGGTCGGCGTTGACCTTGGCGACCTTGGCCGACGCCACGTTCTCGCCCTCGGTGGCCGTCGCCTCCGCGTCGGCGACGCGGATACGCTTCTGCTGCTCGGCCTCCTTGACCTGGGCCTGCCGCTCCAGCGCGGCACGCTCCTCGCCGACGACCCGGTCGCGCTCGAGCTCCGCGACCTTGATCGCCTGCTGCTGGTTGGCCTCGGTCACGCCGATCTGCTTGACCCGCTCGGCCTCGGCCACCTCGACAGCGCGCTCCCGCTCGGCGCTGGCCACACCGATGGCGCCGCGCTTCTGCTGCTCAGCCACGTCGATGACCGCCTGCTGAATCGCCTCGGCGGCGGCCTTGCGACCGATGGCCTCGATGTAGCCCGACTCGTCGGTGATGTCGGTGATGTTCACGTTCAGCAGCACCAGCCCGATCTTGCGCAGCTCGGGCTCGAGGCCCTCCTGGATGCTGTGGCGGAAGGTGTCGCGGTCGCGGTTGATGTTCTCGATCTCGAGCGAGGCGATGACCTGGCGCATCTGGCCGAAGATGATGTCCAGCGCCTGGCCGGTGATCTGCTGCCGGCTGAGGCCGAGGAGACGCACGGCCGCGTTCTGCATGACCGCCGGCTCCGTGCCGATGGCGACGGTGAACACCGACGGGACGTTGATGCGGATGTTCTCGGCCGAGAGCGCGCCCTTGAGGGGGATCTCGATCTGCAGCGGGTCCAGGTTGAGGTAGGCGTAGTTCTGAATCAGCGGCCACACGAAGGCGCCACCACCGTGCATGCAGCGGGCGCTCTGGCCGCCGCCGACCTTACCGTAGACCACCAGCACCTGGTTCGACGGGCAGCGCC
>JAUIAC010000514.1 GCA_030425545.1 bacterium | reverse complement strand
GCGCCACGGGTCAGTTCCACGCCATGGGCATCGCAGAGGGCAACGCCATGCTGTGGGCCTACGCCTTCGGCCGCCGCAAGAAGCGGGTCGAGGGCAAGTGGCCCGTGCTGCCGGTGGTCACGGTGTACGACAAGTTCTTCGAGCGCGGCTTCAACCAGCTCGACTACGCCGCCTACTCCGACGGCCGCTTCATCGCCGTCGGTACGCCGAGCGGCACCGGGCTCTCCCGCGAGACCGGCACACACCAGAGCGTGCAGACCCCGCGCATGCTCATGGACCTGCCGGGCATCGTCGCCTACGAGCCCGGCATCGCCGCGGACGTGCACGCGATCTACACCTGGGCCGTGGGTCAGCTCTGGCAGGACGAGGGCGAGGCGGTGTACCTGCGCCTCACCACCCAGCCGCTGCCGCAGCCGACAGCGCTGCCCGACGACCACGCTGCGCAGGCGGTGGCCGGCGGGTGGTGGCTCGTCGGCGAAGACGCGCCGCAGGCCCGAGACGGCCAGCCGACGGTGGTGCTCGTGGCCTCAGGCCGCATGCTGCAGCGTGCCCGCGACGCGGCGCAGCGGCTGCATCACGAAGACGGGCTCGGCGTCCGCATCCTCAACGTCACCAGCTACGAGCAGCTGTGGCGCGGGTGGGACGCGTGGAACAGCGACCCCAGCGCGTGGGCGGACGACCGGCGCAGCTACCGGCTGCACGACCTCTTCGAGGACGTCGACGTCAACGCCCCACTGGTGCTCATCGGCGATCACCACCCCAGCGTGTGCGAGTGGCTGCCGGGCGCGCTCCAGCGCCTCGGAGGCTTCCGCGTGCTCGCCCCGAGGCAGAACAGCGAGGCCGGCGCGCTCGACGACATCGACCGCCACCACGGCACCCACACCGACGACGTGGTCGCTGCGGTGCGCGCCGAGGTGCGCTGGCGCCGACGGCCCTGAGCGCGAGCCTGGGCTGCGGACCTACTTGTACTCGTAGAGGATCCAGGCCCGCACGGTCGACGCCTGGTCGCTGTAGCTGTTGCCCTCAGAGTCGGTGGCCTGGCAGTACCGGCCGTCCCAGTCGCTGTGGTAGTCCCACTGAATCGTCAGCGACGCGCCCACATTGGCGGTGTAGCTCACCGTCTTGTAGACGAAGCCGCGCGCGCTGCCGCTGATGGTCGGGGTGTAGCCCAGCCACTGGTTGACGCTGCCGGGGTTGCTCTGGCCCGCCGCGAAGCGGAAGGAGACACCGCTGCCGTTGACGAAGAAGCGGTTGGCCCCGGAGCTCTGGTCCGAGTCGCCGCACATGCCGATCTTCTTGATCACGATCTGCTTGCCCGCCTTGCCCGGGATGGTGCCCAGGGTCACCGTCGGGTTCTTGCCGTACGAGTGCGCCGACCACACCGCCGTGGTGACGTTGGACTTACACAGGTTCGAGCAGCTGTCGTCGTCCTTGGTGTTGCCGTCGTCGCAGGCCTCGCCCGGGTCGAGCTCGCCGTCGCCGCACTTGGGCGTCTTCCACTCGTGGCCCAGGTACTCCAGCCGCATCCACGAGCGCCGCAAGATGGTCCGGCTCTTGCTCGAGACCGTGGTGCCGTACCAGCTCGGGTTGTTGCCGCTCGCGTAGAGGCGCAGGTTCAGGTAGTCGCCCTTGTCGAGCCAGAGCACCTTGTCGAAGTTGAGGTAGTTGTTGGTGTTGCCCGCGTTGTAGTTGCGACCGTCGAGGATGACGGCGCCGCTCTTGTAGAGCTCGAAGTAGCGGTGGTGGCTGATGCCCCAGCTGCTGAAGCCGACCTTGTAGTAGCCGGCGATCTTGATGGTGATCTTGCCGGTGGCGTTGCTCGTGGAGCTGCCGGTCTTCGCGGTCGACGCGCTCAGGTAGCGGCCCGCCGTGTTGATGTCGGCGGTGTCGGTGCAGTAGTAGCGCCAGCTCGACGTGCCGTCGACGCTGCAGCCGCCCTGCCACACCACGGGCCGTGGCTTGGCCGCGACCCACTCGACGCCGTTGCACACCTGCGTGCCCTCGTTGGCGTCCCAGCGCATGCGCCCCTTGAGCGCGTCGGTGCACGCGTCGGTCACGCTGCCGAGCTGCAGGCCGCCGTTGGTGATGAGGTTGCCCTTCACCTGGATCTTCTGGTTGCTCACGGTGGTCACCTTGATGGTGAAGTCCTTGACCACGCCGTCGAGCTTCTTGGTCACGTCGCACAGGTCCTTGTTGCCCGGCTTCTGGGGCACGCAGAAGGCCGTGTCGAGCACCTTCAGGGTCCAGAGCCCCGCGGGGTTCTTGCTCGCCCACTTGCTGATGTCGCCCTTCTGGGGCTGCGCCTTGGGCGTGTAGGTCTTGTCGAAGGCCTTCTCGTCGGCCTTGCCGCAGGGGTCGCAGAGCACGTAGCCCGTGACCTTGTCGTCCGGCGGCAGCACCACCACAGACACCTTGCTCAGGTCGGAGTTGGCCAGGACCAGCCGCATGGCGAAGTCCTTGGGCGTGCCCAGGTTCGGGAACTTCAGCTGCGCAACCGCCTCGACCCCGGTGTTGTCCGGGATCGGGATGTCCTTGGGCGAGATCGAGACCGCATCGACGAACTCGTTGCTGATCAAGCCGTTGCTCACGTCGTCGATGGCGTCCGGCGGCAGCTTGGTCACCGCGGACATGGCGACGCAGCTCAGCGTCCCGTCGGCCTTGATGCCCTGGACCACCTCGCCCGCCTTGCAGGTGCCCGTCGGGGTCTTCAGCCCGGTGAGCTTGGAGCCGTCTCCGACAAACTCCTGCGCGGTCACCGTCGCCGCCGTGACTGTCGCGGCCTGCACCGCGCCCGAGAAGGTGGCGTTCTTGGCCTTGAAGCTGTTGCCGCCCAGGTCGACGTCGCCGTCGAACTTCAGCGCGGCGACGCTGACGCAGCCCGTGCAGGCGACCCCGAGGGCGGTGGTCGCCACGTTGGCGTTGGCCGCCCAGAGCGCGGCGCCGAGCGCGACGCGGGGCAGCTCCGGGTCGGCGCCGACCTTGACCCCGATCCAGGGATCCTTGAGGCCTGCGAGCACCTTGGCGTCGAGGGCCTTGCCGCTACCGAGCAGCCAGGCGAACTGACCGCCGGCCACCTTGATCTTCACCGGCCCGTCGCTCCAGGCCGCGCTCTGCGCCGCCTTGCCGTCGTAGATCGAGAAGGTGAGGTCGTAGTCGCCGTCCGCCGCCGGACCGCCCGTGGTGGAGCGGAGCGCGCCCTCGAACCAGGTGCGTAGGGGCGCGGCCTGGGCCGGCACCGCGGTGAGCGCGACCGTAAGCAGGGCGAGCGCGCTCGCCACGCGCAGCCGGGTGCGACCGGTGGGTGGGACGAGACGTTCTGCGGACAGGTGGACCGAGGTGGTGCGCATGGCAGCTCCGTGGGGCAATTGCGGCCGAAACGCTAGCATATTCCCGCCCTGCCATGCAGGGACCGCGTCGTTCCGCCGCGGCGCGCGGGTCGACGCCTGGTGTGGGTCTCACGTCCCTGACCTGCGGCGGCGGCCTGGTCAGGGCTCCAGCACCTTCACCGTCACCTGGTCGGGCCAGACCTGCACCTCGAGGAGCGGCGTGCCCTTGCTGACCGCGCGGCGCACCTCGTCCGGCAGCCGGCGTGCCCGCAGCAGCTTCTGCAGCGCCGCGCGCGCCTTCTTGCTGCCGTAGCGTGGGTCGCTGATGTCGCCCTTGTCCGGCTTGGCGTGCGTGGCGTGCTTGCCGTGCTTGGCGTGCTTGGCGTGCTTGGCGTGCTTGGCATGCTTGGCGCGCTCCAGCTCGTGCAGCCGCTCGCGATCTCGGATCAGCACCCGCCACGTGCCCCGCAGCTTGTGGCCCCGGGCGTCGAGGTGGTCTCGCTTGCTGATGCGCGCGCGGTACACCACCTGAGGCCGCATCTCGCCGCGGTCGTCCTCTTCTTCCAGCGTCGGGGCGGCCACCGCGGGCACCGGCGCCGGCGGCACGTCGACCGGCGCCGTCGCGGCCTCCATGGCGCTCGGCGGACGCTGCTGCAGGCGTTCCCACGCGAACTTGCCGCCGCCGTAGAGCGCGCCGCCGACGATGATCAGC
>JAUIAC010000040.1 GCA_030425545.1 bacterium | reverse complement strand
GCGGTGAGGGTGAGCGTGACGCGGTCGGCCACGGCCAGGCTCGCGTTGTTGACCGTGAGCTCCAAGCCGACGAGCTGGCCGGCCTGGACCTCTCCGCTGTCTGTGGTCGTGGCGGCGCTGTCGCCCTGCGCCCCGCCGCTGTCGCCGGTGGGCGCGTCGTGGGTCGCGGTGTCCTGCTGGACGAACACGGGGCTGTCGGCGGCCGCGCCCGCGTCGCCCGCGTCGGCCGGGGGCTCCTCGTCCGATCCACACGCGGCCAGGGCGAGGGAGAGCAGGAGCGCGGTGGACAGTCGAAGCATCGAGAGACTCCAGGGTGCGCGGCCACGCGGCGACGCGAGGGGTAGGCGAGCGACGCCGGCGTGGGCTCCGGCGGCCGGCGCGCGCCGAGCGGCGCCGGGGTCGCCAGGAGAATAGCGGGGCCGCCACGCGGCGGCGACTTCTTGCCCGACGAGGTTGCCGCACCGCTGGAGCGCGGCTACAACGCCGGCATGACTGCGCCTGTCTCGCCGCGAGCCTCCGACGCCTCCACACCTGCGCTCGCACCGGTGGTCCCCGTGGCGCCCGACGCCCTGCCGGACGTACGGGTCCCTCCCCCGGGCCCCGAGAGTCAGGCCTGGCTGCGGCGGCTCAAGGCGGTCGAGTCTCCCAACGTCACCACGGTCGGCCCCGACTTCCCCGTGGTGTGGGAGAGCGCCAAGGGCGCAGTGGTGCGGGATGTAGACGGCAACACCTATCTCGACGCCGGCTCGAGCTTCGGGGTCGCCTTCGTCGGCCACGGCCACCCTGACGTGCTCGCCGCGACCCAGCGGCAGCAAGAGCGTCTGGTGCACGCCATGGGCGACGTACACCCGCCCGCGCTCCGCATCGAGCTGCTCGAGGCCCTACAGCGCGCCGCGCCGGGGGAGCTCGGCCACGCCGTGCTGTGTACCGGCGGCTCTGAGGCGGTCGAGGTCGCGCTCAAGACCGCGGCGCTCGCCACCGGCCGGCGCGGCATCCTCGCGTTCGAGGGCGGCTATCACGGTCTGAGCCTGGGCGCGCTGGGCGCCACCTGGCGCGACGACTTTCGCGCGCCATTTCGTGCGTGGCTGCCCGGGCCGACCCGCTTCGTCCCCTTTCCCCAGGTCGCAGCGGACGCAGACAGCGACGCCGCCCACGCGGCGCTGAGCCGTGTCTTCGCCGCCGTGGAGGCCGCGCTCGCGGACCCAGACGCAGACATCGGCGTGGTCATGGTCGAGCCGGTGCAAGGGCGTGGGGGGACGCGGGTGCCGCCCGAGGGCTTCCTGCGCGGCCTGCACGCGCTCTGCCAGGACGCCGGCGTGCTGCTCTGCTGCGACGAGATCTTCACCGGCGTCGGCCGCACGGGCGCGCTCTTCGCCTGCGCGGCGGCCGGCGTGGTCCCGGACCTGCTCTGCGTCGGCAAGGCGCTCGGCGGCGGCTGGCCCGTGTCCGCTTGCCTGGGCACGCCCGAGGTCATGGCGGCCTGGGGGCAGGCGACGGGCGAGGCCCTGCACACGTCCACGTTCCTGGGGCACCCGGTGGCGGCGGCGGCGGCGGTGGCGACGCTCGGGTTGATCCAGCGTGAAGGCTTGGCGACGCGCGCGCAGGTCGAGGGCGCGGCCTGGCTCCAGGCCCTGCGTGGCCGGGTGGGCGGCCACCCCGGCGTGGTCGAGGTGCGCGGGCGGGGCCTGATGCTCGGCGTAGAGCTGCGCGATCATCCGACGCGGCGGGCGTCGGACTGGACCTGGGACGTCGTGGTGGCGTGCTTGCGTGGTGGCGTCATCGTGCTGCCCTGTGGCGCTGGCGATGTCATCCAGCTCACGCCGCCGGTGGTCATGACGGCCGCGCAGCGCGCCCACGTGGTCGCGACGCTCGGCGACGCGCTCGACGCGGCGTGGCAGGCCGCGACGTGAGTGAGCGACGCGAGGGCTCCGCGCCTGGCGACGCGTCGGTGCGGCTCGACGCCTTGCGTCGTGCGGTGCTGGCGTGGATCACGGCGTGGCCCGCGCAGCCGACGCCGCCCTGGTCAGAACCTGAGCGCCTGCGGGAGCTCGCCCTGGCGCTCCACGGGCTGCAGCGAGAGACCATCGCGCCCTTTGGGGCCTATTGCGCGGCGCGGAGCGCGATCGCGCACACCAGCAGCCCCGCGGTGGCCGACGACCCGACGCGGCTGCCCTGTGTCCCGGTCGCGGCGTTCAAGCGCGCCCGCCTGTACCGCCACGCCCCCACCTATGTCGCGCGCTTCGAGACCTCGGGCACCAGCGACGGGCAGCCTGGGGTCGTCGCGCTGCCCGACACGGCGCTCTACGACGCCAGCCTGCGCGCCAGCTTCCACACCTTCGTGGTCCCCGACGCGCCGCTGCGCATGGCCGCGTCACCGGGCGCGGGCCCCTTCCGCGTGCTGTCGCTGGTGCCGCCGGCCACCTTGCGGCCGCGCTCGTCGCTCGGGCACATGGTCGGCGTGGTGGCGGAGACCTGGGGGCTGGGCCCCGCGACCTGGATGCTCCGCCCTGCCGAGGATCCCGCCCTGGAGACCGAGGGACAGCTGGACCTCACGCCGCTGCTCGCGGCCGCCGAGCGCGACGAGCCGGTGCTGGTGCTGGCGACCTCCATCGCCCTCGCCATGGTGCGGGAGCATTGGCCCCAGGACCTCCAGATCCGGCTGCCGCCCGGGTCGCGGCTGATGGACACGGGCGGCCCCAAGGGTCGGCGACTCACGCTCAGCCGCGACGACCAGCACGCCTGGCTGGTCCGCCACCTCGGGCTGCACCCCGCGCTGATCGTGGGCGAGCTGGGGATGACCGAGCTGGCGAGTCAACGCTACGAGCCCACCGCGCGCGCCCACCTGGTCGGCGACGTGGCGGATGTCCGCGCCTACGTGGGGCCCCCGTGGCTGCTGAGCGTGGTGCTCTCGCCCGGCGACCTCACCCCGCTTCCGCCCGGAGAGGTGGGCCTCGTGGCGCACATGGACCTGGCCAACGTCGACACCTGTGCCTTCGTGTTGACCGCCGACCGCGGCCGCATGGTCCCGGTGGGCTCACACCACGGCCTGGTGCTCGAGGGCAGGGTGCCTGGGGCGGAGTGGCGCGGGTGCGGCCTGGACGTCGAGGGGCTGCTGGGCGCCTGACTGCGCGCACGGGCGCGGCGCCAGGACCCGTAGTGGATCCCGTGGCAGGGTCAGGCGCGTCCCCGGAGCCGGTACTGCGTGTGGGTGCGCGTCACGCGGTCGCCAAAGGCCTCGCGGATCTTGGCGCGGTGCTCGGCCGAGAACGCCTCCTGATAGTCCTCGACGTCGCGCTTGCCGCCGAAGGTGTAGCGCTCGACCAGCGTGCCGTCGTCGAGCTCCACCAAGCGCGCGTCCCGCAGGCCGCCGACCTCGCGCATGGTGGGCATCATCTCACCGACCAGCCAGTCTCGGACCTCCTCTCGGGTGTCCGGATCTTCGGCGCTGTTGCGCACCTCGAACACCACTGGCCCTTGCTTCGCCAGCATCATCATCTCGACGAGCTGATCGAGGCTGTCGATGGTCATGTCGGCGGTGGCCTTCACGTCTCCGCCGGCGCGCTTGACGTGGCAGGTCCGCAGCCCGCGACCCCGCGCCGGCACGAGGTCCTTTTTGTCGAAGGCGCTCACGTGGAGCCACCCGTCGCGCGTCGCTGCCGTTCGCGCCACGCCCATGCGCACGATGGCGTCCCAGGCGCGGTCGCTCGGCTTGTAGGCGCGGATCTCCTGGCTGGTGATGCACACATCCCACGCCACGCGGAGGGTGGAGATCACGTCGAGCTGGTGGTTTGCGTCGCAGTTGCTGAGCACACCCACCTGGACCATGTCCTTGAGGGACGCCACCGCGCCCGGCGCGTCTGGAAAGGTCGGCACCCGCCCCAGGTCGTCGGCGAAGAGGCCCACCACCGCCATGCGCAGGTCGGGCTTGAGCGTGCGGATGGCGTCCTTGAGCACCTGCTTGTAGGTCACGTGCCGTTCGCGGCCCTGCAGCTCAGCGCAGGCGTCGGTGAAGGCCTCGTAGTCCGCGTCGGACTCGAGCTCGACCGTGGCCAGGCCGCGCCGCCAGTCGAGCAGGGTACCGAAGCAGTCGAAGGTCACGAGCTCGATGTCTGCGAGCCAAGCCGGGGCGTCCATGGGTCCTCCTGGAGATCGCCGCGGGCAGCGCTCCACCGCGGCTGCGCGCTGCGTGCGCTGCGGCCGGCGCTGGCGAGCGTCGCCGCGCCGCGTCGCGCGGCCTGGCGAAGCTATCAAAGGTGCTCGAGAACCGCGACGCACTCCAAAACGCAGCGCGCCGCGCCCAGCGTGGTGCTGGGCGCGGCGCGCGTGCGGGCGGTGCTACAGGTTCGCGGCGTTGCCGGCGAGGTAGCTGGCGACGCCGTCGCCGTCGGGGGTCATGGCGCTGGCGCCCTCCTCCCAACCGGCGGGGCAGACCTCGCCGTGCTCCTCGGTGAACTGCAGGGCGTCCACCATGCGCAGCATCTCGTCGATGTTGCGGCCGAGCGGCAGGTTGTTGATGACCTGGTGCTGCACGACGCCGTCCTTGTCGATGAGGAACGAGCCGCGGAGCGCGACTGAGTCGTCGACCAGCACGTCGTAGTCACGGGCGATCTGCTTGGTGAGATCGGCGACCATGGGGAACTGCACCTCGCCGATGCCGCCCTTGTCGATGGGCGTGTTGCGCCAGGCCCAGTGGCTGAACTTGCTGTCGATGCTGCAGCCGAGGATCTGCACGTTCTTGGCCTCGAAGGCGGCGCGACGCTTGTCGTGGGCGATGATCTCGGTGGGGCACACGAAGGTGAAGTCGAGGGGGTAGAAGAAGAGCACCACGTACTTGCCGCGGTAGTCCGACAGGCTCACTTCGCCGAAGCTGCCGTCGGGCAGCACGGCCTCTGCGGTGAAGTCGGGGGCCTGCTTGCCAACCAGAACGCTCATGGGAACTCCTTTGGGTGAGGGAAGGGCGAGCTTGGGGCGCGGAGTTGCGCGCCTCGCTCAGGTCGTGTGCCGCGGGATGCTGCGCGCTTGCGCCGGGTGCGCGCCAGCCCGTGTGGGTGGCGCGCGTCGCGAGCGCGGGAGACGTCCGCGGCAGCGGCGGTGTAGCCCATGGTCCAGCCTGAGGCAAGGCACGACGCCTGCAAACATCCTGAAGTTGTGGGATTTGGGAGCGAAGTTGGCGCGCCCTCGGGTCACGGCGAGGCCCGGTCGCAGCCCACGGCCTCGACCGTGCGCTGGTCTGCAGCGCCCCGGCGGGCGGGCTCGATGGTGGGTGACAGATAATCGCCAAACAATTCAGCATGTTATGTGTGCGTCGCCGTCCGACGCCCATGATTTCAAAGCCTTGCCGAGGGCGCTTGAGAAAGTTGACGCCGGAATTGCGCCGTGTCAGCGGCCCCTGGCGTCGCTGTGACCGGCGGGGCGCAACCGATGGAAATCGATCGCTTTTCCGCAACAAATGGAGATCGTGAGCGATCCCGCCGCGATCGCGGTTGGCGATCGCGCACTGCGATTTTCGTGACGGCCCCCTGGCGCGCTCTGACGCTGCTTTTCTCAAGGAGAAGCAGCCCATGGCCATCGCACGACCGCACCTCACCTCGGCTCCCTCATCGGCAGCGACGCCGTCGACCTCAGGACGGGGCGCACCTGCGCTGCGCGTCGTGGGTGGACCCGCGACCGCTCGCGCGACGCCTCGGGCGGCCGCCCCCTTCGTCAAGTGGGTCGGCGGCAAGAAGCGCCTGCTCGCCGCCCTGACGCCGCTGCTGCCACGGGCGGTGTCGCGCTACGCGGAGCCCTTTGTGGGCGGCGGCGCGATGTTCTACGAGCTGCACGGGCGGGGAGACCTCACCCACGCGGTGCTCGCCGACGTCAACCGCGACGTGGTGACGGCCTACCGGGTGGTCCAGCGCGACCCGGAGGCCCTGATCTCGGCGCTGCAGCTGCACGAGCGCCGCTACCTGAAGCTCAGCGCCGAGGGCCGCAAGGCCTACTTCTACAAGGTCCGCGCGCGCCACCCGATGGACGTGGACATGGACGACGTGGAGCGGGCTGCGCGCATGCTCTTCCTCAACCGCACCTGCTTCAACGGGCTCTGGCGCGAGAATCGGTCCGGGCGCTTCAACACCCCGCACGGCCGCTACGCCAACCCCCGCATCGCCCGCGCGCCCGAGCTCCGGGCCTGCCACGCCGCCCTGTCGAGCGCGGTGGTGCTGGAGCGAGACTTCCGCCTGCTGCCCCAGCTCGCGCGGGACCATGACCTCGACTTCGTCTACCTCGACCCGCCCTACCACCCCATCAGCGCGACGTCGGCGTTCAACGCGTACAGCAACGGCGGCTTTGGCTCCCGCGACCAGACCGAGCTGGCCGAGGTGTGCGCCGAGCTCGACCGCATGGGCGTGCGCTTCATGCTGTCGAACAGCGACTGCGACCTGATCCGCGGGCTCTACGCCAAGTTCGAGGTGCGCGAGGTCATGGCGCCGCGGGCGGTCAACTGCAAGGGCAGCAAGCGCGGCAAGGTCAGCGAGCTGGTGGTGCGGAACGTGCGCCCAGGGCTGGGCTGGTAGTCGGACCGACCGCTTCGCCGCCCGACCGAGGGGCGCTTGTCGACGGTGGGCCTGACGTCGCGTCGTGGTGCCAGCGCGGGCTCGACGGCTCGTTTCGTTGCGCCCCGGCGGCGAGGCCCGATACCCTGCGGCCGCACACAGGCCCGGGAGCCGCATGGCCAAGCTGCTGTCCATCGAGACCGGCTTCACCTGCAACAGTCGCTGTAAGTACTGCACGCAGCTCGACTATCGGGTGATCCCCCAGGCCGACAAGCTCGACCTGACCACCGAGCAGATCCGCGAGCGCATCCGCTACGGCGCTGAGAACGGCTATGACCAGCTCGGCTTCTCCGGCGGCGAACCGACCATCCGGCCCGACTTCGTCGAGCTGATCCGCTACGCGCGCAGCTTCGACTTCAAGCGCATCGGCGTCACCAGCAACGGCCGCATGTTCGCGTACGGCAAGTTCGCCGAGGACGCCATGCTCGCCGGGCTCGACGGCTTCACCTTCTCGCTCCATGGGCCGACTCCGGACACCCACGACAAGATCTCGACCAGCCCGGGCGCGCTCGAGCAGGCGCTGACGGGGCTGCGGAACATCGCCAAGGTGCGGCGGAAACACGGGCTCGAAGCGCACTTGATGAACAACCAGATCCTGCTGCCGGACAACGTCGGCCACATCAAGGAGATGGTGGAGCTCCTCGCGCCGCTCGGGGTCGGGCTCTTCATGATCCAGCCCTTCATCACCCAGCGCAGCAACTCGGACGAGCTCGGCCGCTTCTACGTGCCCTACGACGACGTGGTCGCGTCCGTGGAGCGCGCGGTGCCGGCGCTGGAGCGCTTTGGGGCCCGAATCAAGCCCTACAACGTGCCCAACTGCCTGTTTTGGCACCTCGGACCGCGCTACGTGGAGCCGCAGTTCTACGGGCTGCGCTCGTTTCGCGAGTACGAGCAGCAGCACCCGGGCGAGTTCAAGGCGTTCAAGGCCAAGCAGTGGTACCGGGTCGAGGGGTGTAAGACCTGCGAGGAGTACTGCCCCGGCTTCCGCATGGAGCAGTACCCGCAGGAGCGCATGGCCGGCGGGCTCACCGACGCGGCGACCACCTTCAGCGCCCAGATCGCGCGAGCTCAGCAGCCTGACCCCGCGCCGCTGATGTTCTCCGGCACCGAGCTCTTCGACGCCGACACCGTGCGCACCGCGGTGGCCCAGCTGGCGCGCGACCATGGCCCCGTGGCGTGGATGACCGCGCTCTGCGAGAAGGTGGCCCGACCGGAGCAGACCGCCCTGGTGTGTGAGCTCGCCGAGGCGGGGCATCTGGCCGAGCTGGTGCTGATCACGCAGCCGATGGACCAGCGCTTCCTGGCGCAGCGGGTGCTCGAGAAGGGCAACATCGAGGAGCTGCGAGCCGGGCTCTTTCGCCTCGCGGAGCTGGCGGACGCCGGTCGCGCGCTGCCCCGGATTCGGGTGCTCTTCAACGTCGGTGACCTGGCGCGGCTGGTGGACGAGCCGCTGCTGCAGCGGCAGTGGTCGCAGCTCAACAAGGCCCTGGCCCGCGCGGCGGGGCGTGGCGCTGCGCGCGAGGCGAGCGTCGACGCGGTCATCGCCATCAGCAACTTCCCGCGGGGGCAGCAGCCGCCCGACATGCGACGGCAGCGCGAGGACAACCTCCAGCTCGCCCGCAAGCTCAAGGCGGCTTGCGAGCTGAACCACCTGCGGCCGGTGCTCGCGACGCTGGACGACAAGCGCGGGCTCGACCCGGCGCGCGCCGAGCAGATGGCGGTCGTCGAGGCGCAGTTCGCGGAGGTGCTGCCGGTGGAGTCCTGGTCTGGCCGGCTCTTTCGTCACCCGCTGTCAATGCCCGAGATGGACTTCGTGTCGTGGTCACCGCCCTGGCTGTTCGAGCGCTGGGACCTGAGCGAGGGCGTGCTGCCGGAGGGGGTCATGGTCCAGCCGCAGGACACCTCGCGCGGCGGCATCCGCACTCAGCGTGTGGCCGACGTGGCGACCCGCCCGCCAGTTGAGCCGGTGGACGGGCCAGCGCTCTAGGGTCAGGGGGCGGGCTCAGCCTCGACCCGCACGGCCGCCCAGGAGTAGGTCGGATCGGGCTTGAAGCGGCACGTGCTTCGGCTCACCGCGCGATTGGACAGCAGGACCATGTCGAAGCGCTCGTCGTCGCTCCCGCGCAGGCGCAGGCGGCTGCCCGGCGCGAAGAAGCGGCCGGCCAACACCTTGGCGTCGCTGCCGATGAGCAGCCGCGGCTGCAGCAGGCGAAAGTAGCGGTGCTCCTGCACGTCCTGGCAGTCGCCGCGAAAGCGGCCGGACGCCTCGTACGCGACCACGTCGGTGGGGCGCAGCGCGCGCAGGCTCTCGGGCAGGGCGCGATCCTCGACGATGTGACTCTGGTCGACCACCGCCAGGAGGTGGCGACGAGCCACCGTGGCCATGCCTGTGCCGGGTCGTTTGTTGGGACCCTCGTCGGGCTGCTGCGCGGCGGCGCCGTCGCCCACGGCCTGGAGCTCAGCGACCTTGCGGTAGACGAGGAGCCCTTGGTCCTGCCCGTCGTCACCGGCGTGCGGTCGGACCAGCAGCTCGATGCGGACGCGATCGTCCACGGCCAGCGGCAGGCGCCGCCGCAGGCCGATGCGGTAGAGCAGCTCCGCGTGGCCGCCGCCCCGCGCGGCGACGCGCAGCTGAAAGTCCACGCCCGCTCGGGCGCTCGGGCCGTGGGCCTCGACCGTCCCTTCGACGACCGTGCGCTGCACCACGCCGGGCGCGCCGGGCGCGGGGGGCGGTGTCAATCGAAGCAGCGCTGGCCCCGGCGCGCGCAGCCAGAAGCGATCCTGCGTCTGCACGGTCTGCTGGCTACAGCTGGCGAACCAGAGCGCGCCACACAGCAGGCCGGCCTGCAGCGCAGCCCGCCACGCGGCGCTCCTGCCCTGGACCAGGGGAATCTCGCTCGCAGGCGTCGGGTTGGGAGGCAGCCGGGGCATGGCCGCAAGGTAGCGGTCAGCACCCGCCGCGGCCACCCCAAGGCCGGCCGCCACGGCGGCGGCGCGCGCTTTCAACCGGGGCGCGCGGTCGCTACTCTCCGGCGCGCACCACGCGCGGCGCACCACGCGCGGCGCACCACGCGCTGCGCTCCCCCCGGCCGCGCACCACGCCCCGCGCATGTGAGCGCCAGGAGCCCTGCCATGACGCATGTCACTCCCCTCTCCGGCCGCTGGGCCCTGCGCGCTGTGGCCTTGGGTGCCGCGCTGACGCTGCCCGTGGCCTGCACCTCGCCCAAGGCGCCAGCTCCCAAGGCCGCGTCCACGCCGGCGGAGGCCGCCCCCGTCGCCCAGCCCAGCAAGGGCGCCGTCAAGGCTGCGGCGGGGCTGCTGGCCTCGGCCCAGGCCAAGCACGACGAGGCCAAGGACAAGGCCGCCAAGGAGGCGAAGCGCAAGGAGATCGAGCAGGCCGCGCTGGCGAAGATCGCGGCCGAGGGCATGCCGGCGAACGCCAACGCGCTGCCTCAGATCGCACCGGGCACCATCGAGAAGGCGGTGATGCAAGCGCGCACCGCGCCCGGCGAGGACACGGGCATCGCCCCGAAGTGGATGGTCAAGCGCATCCGCAACGTGGCGGCGAACCACGACGCCCCCGCGCTGAAGAAGTGGTGTACGCCGCGGCTGCAGGCGGAGATCGACAAGATGCTGCCCAAGCACGGCGAGCGCTTCTGGCGTCACCTCGACCGCTATGCGGACGCCGGCGCCAACGGCTACGAGGTGAAGGAGCAGCGCCGCGAGGGGCCCGACAGGCTTCACTTGACCGTGCATGCCAAGGGCGACATCGTCCTCAAGCCGGTGCTGGAGCGCGCGGAGCAGGGGTGGCGCTTCGACCGCTTCTAGCAGACTGCGGCGAAATTGATTGTCGCCGCAATCAGCTAGCTTTCTTGTTTCTTGGGGGGGCTACGAGCGCCCCCAGCCACGGCAAGCCGTGGCTTCCCCTTCCCAGCAGACTGACCGGCGTAGCCGCAAAAACGGAGAAAAGGCGCAGTCTGCTAGCGTCCTCGAGACGACCTTCGAGCGGCTCGGAACGCCCTGCACGACGCTGTGCGCGTCGCGCCGACCGACGCGCTCGGTGGCCCGTTGCGTCTCCCCTGTGCGGAGACGGGCCTGTACCGAGACGGGCCTGAATCGACACGGGCCTGTACTGAGACGGATCTGGGCCGAGACGGACGCCGCGCGCCCGGACCGTCGCCACCGCGGGCGCCGTCTGACCTCCACGCCGACGACCGCAACTGGAGTTCCCATGCCACGCTTCGCCTCGAGCCCAACGGCCTGCGCCCTCGCGCTCACCGCCGCCGTGCTGCTGACCACGGGCTGCGGCAAGAAGGAGGCGACGGCCAAGCCCCCAGGGCCCGCCACTGGGGCCGTGCCGAACGAGCAGGAGGCGACGCCGACCCCCGCCGGGGCCGCCGCCAAGGCCGGGGAACCGACGGCCGACGCGGGCGCCGCCGAGCCGGACGCCGCAGCCAACAAGGCCGACGCAGCGGCGCCCACGGCGCAGGCCCCGTCGCCGGAGCCCAAGGTGGACCCCCGCAAGAACGCCTGGAACCTCAAGGGCAAGCCGGGCGTGGCCAAGGTGGGCGACCGCGTCTACCTGCTCACGCGCGGGCGCGACCGCAGCCACACCAACCAGCGCGCGGTCTACCACCTGTACGCGTACGACGTGAAAGGTGTGGCGAAAGACGTGGTCACGCTCAAGGAGCTTGGCGGCGGTGACTTCCAGGCGAGCACCGCGTTCCTGGTCCCGGCCGGGGTCGCCAAGGCCAAGGACCTCAAGAAGGGCGACATGGTGCTCGCCGAGTGGGCGTCGTCGCTCAAGCACGCCACCGTCATCGGCTTCGCCGGCGACAAGGTGAAGATCCGCTACACGGACCTGCCGGACAGCTGGTCCGAAGAGAAGGTGACGGCGCTGAAGGCTCCGCGCGAGCTGACGCTCCAGCGCGAGGGGTTCTCGGCGGGCAACTTCGCCGTCGCCGCGCTCGACGGGCAGCAGTACCTGGTGATGCTGGTCGCGCAGGCGGGCGACGAGTGGCTGGTGCGGCGCTTCGCCGGGCGGGTCACCACCGTCGCCAAAGACAAGCTGACACCGATGCCGCTGAAGCCTAAGTTGCGGCCCCGGTCGAAGGTGCTGGTCCCCTGGGTCGGCATGATGTACCGCGGCACGGTGAAGAAGGTGCGCGGCGCGCGCGCCTGGGTGCAGGTGGCGGGAATCGGGCAGAAGGCGCCGGTGATCATCCCGCTCGGGCAGATCCTGCCCGCGCCGAAGAAGTAGCTCGCGCGGCGGCGCTGGCCGCTGCTCACACGGGAGTCGAAGGTCATGGCTGGTCGTTTCGAGGTGGTGCTCACCGCGTTCCCCAAGGACAAGTTCGAGCACATTGAGCGCGTGATTCACAAGCACAACCGGGCGTTTTCGCATACCGACGTGCACGCGGCGGCGGCGGGCGTCGCGGCCGGGGGCACCCAGCTGGTGGCGACGTACGTGGAGGAGCACGCCGCGCACAACGTGGTCAAGGAGCTGGCCTACCACGGCGCCACGGCTGAGGTCCGCAGCGACGAAGAGGCCGCCGCTTGAGCACCCGTGTCGCCACGGGCGCCCTCGCGATCGCGGGGCAGCATGAGACGGGCGCTGCCCGCGGCGACGTGAGCCCGTTCACGCTGGTGGACCTCCAGGCGCGGGACGTGCGTTACCTCCGCGTCAGCCTGACGGACCGCTGCAACTTCCGCTGCACCTACTGCATGCCGGCGGAGGGCGTGGACGTGGTGGACCGGCCGTCACTGCTCCGCTTCGAAGAGATCGTCCGCCTCGTCCGCGTCTTCGTGAGCATGGGCGTGCGCCGCGTTCGGCTGACCGGCGGCGAGCCGCTCACGCGACGCGGCGTGGTCGACCTGGTGCGGCGAATCGCCGCTGTGCCGGGGGTCGAAGACCTGGCCATGACCACGAACGGCTTCCTGCTGCCCACGCTGGCCAAGCCCCTGCGCGACGCCGGCTTGCAGCGGCTCAACCTGTCGCTGGACACCCTGGACGCCGCCCGTTTCGCGCGCATGACCCGACAGGGGGACCTGGCGACGGTGCTGGCTGGACTGGACGCCGCCCGCGACGCGGGCTTCGAGGCGATCAAGCTCAACGCCGTGATGCTGCGGGGTGAGAACGCGGCCGAGGCGCCCGACCTGGTGCGCTTCGCGCGCGACGAAGGCCACGTGCTGCGCTTCATCGAGTACATGCCCATCGGCACCGACGACTACTGGGGCCCCGACACCTACATCTCTGGCCAGGAGCTGCGCGGCGTGCTCGGCGCCGCAGGGTGGGACGTGCGCCCTGGAGCGTCAGTGGCGGGCGGTGGCCCGGCGCGCTACTGGACCGCGCGCCACCAGAGCGGCGGCGCGGGCGTGTCCCTCGGCTTCATCACCGCGGTGAGCGACCACTTCTGCGCGACGTGCAACCGCGTTCGGCTGTCGCCGGTCGGGACGCTGCGGGAGTGCCTGTCGACCGCGGGCGCGCTCAGCCTACGCGACATGATCCGGCAGGGCGCCGACGACGACGCGCTGCGCGTGGCCATCGACGCGGCGCTGCACGGCAAGGTCGACGGTCACCGCTTCACCAGCGGGCAGCAGACGCGCGAGAGCATGGTCTTCATCGGCGGCTAGCAGACTGCGGCGACAATCCATTTCGCCGCAGTCTGCTAGCGCTCGCCGAGGGCGCGGCGGCCTCGGCTCCTGGGCCGATCAGAGCGTCGCGAACGCCGCGGCGAGGGCCCCGAACACCAGCGCCGACGCGGCCACCCGCGACCCGAGCGAGGGCTGCGGCGCGGGCGGCAGCGCCCGGCTCATCAGGAGTCCGCACACCAGGCCGGTCACCAGGCCTCCGAGGTGTGCCGCGTTGTCGATGGAGGGCATGCTGAAGCCGATGGCCACGTTGAGCCCGGTGAAGAGCACCCCGCTACGCGTCAGTCCCCGGTAGACCGAGGGCGGGACCGTGCCCCGCTGACGGAGCACGAAGCCCATGAGCCCGCCCATGACACCAAACACCGCCCCCGACGCGCCGACGCTGGGCATGCTGGGATCGCCGGCCAGGGTGAACGCGAGCGACGCCACGGAGCCGCCGAGCCCGGCCAGCACGTAGAGCGCCGTGAACATCGCGGAGCCAAAGAGCCGCTCCGCGGTCTCGCCCAGGGCGTGGAGCGCCCACATGTTCATCGCGATGTGGATCAGGTTGGCGTGGAGAAAGACGCAGGCCAGCAGGCGCCACCACTGCCGGTCGCCCACGGTCAGCCCGTACACGTCCGCGCCGGCGATCGTCAGGGTCTCGAGTGAGAAGCCGCCGAAGAGATCGAAGCCCGAGACCAGGAGCATGGCGACGTAGATCAGCACGTTCATCGCGATCAGGCCGCGAGTCACCACGGCGCCGCTGGAGCTGCGGCGCAGCCGCTCGATGAAGACCACGCGGTCGCGCGGGTCGCCGGTCGCACACAGGTGGTCGAGCGGGTTGACCGCTTGCAGGGCCTTGCGCGCGTCGCGGTCGAACACCGGCCCAAGGGCCGCGCTCATGTCGGCGGGCCCCGTGAGCGTGCCCGTCGCGACCTGCACGGCGATCATCTGCGTGCCCAGCCGCTCGCCGAGGGCCACGAGCCACGCCTCGGCGACGTGCCCCAAGCTCGTGACCAGGACGGTGTACCGGGGCAAGCGGCGACCCTGCGACGCGGCCTTCGACAGCCAGGACTCCAGCTTGTCGGCGCGCTTGGAGTCCCAGGGCAGCACGAGCCAGTCCCCGGGGGGGAAGCGCGCGCCCTCGGTCTCGTCGACCACCAGCCGCACCGGCGCGGCGCGCCAGTCGGCCTCGCCCAGCCGCGTGTCGTAGCGAGCGCCATGGGCGAGCAAGAGCCGCTGCACGACGCCGCTCATCTCTGCGGTGGGGGCGCTGACCTTCACGATGCTCCCGGGGACGACGGGAGGTGCGCGTCGACAGCTGAGCGCGACACCGACCCTGCGCGGCAATGTAGGAGGCCGCAGCGTTCTGTCGACCTGCGTCGCAGCGGGAGGCCACTGGGCCGGGTCTGCCGACCGGTCTTGCAACGGGCCGCCCCGCCAGCAAGGCTACAGCGCTGTGTTCGAGCCCGAGGAGCGACATGTCAGCCACGCCGCACAGTCCGCCCAGCAGCCCCGCCATGTCGCCCGGACCCGCCGACCGGGTCGTTGTGCGGCGCGCGGCGTCCCTGCGCGGCACGGTCACGCCCCCTGGCGACAAGTCGGTGAGTCACCGCGCGTTTCTCCTCTCGACCCTGGCCACGGGGACCACCGTCATCCGCGACGCGCTCGAGCAGGGGGACTGCGCGCACAGCGCCGACGCGGCGCGCGCGCTGGGCTGTGTGGTGACCCGAGAGGGCGACGCGACGCTGGTCCGCAGCCCGGGCCTGCGGGGGCTCTCAGAGCCTGCCGACGTCATCGACTGCGGGCGCTCGGGCACGACCATGCGGCTGCTGTGCGGCCTGCTGGCTGGGCGGCCTTTTCCCAGCTTCCTGGTCGCGGACCCCCAGTTGGCCCGCCGTCCCATGGGGCGCGTGCTGGAGCCCCTGCGCCGCATGGGCGCCCAGAGCGTGGCGCGGCAGGGCGGGACGCGGCCGCCCATCGTGATGATGGGCGGCGCGCTCCAAGGCACGCGTCACGTGCTCTCGGTCGCCAGCGCCCAGGTGAAGAGCGCGCTGCTGCTCGCGGGGCTCGACGCCGCGGGCGTCACGGAGGTGGTCGAGCCGGGCCCCGCGCGGGACCACACCGAGCGCATGCTGCGGGCCCAGGGGGTGGCGCTCGAGAGCGGCGAGGGGCCAGACGGCCGCTGGTACCGCGTGTCGAGGCAGGACGGCCCGCTCCAGCCGCTGGAGCTGCGCGTGCCGGCGGATCCCTCGTCGGCCGCTTTTCTGTTGGTCGCGGCGAGCGTGGTCCCGGGGAGCGACGTGCTCCTGAGGAACGTGGGCACCAACCCCACGCGAGACGGGCTGACCCGGGTGCTGCGGTGCATGGGCGCGGCGATCACCCTCGAGTCGCCGCGGGTCGAGGGTGGCGAGCCGGTGGCGGACCTGCGTGTCCGCGGGGCGGCGCTGCGCGCGACGACGGTCGCCGGTCCGGAGGTCGTCACGCTCATCGACGAGCTGCCCGTGCTCGCCGTGGCCGCGTGCTGCGCCAGCGGTGTGACCACGGTCCGCGACGCCCAGGAGCTGCGGGTCAAGGAGACCGACCGGCTGCAGACCACGGCGGACGCGCTCACGGCCCTCGGGGCGGCGGTCGAGACCACGCCGGACGGCTGGGTCATCCAGGGGGGCGCGCCGCTTCGAGGCGCGGCCGTACACAGCGCTGGCGACCACCGCATCGCCATGGCGCTGATGGTGGCGGGCCTGGTCGCCGAGGGGGAGACGCGCGTCCACGGCGTCGCCTGCGCCGCTGACAGCTACCCTGGCTTCGCAGACGACCTGCGTTCGCTGGGCGCGCTGGTCGAAGAGGAGTCTTGATCCGATGTTGACGCGACTGCGCCTCCTGACCGCCGGCGAGAGCCACGGGCCGAAGATCACCGCCGTGCTCGACGGCGTGCCCGCCGGGCTGCGCCTCGACGTGGACGCCGCCAACCTGATGCTCGCGCGGCGCCAGAAGGGCTTTGGCGCCGGCGGGCGGATGAAGATTGAGCGCGACCGGCTGGTGCTCACCGCGGGCTACATGGGCGGCGCGACCACCGGTGGTCCCTTGGCCTTCGAGATCGTCAACCGGGACTGGGCCAACTGGGCGACCCGCGACGTCGCGCCCATGACGCGGCCGCGGCCCGGGCACGCCGACCTGACCGGCGCGGTGAAGTACGGCTACCGCGACCTGCGGCTCTCGCTGGAGCGCGCCAGCGCGCGCGAGACGGCGATGCGGGTCGCGGCTGGCGCGGTCTGTGCGCAGCTGCTCGGGGCCTTCGGCGTCACGGTGGGCGGCTGGGTCCGCCAGATCGGCGCGGTGGAGGTGGACCTGCCGGAGCCGGCTGCGGCGAGCGCGAGCGGTGCGCTGAGCGGCGCGGCGGCGGCGACGGCGCTGCTCTCGGCGATCCACACCGCCCGCGACGACGAGATGGCGAGCCCAGACGCCGCGGCCGTGCCGGCGCTGCGGGCGGAGGTCAAGCGCGCGATCAAGGCCCGCGACACCCTGGGCGGGGTGCTCGAGGTGGTCGCGCTCGGCCTCCCGCCGGGCCTGGGCAGCCACGTGCAGTGGGACCGCAAGCTGGAGGGACGCCTGGCCATGGCGCTGCTGAGCGTTCAGGCGATGAAGGGGGTGGAGCTGGGGCGCGCGTTCGAGCAGGCCGGCCGCATGGGCACGCAGGTGCACGACGGCATCGGCCGCGACGCGGACGGACAGCTGCTCCGCACCACCAACCGAGCCGCCGGCGTTGAGGGCGGCGTCACCACCGGTGAGCCCTTGCTGCTCCGGGTGGCCATGAAGCCGATCAGCACGACGCTGACCTCGCGGGAGACGGTGGACCTGCGCGACGGCGCCACCGCGCAGACGGACTACGAGCGCAGTGACATCTGCGCGACGCCCCGGGCGGTGCCCATCTGCGAGGCCATGGTCGCGCTGGTGCTCGCCGACGCGCTGCTGGAGAAGCTGGGCGGGGACAGCCTGGCGGAGATGCAGCCACGCTTCGCCGCGCTGCGTCGGAGCCACGTCGACGACCTGCCCATGGACGGTGTCCCCTGGCGCATCGGCTACGAGGGGGTGTGATGCAGCTGCGTCTGCACCGACTCGCCGTGGCGCCGGACGTGGCGTCGGCGTTGGCCGCCATCGCAGGGGCGAGCCTCTCGGCGGCTCCGCACACCCTGACCCGCGTCGAGGTCCCCGTCGCCGAGCCCGTCAGCGTGTCCGAGGGGATCGCCTGGCTGCACGGCGCCCCTGTGCGCAGCTTCTGGGCTGACCGTGAGGGTGCGCTGCTTGTCGCCGGCGTCGGCGAAGCCTGGCACGCCGGGGGCCTGGGGTGGACGCGGGACACGGGCCTCGACGCCCTGGAGCGCGGCCTGGCCGACGCGCCGCGGCGGCTCCGGCTCTTTGGCGGCGCGTGCTTTCACGGCGAGCTCCGCTCACGCGGCCCGTGGAAAGACTTTGGCGCCTGGCGCTTCGCCCTGCCGCGGGTCGAGCTGGGGCGTGACGCTGAGGGCACCTGGGTCGCCGCCCATGTCCAGGGTTCGCTGAGCGATCCCGAGGCAGAGTTGGCCCGTACGCGCGCCGCGTTGGCCGCCGTGGCCGGGCGGGTCGCTGCTGTCGCTCAACCGCTGGTCGCGCTACGGACCGACGACGCGCCGCCGCTGGACGCCTGGACGCGCTCGGTCCGCCACGCGCTCGAGACCCTCGCGACGACGCCTCTGACCAAGGTCGTGCTCGCGCGACAGCGCCGGGTCTCCCTCGCCGAGGCCCCGGACGCGGCCACCCTGCTCGCGCGCTTCGCCGAGACGGAGCCGGCCGCGTTCCGCTTCTTGCTGCAGCCTTGCGCCGACGCCGCCTTCTTTGGCGCGTCCCCGGAGCGCTTGCTGCAGCTCGACGGGGATCACGTCGCCAGCGAAGCGCTGGCCGGCACCCGGGCCCGCGGTGCGACCGGCGCCGACGACGCCGCCCTCGCCGAGGCGCTGCTGTCGTCGGACAAGGACCGGCGCGAGCACGCGGCTGTGGTCGACATGGTGGCGCGTACGCTGAGCGAGGTGGCCTCTGACGTGTCGGTCGCTGACGCGCCCTCGGTGATGCGCCTGGCGCGGGTCCAGCACCTGCACACGCCGATGCGCGCACGCCGGGCGTCCACCGCCGACGCGCCGCACGTCGAGCGCGCGCCGCGGCCGAGCGGGCTGGCGGCGTTGCTCACGGCCTTGCACCCCACGCCTGCCGTCTGTGGCGCCCCGCGCGCGGCGGCTCAGGCGTGGCTCGAGGCCCACGAGCCTTTTCAGCGGGGGCTCTACGCCGCGCCGGTGGGGTGGGTCGGTGGGCAGCGCACCGCGGACTTCACCGTCGCGATCCGCTCAGCCCTGGTCGAAGGGGCCACGCTCTCGCTCTTCAGCGGAGCGGGCCTCGTCGCCGGCTCTGATCCGGCGGAGGAGTGGCGCGAGATCGATCACAAGATCGCCGCCCTCTGGGCTGCGGTCACGGGGCAGCCGCGGGACAGGGGAGGCGAGGCGTGAGCGAGCCAGCGACACCGGGAGAGGCCACGCGCCTCAGCGACACGGCGCAGGGTGAGCGGGCGGCGGCGACGGCTCCGGCTGGTGCTGCGCCGGACGGGGGCCCGGCCGCGTCGCACCCCGTCGCGTCGCACCCCGTCGCGTCGCACCCCGCCGCCGTGCACACCGCCCGATGCAACACGCTCGCCGGCCGCTTGATGGTGGAGGAGCTGGCGCGGCTTGGCGTGCGCCATGTGGTGGTCGCGCCCGGGTCTCGCAGCACGCCGCTGGTCGACGCGGCGGCGCGGCACCCCGGCGTGACCCTGCACGTGGTGGTTGACGAGCGCGTGGCGGCCTTCTTCGCCCTTGGGCTCGGCCGGGGCGCAGACGTGCCCGCGGCGCTGGTGACCACCAGCGGTTCGGCCATGGGCCACGCGCTCCCGGCGGTCATCGAGGCGGACGCGTCGAACGTACCGCTGCTCCTGATCAGCGCCGACCGGCCGCCGGAGCTCCGGGACACGGGCGCCAACCAGACCGTCGACCAGGTGCACCTCTTCGGAAGACGGGTCCGCCACTTCGCCGACCTGCCGTGTCCGGATCCAGACCTGCGGGTGCGCGCGCTGCTCACCACGGTGGACCACGCCGTGGCCGCCGCGCGGACGGGCCCGGTGCACCTCAACTGCGCGTTTCGGAAGCCCCTGGACCCCGCCGGCCCACCGGGGTTGGCCGCGCTCTTGGCGACGGTGCTCTCGTCCGAGGGCATCGACGCGACGCTGCGCGCGTGGCTCGAGTCCAAGCACCCCTTCACCCGGTGGTACGCCGCGCGGCGCGCGCCGACGGGCGCTGCGCTCGACGCGACGTGGGCTGCCCTCAGCGGCGCCTCACGCGGCTTCGTGATCGTGGGGGGCATCGACAGCGCCGCCGAGCGCGAGGCCGCGCGCACGCTGGTGGCCCGGCTGGGCTGGCCCACTCACGCAGACCTCGCGTCCGGGCTGCGGCTCGGGCCGTCGACACCGTCGGTGCTGCCGCACCACGACCTCATGCTGGCGTCACCGGCGTGGGCCGACGCCCTGGCGCCCGACGTGGTGGTCCGCATCGGCGGACCCTTGGTCTCCGCCGCGGTGGAGCGCTGGCTGGCGGCGCGCCCGCCGACGCATCACGTGGTGCTGCGCGCCGGGCCGCGACGGCAGGACCCTGACCACACCGTCACCCTCCGCGTCGACACCGACCTCGCCGCGTTTGTGGCCGCCAGCGACGCGCGCTATCCGACGGGCTGGCCGCGGTCCAGGTCGGCCGCCCGCACGCCGGCCTGGCACGCGGTGGCCGCCGAGGTCGGCGCCGGGCTGGGCGCCCTGCAGGGGGACGAGATCGCCGCGGCGCGCGGTGTGTGCGCCGCGCTCCCGGCAGGCGCTGGACTCTGGGCTGCGAGCAGCATGGCCGTGCGCCTGCTCGACGCCTTCGCGCCGTCCGGCGGGGCGCCCGTGGACGTCGCCGCGGCGCGCGGCGCCAGCGGCATCGACGGCCTCATCGCCCAGGCCGCGGGCTGGTCGGTGCAGCGTGGCAGCCCGGTCGTGCTGCTCGTCGGCGACCTCGCGGCCTTGCACGACATGGGGAGCCTCGCCCTGCTGCGCGACGTGCAGCCGCACGTGGTGGTGGTGGTGGTGAACAACGGGGGAGGCGGCATCTTCTCGCTGCTGCCGATTCGTGAGGCCAGCGCGGCCTTCGAGCCGGCGTTCGCGGCCGCCCACGATCAGGGGGTGGTGCCCGTCGCCGCGGCCCTCGGTGTCCCGGCCCGGGGTGTTGGGGGGCCAGCGGCGCTCCCGGGCGCCATCGCCGCCGCGTTGGCAGAGGGGGCCCCGCGGCTGGTGGAGCTGGTCACGGACCGGGACGCCGCGCACACCGCGTGGACGGCGGCCCGTGAGGCCGTGGCGTCGTGGACGACCCGGCACCTGCAGACCCAGCATCCGCTGGCTCAACCTCCCGGCACAACGACGTGAGCGCAGCGCCGAGCTGGCAGCTGGCGCCGCTTGGGCCGCTCACGCCGCGGGCGGGCGCGGCGGTGCGCGCAGGCACCGGCGCGCCGCGGGTGCTCTGGCTTCACGGCTTCCTCGGTCAGCAGGGCGACTGGCAAGACATCGTCGACCTGCTGCCGCGCCTCACGCACGTCGCGCTGGATCTGCCCGGACACGGCGCTGCGCCACCCCTGCCCGACGACCGGCCGGCCCACGCGACCCTCGCTGCGGCCCTGGCCGCCGCGGCGCTGAACCACGCCGCGGGGCCTTGGGTGGTGGTCGGCTACTCCCTCGGCGCGCGGGTCGCCATGGCGCTGGCGCCCCTCCTCGCGCGCGCGGGGCGCCTCGCTGCCTGCGTCTTGGTCAGCGGCCACCCCGGGCTGGCCGACGCGACGGATCGCGCGGCGCGCCTCGCCGTGGACCTCGCCCGGGCCCGAGACCTGCGGCAGCGCGGGCTGGCCGCGTTCGTCGCGGACTGGTACCGCGCGCCGCTGCTCGCAGACGTCTGGCAGCTGCCGCCCGGCCCAGCGCTGGTCGCCGCGCGCGCCGCCGGAGGACCCGACGCGGCCGAGGCGCGCGCACGCACGCTGGTCGCCCTCAGCACCGGGTCCCAGCCGGACCGGCTCCCCGCGCTTACGCCCCTGGCGACCCGGGTGACGTGGGTCGCTGGCGCGCTGGACACACGCTATGAGGGCCTGCTTCGACGCGCCCACGCGGCGACGCCGGGGTCCCGGCTCCAGGTGGTCGAATCCGCCGGTCACCAGCTGCATCTCACCCGCCCAAGCGCGCTCGCCGACCTCGTCCGCAGCGCGGCCCAGCGCGGCGCTCACGACCTGAGCCGCGGCAGCCTGTAGGCTGCGCGCCAGCGCGCCCACGACCCGAACGGAGACCTGCCCATGCGATCGCTCCTCTGCCCAGGCCCGGCACGCGCCGGCCACCACGCCGCGACGGAGGCCCTCGCGCGGCGACGCCGCGCGCTGGCGTGTGTCGTCTGGGTCGCCTTGCTCGGCGCGAGCGCCTGCTCGGACGACGAGGGCTCGAGCTCGACGGGCACAGTCGCGGACGGCGGGTCCGACGGCGGCCTGGCAGACGACGCCTCGCCCGACGCCGCGACGCTCACCGACGGGGCTGGCGGCGCGGAGGTCGTCGGGAGCGACGGGCAGGGCAGCGGAGGGGACACGGCGTCCGCTGATGCGGCGCCTGCAGACGGCGGGGCAGCGGACGTTGGGCTGAGCGACGGTGGGGCTGCCGCCGACGTCGGCCCCGTCGGTCTCCCCTCGGGGCCAACCACCGTGACCTGGATCGATCTCGGCACCCACAGCCACGCGAAAGACGTGAAGAGCCTCGGTCCCTTCACCGTGACGATCCCCGAGGGCACGGGCTCCGTGGCGATCAACATGGTCGGGACCCACGGCGTGACCTACGGGCTGTCCTCGCTGACGTCGCCGAAGGGCACCGTCCTGGTCGCGGACGGCTGGTTCAAGCAGAACGTCAACCTCGGCGGGCAGATGTGCCTGTCGTGCAAGCTGCGGGTGTCGTCGCAGATCAGCGCCTCCGCAGCCTTGCTGCCCAACGCGCCGGGCCTCGCGGTGGAGCCGGGCACCTACACGTTTCACGTCTTCATGCGCACCGCGATGCCGTCGGGCCCCTTTCAGCCGCCCACCTACAGCTACCCGGCCGGCGCCGTGAACGTGTCGGTGGTGACCAAGGCGGGCGTTGGGCCAACGGGCGCTGTCCCCGGCCAGGGCACCCTCGACGTCAACCTCTACTTCACCGGCGCCAAGGGCATCACCGCGGCCAAGGCCCCTGCCGACACGCAGGTGCAGGCGTGGCTCGCGACGCTCAAGACCTTGTACAAGCAGGCCAACCTGAGCGTGGGGGCGGTCACCTACCACGACATCGACAGCCAGTATCAGGTGGTCGACTTCGGCAACGGCACCGCGGCCGGCGACTTCGAGGAGATCAGCGCGCTGACCGCCAAGAGCCCGTGGGGTGTCAACCTGGTCTTCGTGGGCAAGATCCCCTCGCCCTTCGGCGCGGTGCTCGGCGTGGCGGGCGGGCTTCCCGGCCCGGTGGGCGTGCAGGGCACAGGGCGCTCCACCGTGCTCATCGCGATCGACGTCCAGCTGCCCGGCGGGCGACAGGCCGGCGCGGACGTCGGGCTGACCATGGCCCACGAGCTCGGCCACTACCTGGGCCTCTTTCACTCCAGCGAGAACTCGTGGGGTGGCTTCCAGCCCGCGATTCACGACCCCATCGACGACACGCCGCCCAACGACGAGACCAACCTCATGTACTGGGACGGCAGCAAGGCGGGCGAGAAGCTCACGCCGCAGCAAGCCGCCGTCCTGCGCAACAACCCCTGGGTGCGCCACCCGGCTGGAGGCACACCATGACCCTCACGACGACCCCGCCGCCCTCGGTTTGCCGTCCACGCCCCGCGGCGCCACGTGGGGCGCGTCTCGCGCCGCGTCCTTGGCGCTGGGCGTCCGTCGCGGCGCTCGCGCTGGCGCTGCTCGGACCTGCCTCAGCGCTCGCGGCCGGCCCGGCCCCGGCCAAGCACAGCCACGCGCCGGCGCTGCTGCAGGCGCTCCGAGGCATCGACACCGGCCCCTCCGCCGCCGTGCTCCGGCGGGTGGCGCCCAAGGACACCGCCGGCCAGCTCGCGGCCATCGCGCGCGACGCCAAGGTCGACGGCTGGCTTCGGGTCCGCGCAGTCAGTGTGCTGCCGCTGCTCGCGGCCGAGTCTCGGACGCCGCTCATCGCGCTGGCGAACACGGACCAGCTGCCGGACAACCTGCGTTGGTGGGCCGTGCGCGGCGCGCTCCGGCTGGCGAAGCCCGCGCCGCTCTCGCAGGCCCGCCGCTGGCTCACGTCTCCGGCCTGGCGCATCCGTCAGGCTGCGGCGAGCGGCCTGCGCACCGCGCGGACCGCGACGGTCACGACGCTCCTGCGCTCCCAGCTGCGGGCGGAGCGGCACCCGTCGGTTCAAGCTGCGCTGCGCAAGTCCCTGCGCGGCCGTTAGCGGTCCGTCTCTGACGAGGCCCCTCAGGAGCCCGTCAGTGGCACTGCTGCGTGCGCTGCGAGGTCACCGAGGTCTTGCAGGTGTTCACCAGCGGGTAGCTGATCGAGCCGTCCCACTGGTAGTCCGAGATCCACGTGCTGCTGACGCCGCAGCTCGGCGGAGATCCTGACCACCCCTGCGGATCCGCGACGCACTCGGCCTTGTCGGTGCACAAGAAGCCTTGGCAGATGTGCTTCGGCGCCGCCTTGACCGTCCACCGCTTCTCGAAGCCCTTGCTGCAGTTGTAGTCCCAGCTGCCGCACTTGTTCTTGACGCTGAACCAGCCGCTCGCCTGCGGGTAGGCCTTGCTGTCGCCGTCGCAGCAGTCTCCGCCGCCCTTCAGGCAGGTGCTGGGCTTGCCCACGACCGTCATGTTGGCGTCGCACCAGCCGTCGTTGTCGTCGTCGCAGCCCTCGTCCGTGCCCGACTTGCAGTTGTTGTCCTTGTTGTCGCAGATCTCCTTCGCGCCCGGGTTGCGGCTCTTGTCGGTGTCGCTGCAGTCGCCGCCGCCCTTGGGGCACACGGCCGGCTTGCCCACCGTGACCATGTTCTTGTCGCAGTAGCCGTCGCCGTCGTCGTCGCAGCCCTCGTCGACCCCCTTGGCGCAGTTGTCGTCCTTGCCGTTGCAGATCTCCTTCGCGCCCGGGAACACGGCCTTGCCGCCCTTGTTGGGGTCGTCGTTGCAGTCGCCGCCGCCCTTCGGGCACGACTTCGGCTTGCCGACCACCGTCTTGCCGCTCGCGCACCAGCCGTCGCCGTCGAGGTCGCAGCCGGTGTCGGTCTTGCCGTCGCAGTCGTTGTCCTTGCCGTCGCAGATCTCCGTCGCGCTCGGGTAGGTGCCCTTGCCGGTGACCTTGTCGTCGTCGCAGTCGCCGCCCTTGGTGGCCGTGTAGCCAGGCACGGAGCCCTTGTCGCACAGGCACTTGGCGCCCAGCTTCTTGCTGCCGAAGCCGTCGCCGTCCTCGTCGAGCCAGAAGTCGACACAGCCCTTGCCGTCCTCTTCGTCGGTCTTGCCGTCGCAGTTGTTGTCGAGGCTGTCGTAGCAGATCTCCTTGAACCCCGGGCTCACCGCGTAGCTGCCGTCGTTGCAGTCGCCACCCTGGAGTGTCGTGTAGGGCGGCGTGGCCCCGCACAGGCACGCGCTCTTGTCCTTGTCGCCCCAGGTGTCCTTGTCGCCGTCCACGTACCAGGCCTTGCAGCCCACCGCGTCGGCCTCGTCGGTCGCCCCGTTGCAGTTGTCGTCAATCGTGTTGCAGGCCTCCTTGGCCTTGGGGTTGACGCTCGTCTTCTTGTCGTCGCAGTCGCCGCCCTGCGTGGCCTTGTAGCTCTCGAGCGGCGCGCAGAGGCACTTGGAGCCCGCGGTCGCGCTGCCGTAGCCGTCTCCGTCGCCGTCGATGTAGAAGCTGGTGCAGTCCTTGGCGTCGACGTCGTTCTGGCTGTTGTTGCAGTCGTCGTCCTTGTCGTTGTTGCAGATCTCCTTGGCCTTCGGGTTCACCTGCTTGTCGCTGTCGTCGCAGTCCGTGTTGTCGGTGACGGGGAAGGCCTGGGTCGGCCCGCACAGGCACGCGCCGTTGACGCCGCCGAAGCCGTCGAGATCGACGTCCGGGTAGTGCAGCTTGCAGCCCACCGGATCCGCGGGCTTGTCGCCGGGGCCCGGGGCGTCGGTCACCCCGTCGCAGTCGTCGTCGAGCTGGTTGCCGCAGGTCTCCTTGGCGCCAGGGTTGACCGGCTTGCCCGTGGCCGCCGAGTCGTCGCAGTCGCCCACGCCCTTGGCGCACCAGGCCGGAAGGCCGCCGCTGGCGTTGCACTTCGCCACGTCGGCGGTGCAGCCCGCCGGGAGCCCGACGATGCCGATGCCCTGGGCGCAGTAGCCGTCGCCGTCGTCGTCGCAGCCCTCGTCGGTCTGGCCGTCGCAGTCGTTGTCGGCGCCGTCGCACTGCTCTGCGGCAGGCGTCTGGGCGTCGCAAGACTGCTGGCCGCCGCTGCAGGTCTGCGTGCCGGTGCAGGTGCCGTGGGCGTTCTTGATCTCGCAGGGGCTGTCGGCGATGCCCTCGTCGGTCTCGCCGTCACAGTCGTCGTCTGTGCCGTTGCAGGTCTCGCCTGCGGGGGTCGCTGCGCTGCACGCGCCGAGGCCGCTCGCGCTGCAGGTCTGGACCCCGCCGCAGGTGCCCGCGGCGTTGCTCACCGTGCACGCCGACTCCAGCCCGCTCGCCACCGCCTTGTCGGTGCACGGGCACGCGCCGGCCGAGCGCAGACACTGCTTCGCCGCGCCCTTGGTGCCCTTGGCGTCTTTGCACGCGTAACCGGCCGGACAGTCGCTGTCCCCGTCGCACGCGCCGGCGCAGAAGCGAGACGACGTGCCGGCCGCGGCGTCGTCATACGCGACGCACAGCGCGTCCTTGGCCAGCGCGCCGCACGCCGCGTCGTCCGTGCAGGGCAGGCACAGCGCGCCCAGCTTCGGCAGGCAGATGAACACCGTGTCCTGACCCGGGGCCTGCTCGCACTTCCACCCCGTGGGGCAGCACTCGGTGCAGGTCTTGGTGCACCGCTTGCCCTCCGGCGTGTCGATGCAGAAGCCGCTGTCGCAGTCGTCCGGCGTCGCGCACGCGGCCCCCGGGTCGCCGACCTCCGGAGCCTTCGGGAACGAGCAGGGATCGACCGCGACGTCCGCCACGCTCGTCGCGTCGCCCTGGGCGGCGGTGTCGGCGCTGCCGTCAAAGCCACCGGCGCTGTCGAAGATCAAGCCGTTGCCGTCTGGGAGGCCGGCGCCGTTGCCCGCGGCTGGCTCCTCTTCACTTCCGCACCCAGCGCTCAACGTGAGGGCACACAGCAGCGCGACGACGCGTGCGGCTCGGGTCCTGGTGCGATCTCGAAGGGAGTCGCGGTGGTGTAGGGAACGCATGGGCCAATCTCCGGCTGGTCAGGGCCCGGCAGGCTAGCAGATCCCGCGACCCTGGCCACGTGCTGCACACGGCCGCGGGCCCTGCCGTGGCTGCCAGACCCCGGCGCCGATCGGAGGGGCGCCTCGTGCGCCCACCAGACCGGGCTCGGCGGAGGCGCAGGACAGCGTTGTGATCGTGGAGGAGCAGCGCTCACCGGTCGTCCGCCCTGGGCGTGGAGAGGGGCAGGGTTGATGGCCCAGGACGGACGCTCGGCGTGCGGTTCGCAGGGGAGAGGTGCAGCACACACAGCTGCGCGCTGGACACGTCGCCTGCGAGCGAGAGGTCCCAAGGTCCCGGGCGCCTGCCTTGGAGAGGGGCAGGGTTGAGCGGCAGGCGCCCGGGGCACGAGGGGTCGGAGCGGTGCGTGGCTCCGGACACGGTCTCTGCGACCTTGCAGCGACACCCGGTCTTAAAGCAGGGGTCGTGCCAACCTGACGAAAAAAGTCGTCAACACGCTGAGAATAGGTGAAAAAAGCGAGCGATTGGTCGGTGGGGCCAGCCGCTCGTCAGCCCATGCGGTTGTTTAGAAATACCACATGTGGAATCTCGCCGTGGACGGACGCCACACCGCGGCCTCCCTCTCAGCGTGCAGCCCTCATCGCGCGGGCTTCCGCGTCACGTAGAGGTGCGCGGTGGCGAAGGTCTGCGGCTGCACGCGCACGTGCTCCAGCCCTGCGTCCTGCATCAGCGCGGAGAACTGTGCCGGGGGCGGGAACGCCGCCACGCTCTCCTGCAGGTAGCGGTACTCCTGCTCTCCCGAGAGCCAGGCCCCCAGCCGCGGGACCACGTGGTGGACATGGGCCCGCGCCAGCGGCGCGAAGAACCCCTCTCGCGGCTCGGAGAGCTCCAGCACCGCGACCACGCCTCCCGGACGGGTCACGCGCGCCATCTCGCGGAGGCCGAGCAGGCGGTCCGGCACGTTGCGGATGCCGAAGCTGATGCAGCTCGCGGCGAAGGTGTCGTCGTCGAAGGGCAGGGCCTGGGCGTCGCCCTCGACCAGGTCGATGCGCTGCGCGAAGCCCTGGTCGCGCACTTTGCGCGTCCCCACCCCGAGCATGCCGACGCTCGGGTCGACGCCGGTCACCGTGGTGCCGGGCCAGGTGCGCGCGATGGCCAGGGCCACGTCGCCCGTGCCCGTGGCGAGGTCGAGGACCCGATCTCCCGCCGTCAGCGGGCCCAGGGAGCGCACCAGCCGCCGGCGCCACAGCAGGTCGAGGCCCATGCTCATGATCCGGTTGAGACGGTCGTAGCGCTGGGCGATGCGGTCGAACATCGCCCCGCCACCCAGGCGATCGGGCGCAGACAGGGCGGTCTGTGGCGGGGAGGAGGGGAGGGACGTGGTCATGGTCTGGGCTCCGGGAGCAGGGTCGCCAGGGCGGCGGGGGAGAGGGCTTGGGCGCCGTCTGAGCGGGCCGACGCCGGGTCGGGGTGGGTCTCGACCAGGAGGCCGTGGGCGCCGGCGGCCAGCGCTGCGCGCGACAGGGGCGCCACCAGGTCGCGTCGGCCCGCGGCGTGGCTCGGGTCGACCACCACGGCGAGCTCGT
>JAUIAC010000513.1 GCA_030425545.1 bacterium | reverse complement strand
GCACCACGGATTCCGGCGCCACCTGCACCCCCAACTGCGCCGGCCTCACCTGCGGCGACGACGGCTGCGGCGGCAGCTGTGGCAACTGTCCCCAGGGCCAGGCCTGCCTGCAAGGCGGCGTCTGCAAGCAGCTCGCCTCAGCAGAGCTCTGCGCCAACGTCACCTGCGACGTCAACGCCTACTGCACCGTGGTCGAGGGCAAGGCCACCTGCGAGTGCAAGCTGCGCTACGAGGGAAATGGCCACACCTGTAAGGACCTGAATGAGTGCCAGACCAACAACGGCGGCTGTGACCAACACGCCTTCTGCACCAACAACGTGGGCGCCGCGCCGACCTGCGCGTGCATGCCCGGTTTCACGGGGAACGGGGTGCAGTGTCTCGACATCGACGAGTGCAAGACCGGCGCAGGCCAATGCGGCGCCAACGGTGCCTGTGTGAACACCGAGGGCAGCTGGGAGTGCAACTGCGACGCCGGCTACAGCAAGACCAGCCAAGGCTGCGTCGACATCGACGAGTGCGCCACCGCCACGCCACCCTGCGACACCAACGCCACCTGCACGAACACGCCTGGCACCTTCAGCTGTGCCTGCAAGCCGGGCTACAAGGGCAACGGCTACGCCTGCAACCAGGACAAGGACTGCGGCGGCGCCTGCGACGCCAACGCCAAGTGCGTGCCGCAGCCCGGCAAAGCCTCCGTGTGCGAGTGCGGCCCGGGCTTCTCGGGTCCGGGCACCGCCTGCTATGCGGTGCCGTCGACGGTGACGATGTTGAGCTTGGTGCTGAGCCCTTTTGACCCCGACGACAACAAGACCTGGGACGGCGGCACGATCCCGGAGAGCGACCGGCTGAAGTTCGAGCAGCTCTTGAGCGACGCAGCCAAGGCCTACGCCACCGGCAACTGGGCCGCGTTGCTGCCCTCGGTCGCCAGCCTCGCCGGCTTTGTGTCCAACCTGACCTCGGCGCCCGACCCCTACGGCACCGTCTCGCTCTCGAGCCAGGGGAAGACGGTGGGCTCCCTGAGCCTGCCCAAAATCGGCAACACCCACGCGCCGTCGTGGACCGGGGTGACCTGGTCCGGCGTCACCGTCGACGCGTCGACCAAGCTCACCCTGAGCCTGTACGACAGCGACGCGGTGTTCGACGACCTCATCGGCACCGTCGGTGTCGACGGCGGCGCACTGACGACCGCGCTCAAGGTCGGGGGCGTCTTCCCTGTGGACGTTCACAAGCAGGGCAAGAAGGGCATCGTCTTCGTCGAGGTGCAGGTGACCCCAGCCTATGTGTGCGGCAACGGCCAGTGCGACTCCGCCGCCGGGGAGAAGAGCTTCAACTGCCCGCAAGACTGCGGCGGGAGCACCGGTGGCGGCGGTGGTGGTGGCGGGCATTTCTGCGACGCCAACTGCGGCGGCGGCAACACTGCGAAGACGTGCTTCTGCGACGCGGACTGCAAGCAGTATGGCGACTGCTGTGACGCGACCGGGACCGGCAAGGCGGGGAACGCTTGTGCTGGGTCTTCTTGTGGGTTGTGTCAGTAGCACCTCGAAGATCGATGCGCGACGAAGAGAGGCGCCGGGAGGGGAGCATATGGCAAGGACCCAACGATTCGGCACGCTGGCGCGCCGCCAGCAAGCCGCGTTCCGCGCGACGCTCAGCGCTGGTGCCCAGCAGCCGGCCGACGACAAGGCGCGACGTAACCCGCACCTGGTGGCGCACGGCCATGAGCTCGAGAACCTGTATCCCAGCATCCGAGGCCCAGACGGCGCCATGCGCTTCTTCCGCGACCGGGGCATCAAGTGGTGGACCAACGCGCGGAGTGGAGACCGGAAGGTCGGCGTCGACTATGTAGGCCCGACCCGCAACCTCGCGAGCTCGCAGGTCTGCTGCGTCAACTTCCTGCTCCCTCTCGCGGCCATCCCCGGAGCGCTGACGGCCTTCCTCCGCTGCATCGACGACGACGTGATCGACGCGGAGGCCATCGCCGACCCGGCCGGGCATCGCGCGCTGGTGGAGTTCGAGTGGGTCGGCTGGGACCGCCCACTGGAGGGCGGGCGAATCACCCGTGGCGCGAATCAGACCAGCATCGACGCCCTGCTCGTCGCCAGCGTCCCCGGCGGCCGGCGCGCTTATCTCATCGAGTGGAAGTACTGCGAGGCCTACTTGCACCCGAGCGACAAGGGCATCGGCAGCTCCGGAGACACGCGTCGCGGACGCTACTCTGCGCTGTTCGCCGCGCCGAGCTCGTCGTTCAACCAAATCGCCCCGCTCGACGAGTTTCTGTTCGAGCCCTTCTATCAGCTCATGCGGATGCACCTGCTGCGGGACCGCGTGCTGGCGAAAGGTGTGTCGCCCGACACGCCGGTCGACGAGGCCCGGGTCGTGGTCGTGTGCCCCGAGGCCAATGCGGACTACCGGCGCGCCGTGTCTTCCACGCCGCTGAGCCGTCGCTTTCCGCAGCTGGCGACAGTGGAGGAGATCGTGCGGGCGACCCTCCGGGATCCCAGCGTGTTCGAGACGGTGGGGCAGGAGACGATCGTCGACCGGCTGCGGGCGGGGCCGTTGGCGCCGCAGCTGCGAGCGTGGTTGGCCTACCACCGCGTGCGGTATGGGTGGTAGGCGGGTGGTGCGTCACGTGAGACCCGTGTCGACCGCTCCTGCCGGTCCGTACCGCCAAGGCGACAGCACCAAGGTCGCCCGCCGCGCCTCCTCGGCCGAGACCCGCCCGTGCAACGCCTCGACCAGGTCCTCCTGGTCCGGCTGCCCGAGCGCCAGCCGGTACAGCATGCGCTGCTGCTGAAGCCGCGCCAGCCGTTGTTGCGCCTCGCTGAGCGGCACGTCGAAGACCAGCCGCTCCACCGTCGCGTCCTGGCAGATCCACCAAGGAGCCAGCCCAGCGTCGTCGTTCGCGAACGCCTGCTCAGCGCGAGCAGCCACGTCGCGCCATGGGCTCTCCAGCGGCCCCACCGGTGCAAGCCCGAGCCGCTTCGCCAGCGCCCGACGCACGGCCAGCCCGCCGTAGCGGTCGACCCGGCCTTCGCGCTGCTCCAGGTCGACCGGGTTGCCCGGCAGGTCCCAGTGCGCGACGCGCGCGCACCACGCGTGAAAGTCCAGTCCCTCCTGCCCCACAGACGTGCTCGCCAGCACGTGCGGCCAGAAGGGGCTGTTGAACGCCCCACGGAGCTCGTCCTGACGCGCCGAGGCCGACCTCCCCGAGTCCTTCGTCCCGGCACGTTGCTGTTGAACCACGGACGAAAACGGCAGCGCGGCGTGAGCGCGTAGTCGAAAGTCGGCATCCTGCCCCAGCCCGTGAACGACAAGGGACGACGTCCGCAGCGACAGGGCCAGCTCGAGCGCAGCGGCGGCCTCTGCTGGCGTGCTGCCGCGGAGGGTGCGCGTGATCCACAGGTGCTCGTCGAGCACCGACTCGAGGTTGCCCGCCAGGATCGCCGCCTGGATGTGGTCACGATAGCCACCGCTCCTTGGCACGATGCGGCGCAGCGAAGCGCTCATCCAGGGGTTGTTCAGGTAGCTGCGCAGCCCCGCCCAGCTGGTCTTGACCGCGCGGCGCAGCCCCGCCTGCTCGAGGGACAAGCCGTGCCTCCGCAGGCTCCGCCCGAGCACGACGCCGGCGCCGCAGAGCGCGGCCTCCACCAGGCTGTCGAGCTCCGCAGGCTGGAGCCGCCGCAGCGGTTCGGGCGTCGCTGCGCCCCACTCTGCGACCGCGTTCTCCATGCTCTTGTCGCCGGCGGCCACCGTCTTGCGCAGCTCTTGCGCGAGGGAGGTCCAGGCTGCCGAGCTTGCCTCCCAGCATCCCGCCCTCCGCTCGAGCGCGACCAGGAGCTCTGGCAGGTGGCGGGGAGCGCCCACACCCTCGCTCACGGTGATGCCTCGCTGCAGCAGGCCCTTGCGGAGGCGGTCCCTGGCCTCCCGACGCAGGCCCGCCTGCGGCAGCTTGCCCAGCGACGCCGGATCCAGCAGGTCCACCAACACAGGCGAGGGATGGAAGAAGGCCAGGTTCTCGCGCGACGGACCCAGGAGCACCTTCTCGCTCACCTTGTCGTAGGCGGTGCCG
>JAUIAC010000512.1 GCA_030425545.1 bacterium | reverse complement strand
GTTCTTGTCGTCGCATCCCGGGTTCGTCCAGGTCGAACAACAGTCCAGCCGCGCCGGGTCCTGCGGGTAGTCGCACACCCCCTGCACACAGGTCAGGGTCCGGCAGGGGTCTGTCACGTTGGCGGCGCAGTCCTGGGTCGTCACGCAGGGGCACTGCCCGTTGGGCAGGGGCTTGGCACACACCACCGCCGCACCCTGCAGATGCGACACGTGGCGCTCCAGCGCTGGCCCGAGCTCCGCCCCGACGTCACCACCCAGCGCGTCGCCCTCCAGCGCCGCCCCGGCGTCGCAGCCGCCCAGCAGGGCGCACGCGAGCAGGCACGCGACGCCAGCGCGCAGGGCGCTGTCGAGGTCCGACGCCGGGCGACCACGCCCCTCGCATGTCCAGGTCATGCGCTCAGGGTATCACGCACCGGAACCCGTAGGTCTCCGCGCCGCCCGCAGACCCCTGCCGCCGACGCGACAGCCGCACCTTGGCGTCGGTCTTGTCGTTGAGCCACGTGGACCCACGCACCACGCGCAGCGGCCCGCTCGTCGGCCCGAAGGGGAACTTGCTGAAGTCGAGCTTGTACGCGTCGTCTTTGTGAAAGTCCGCCACGTACTCCCCGAGGTTGCCCTGCATGTCGAGCAGCCCGAAGGGGCTCCGGTCGCCGCCGGCCTGCCCGCCCTGCCGCAGCGCCGTGCCGCCGCAGCCATAGGCAAAGGGGTTCTTGGTGACCTTGTTGACCCACTGACACGCGCTCCACTTCTTCGACCGGAGCTGCACCGGCATGCCCTCGGCGCAGACCCCGTCCACCAGCGCGCAGCTGCCCTTGGCCGCGTAGGCCCACTCCGCCTCGCTCGGCAGGCGGCCGCCGACGTGCTTGCAGTAGATCTGGGCCTCCGCGTACGACACATGGGTCGCGGGCAGGTCCTTCTTGCTCTCCTTGTAGTAGGGCGTGGCCTTGCACACGCCCGCGTTCACACACAGCTGCAGCTCGCCAAAGGTCACCTCGGCGCGCTGCATCCAGAAGCTCGGCAGGCTCAGGGTGCGGTTGGGGTTCTCCTGCTTCTCGCAGCTCGGGTCGTTGGCCAGGTTGCAGCCCATGACGAAGCTGCCCTTCGGCACCAACACGAAGCCCGGCTTCCCGGCCTTGCAGACGCCCGCCACACACGCGCTGTTCGCCCCGCAGGCCAACCCCTCGGGCGCCGGCGTGTGGGTGCACTTGCCCGCCTTGGGGTCGCAGCGGTCCACGGTGCAGGGCTGCTTGTCGTCGCAACCCTGGCTGGCCGTGGCGGCGAGCACCTTGCCGCAGGAGCCCGCCTCGGCGCACGACGCGCGCCCCTCCCGGTCGAGGCGAAAGAGCAGCGGCTTGCTGCTGCTCGCGCTGGCCATCGCCTCGCCCGCCAGCAGCAGGTTGCCCACCGCGTCGCTGGCGATGGCCTGGCCGACCCCCGCTCTCCCCGAGAGCCCGGCCGGCGCGTAGCTGCGCTCCCACAGCAGGCCACCGACCCCGTTGAGCCGCGCCACCTGCAGCGCCTCCGTGCCGGCCGCGGTGGTGGCTGTGCCGAGCAGCGCGACCCCTCCGTCGGGCAGCAGCGTGGCGTTCAAGGCCTGCGTCGTGCTGCGGATCTCGCGCTGCCACAGCGGCTTGCCCGCGTCTGAGAAGCGCAGCGCCCACAGCCGCGACGTGGTCTCGTCGGGCGACGGAATCCAGCCCACCGCGAGGTTGGCGCCGTCGCTCCGCCGCAGCACCCGCGCCAGCTTGGCCGCGCCGAGATCCAGGAACTGCGCGTCCCACACGCCCACGTTCTGCTGCGGCCCGCCGAGCGCGTTGACCCGCCGGATCATCGGTCGCCAGGGCCACCCCGACGCCACCTTGGGCGCGCGGGTCACACCGATGAAGGCGCCCCCGTCCGGGTGCGCCGCCACCGACGGACGGGTGCCTTCCCCCACCGTCGCGCCGTACTGGTTGCTCAGGTCGACATAGTGCGTCCACACCGCCTTGCCCGCGCCGTCGACCCGCACCAGCTGCAGCGAGCCGGCCTTGCTGGTCAACAGCAGGCTGTGCTCCGTGCCCGGCACGGCCGCCAGGTCCGTCGGCTCGCCGTCGAGCTTGGCCGTCTTCAGGTCGGCGTTGTACGCCCACACCACGTCTCCCGTGGCCGAGATGCGACGCAGCACGGGCAGCTCCTTGTTGTTGCCCTGCACAAAGCGCTTGGACGCCACCAGCGCGCCGCCGTCGCTGCGCGCCACCGCGGCCGCCACCGTGGTCGGGACCTTGGTCACGTACTTCTGGTAGTCGTCCCAGGTCGCGCTCCAGAGCACCTCGCCCGTGGGGTCCAGCCGCTCGAGCACAGGGTCGAAGTCCTTGCGCTGGCCGAACACCAGCCAGCCGCCCCCCACCATGGCCAGGCCGCCGGTCCACCGCGCCACGTCCGCCGTGGACGTCGACGTGCGGGTGAAGAGCAGGGTCCGCCCCGTGGGCTTGCACGCGTTGTCGACGCAGAGCCCGTCGAGGTGGCAGCCGTCGCCCGGGTCGCAGGTGTACCCCGGCGACGGCAGAGACAGGCAGCCCTTGTCCGCGACGCAGTGATCTGCGGTGCAGGCCTGATTGTCGGCGCAGTCGGCCACCTTCTTGCCGGCGCACTTGCCCTGGCCCTTGCAGGTGTCGGCGCCGAAGGCCCCCACCCGCCAGAGCAGGCCGCGCTGCTTGCCCGCGCCGTCGCCGACCTGGCCGACCACCGCGACCGAGTCGTCCGCCAGCCCAATCAAGGTCGTCGCCTCACCCAGGGGCTTGCCCGGGAGGCTGCGGGTCCACATCGGGTTGCCGAGCAGATCCGCGCCCACCAGCAGAGGGTCGCCGCTCGTCGGTCCGGAGACCGAGCGTCCTACCGTACGCAGCGCGCCGCCCACGTAGACGCCACCGAGCCCAAAGCTGGCGTTGGGCGTGGCGAGCGACCAACGCGTGGTGCCGTCGTGGTTCAGCGCGAACACCACGGTGCGCGGCTTGCTCACCGCCGCCCGCGTGCCCACCAGCACCATGCCCTTGTCCGGCCCAGGCGCCACGCTCACCAGCCGGCCGTACGACGTCCCGTCCAAGGCGTGATGCCAGAGCAGCGCGCCCTGCGCCGAGACGTGCCCCACCCAGGCCCGCACAGCCTTGCCGACGCCGCTCTCACCCACCGCGGTGAGCCCCCCGTTGACCGCCCCTGCGCCGAACACCCGAGCGTCCGTGGCCGTGCTGAAGCTGTGCTTCCACAGCGTCGCGCCCAGCGTGGTCAGCCGGCTCGCCCACGGCGCTGTCGCGCCGTCCTTTGTCCGCGTACCGGCCACCATGGTGCTGGCGTCGCCCAGCACCCCCAACCCCGCCACCTTCAGCGTGCCCGCGTGCGACGCGAGTTTGAGGGTCAGCACCACGTTCTTGCCGTCGAGCGCCACCACGTCGAAGGCGCCGCCGGTCGCCGTGTTGCGCAGCACCCCCACGCCAGCGCCGGCCACGGGCGTCAGCGCCACCACCGCGCCCGTGCTGTTGCCGTTTTTCGCGGTGTTGTTCTTCTCCCACAGGGCCTTGCCGGCAGCGTCGACGCGCATCAGCCAGGTCTTGTCTTCGCTGGTCCCGCTCCACGTCCGCCCACCGAGCACAAAGCCGCCGTCGGCCACCGGCATCACCGCCGTGAACGCGCCCGAGCTCCCGTTCTTGGGCGCCACCGTCAGCCGGAACAAGCCCTCGTTGCCGCTCTTGGCGGCGCACTGCCCCTTGGCGCACTCGGCCACCAACGTGCAGGCATCGCCGTCGTCGCAGGCATCGCCGTCGGCCTTCGCGGCCACGGTACACTGGTAGGCGTCGGACCCCTTGGCCGTGCACAGCGCCTGCTCACACGGCCCCGTGGGCAGCTGGCACACCACCGGCGCGCCTGCCTTGCACACCCCTCCGCTGCAGCTGTCAGCCACGGTGCAGCCGCTCTGGTCCGCGTCGCAGCCGCTGCCGTCGGCCTTGGTGGGGAAGCTGCACTTGCCGGTCTTGGCGTCGCAGGCGTCCAGCGTGCAGCTGTTGCCGTCGGCGCAGTTGGTCTTCACGTGGGTGCAGCCCAGCTGAAGACCAAC
>JAUIAC010000511.1 GCA_030425545.1 bacterium | reverse complement strand
CGCGCGACGTCGGGCCTGCTGCGGCCTCGCGCGCGCCGGCAGGGCTCGCCCTGGGCCACGTGACCTGAGACAGCGCCCACAGCCCGATCAGCGCCGCCTCTGCGGCGTCGTGCTTCAGTGGCACGACCGGCGATCGGCCGGCGTCGGCCAGCAGCCGCTGCGCGTCTCGCAGCGCCGCCGACTTGGCGTCCTGACCGCTGCGCCGCTCGCGCGGCAAGAGCAACGCGTCGCGCCACACGTGCGGCGCGACCCGCAGCGTCTGCGCCCCGAGGCGCTCAGCGGCGCGCGTCCACAGCCGCGCCAGGGCCGGGTCGCCCTCCACCACCACCCAGGCCAAGGGGCCCTCGCCGGTGAGCAGGCTGGGGATCGCGGCGCGCAGCCGCGTGCGGTTGGCGAAGCGGCGCGCGCGGGCGTAACGCAAGGTGCCGTCGGCGCCGAAGCAAGCGACCCCCGTGCGCAGGCCCAGATCCACGGCGATCAGCCGCGGAGGGGCGTCCGCTGGCCGCGGCGCGGCAGCGAGGGGGGACCACTGGCTCACAGGCCGGTCAGCTCCTTCGGTCGGAGCGTCTCTTCGAGCTCCCACTGTCCCTCGAGCGCCTCGATCCAGCGCTCGGCCTCGCAGGTCAACAGCGCCGCGTTGGCCGTGGTCATCTCGGCCCAGACGTCGCTCAGGCGGGCGGCCAAGGCCTCCCAACCCGGGTTGTGGCCCAGGAGCAGCACGGTCTCCCAGCGCTGCGGCCAGGTCGCGGCCGACGCGTGCACCTCGCGCCAGCCAGCGTGATAGAGGCCCGGCTCAAAGCGCACGTCGGCCACCTCCGGCACGTCGGCCGCCGCCATGAGCGCCCAGGTCTCCCGGGTGCGCGTCGCGTCCGAGCTGACCACAGCGTCCGGCCACCAGCCGCGGGCGTGGAGGGCCGCGGCGATGCGCGGCGCGTCCTTGCGGCCCCGGCCGTTGAGCGGCCGCTCGTGGTCGGAGGTGGCACTCGACGTCCACGAGCTCTTGGCGTGTCGCATCACAATCAGTCGCCGCTGCATCGTCTGGGTCTCCCGCGGAAAGGGCGCCACCGCGTGGCCGGCGCGTGAGGGCGGAGCCTAGCAGACTGCGTCTTGGGGGCGGACACGGTCGAACGGCGCGCAGGACCCCGGCGGGCCCGACCCCATCGCCCGTGCTGAGGGCAGGGGCCATCTGGCGGCGACCCTGGTAGCCTCCGCGCCGCATCCCGCTCGGCGTGTCCACGGCGCCCTACGCGTGCATGAACAGGCGACTATGCAGAAGTACCAGAAATACTACGAAAACTACTCGGCTTTCGCGCCCTTCAAGTTCCTCATGGACTCGTTCTTCGAGCGCTCGCGCACCGGTAAGCTCTCCCTGCTCAACCGGCAGAAGGACTACGCCGCGCTGCACACCGAGCCCGAGCGCTTTGCCCTGCACCGCACGCTCAACGAGCTGGTCACGCGAAGCCAGAAGGAGTGGGCCTCGTACGACTACGGCTCCGGCTACTTCTATCAGAGCTGTGAGCAGATCGGCCTGCGTGGGCTGCGCGCCACAGGGCTCCGCGTCCAGCACATGGACCTGCTCGAGCGGGTCAAGGGCAAGACCGTCCTCGAGATCGGCTGCAACTCGGGCTTCCTCTCGCTGGCCATGGCGCCCGTGGCGAAGCACGTGGTCGGCTTCGACATCAACCCCGTGCTCATCGAGGTCGCCCACAAGGTGGCGGACTTCCTCGGCATCACCAACGCGGACCTGTCTGTGGTCTCGTTCGAGGACTACCAGGCGGCCCAGGCCTCGTCCGGCGACGAGGGCGCCAAGTTCGACGTGGTGCTCTCGTTCGCGAACCACTCGACCTACGACGGCAACACCGAGCAGAGCGTCGACGACTTCTTCCGCAAGTGCGCCAGCCTGACCAAGCCGGGGGGCACGCTCATCTTCGAGTCGCACCCCCCCGAGCACGAGGGCGACGGTCTGCCGGGCGTGGTGGAGACCATCGAGCGCTACTTCGACATCCACGAGCGCAAGGTCCTCGAGTACGGCACCTTCCTCGACACGGGTCGCACCTTCATCGTCGCGACGTTGAAAGCGAGCGCCTGAGCGGCCGCGCCAGCCCCCCCTGGAGCCCCATGAGTCAGCCCGAGGCCCAGCGCCCCTTCTTGAGCCGTGTCCCGCTGCACCCCGCGCTGTTGTGGGCGTGGCCGTGCGCCATGCTCTTCGGCGCCAACGCGCACATCGTCGGTGCGTCCGAGGCCATGGGCCCGGTCGCGCTCTGTGCGCTCGCCGGGCTCGTCGTCTGGGGGCTCGCCTTCGCCGCCCTGCGCGACGCCCGCCGCGCCGCCGTGCTGGCGAGCTGCGCGGCCGCGATCTTCGGCTATCGACTGGCCTTCGGTGTCGTCAGCGACACCTTCGCCTGGCTGGAGCTGCGGGGTGTCGGCAGCTTCCCCAGCACCAAGGTGCGCTTCGCTGTGACCGTGGCCGCGCTCGCCGGCGGCAGCCTGACCGCGGCCTGGCTGCTGCTCCGCAGGCGCGCCGCCCTCGACGTGCAGACCCTGGTCTTCAACGCCATGGGTCTGACCACGGTCACCATGGCGCTGGTCCCTGCCCTCTTCGGCGGCGCGCCCCCAGCGCCCAAGGGCGCAGCGGCCCAGGCGGTCGCCTACCAGCCCGGCAAGACCCTGCCCGACGTGGTGGTGGTGCTGCTCGACGGCTACGGCCGCGCCGACGCGCTCAAGCGCTCCTACGGCTACGACAACGGCCCCTTTGTCCAGGCGCTCGAGGCGCGGGGCTTCTTCGTCGCCAAGGACGCCCGCGCCAACTACCTCACCACCGACGCAGCCATCACCAGCATGCTGCACATGAACTACGTCGAGACCTTCGTGACCCCCGAGGAGCAGGCGACGCAGCGGCTGATGGTGCTCCAGCGCCACCGCGCCCAGAACCCCGTGGTCGCGACCTTCGCCGCGCTGGGGCACCGCTTCGTGTCCTTTCGCACCGCGGACCACCGGGTCGACCTCGCGGGCGCGGACGAGCGCGTCGTGGGCGAAGAGCTCGGCCTGCCGCTGGGGCACTTCGACTGGATGGTCATCGACTCGACGCCCCTCGGCGTGCTCCTGCGCCGGCTGCGGCCCGGTGACCGCTTCAAGGCGCACCGCAGCTGGATCGTGCAGGCCCTCGAGGAGCTCCCCAAGCTGCTCGCCAAGCGCGACGGCAAGCGCCGCTTCGTCTTCGCCCACGTCACCGCGCCTCACCCGCCCTTTGTCTTCGACGAGCAGGGCAAGGCGGTGCGCTCCAAGCGGGGCTTCTTCCTCAACGACGGCAACCAGCTCTTTCGCACCGAAGCGCTGCTCGGCGAGTACAAGGGCATGTATCCGCGTCAGCTGCAGCACATCAACACCCTGGTGTTGCAGGCCGTGGACCGCATGGTCGCCAACGCCGAACAGCCGCCGATCATCGTGCTCATCAGCGATCACGGCCCGCGCGCCACCGTGCACTGGGAGGAGCAGGACAAGACCTGCTTCGCCGAGGCTGGCGGCACGCTCTTCGCGGCCCATGTGCCCGGCCTCGACGCCCAGGCGGCCTTCACCGACACGATCTCGCTGGTCAACCTCTTTCGTGTGCTCTTTCGCGCGCAGCTGGGCGCAGACATCGAGCGCATCCCCGACCTGACCCACTACACGCCCTACAAGGCGCCCTTCTCGACCACCGTGGTGCAGCCGAACCCCGACTCCCCGGCGTGCAAGGCCTGGTTCGCGATCCCGCCGCTGCGATTTGGTCCGGACCGCGGCCTGGTCCCCGCTGGGCCGGTGCCGCCGCCGACCTATCCGTCGCCGCCGGGCCGTTGACGAGGCTGCCGCGGCTCGCCGTCGCACGTGACTGGCATGGGTGGCTGCGGCGGCTGGCTGCGATGGGTGGCTGGCATGCGTGACGGCATGGGTGGCTGTCGCGCGGGGGTGTGGCACGCTGAGGGCCCTTCGGAGGATGCCATGCGCCAGACGCCCCCCCACGTTGACCGCTCCACACCCGAGCGCGCCCGCGCCGTCACGCGCGCCGCGCTGAGCCTCGTGGTGAGCCTCGCGCTCGCCGCGTGCGGGGCAGGGGAG
>JAUIAC010000510.1 GCA_030425545.1 bacterium | reverse complement strand
GCCCCCTCGTCTGCGACCGTCGCCCCGAAGATCGCGGGCACGGCGGCGTCGGCGAGCGCCGCCCGCGTCAGGACGACCGCGTCGGCGTCGTCCGGCACGGCGCGCCCTCCGGGATGCCGCAGGCGGGCCAGCGCGACCACGGCGGCAGGCGTCGCGGAGCCAGAGAAGCGCCCGCGCCGGCTCACCAGTCCTCGGCGGTGAGCGCATAGCGCACGTGGTCTCGCCACGCCCCGTCGATGAAGAGGTAGCGCGGGGAGTAGCCCTCTTCGCGAAACCCGACGCGGGTGACCAGGCGGCACGAGCGCACGTTCTCTGGCTGCACGTTGGCCTCGACGCGGTGCAGAGCGAGCGGACCGAAGGCGTAGTCCAACGCGGCGCGGAGTCCAGCGCGGGTCGTGCCCGTGCCGGCGAAGGGCGCGAAGGCGTAGAAGCCGAGGTAGGCGTTCTGAAAGCCGCGGCGGAAGATCTGGCTGAAGGTGAACACCGCGGCGATGCCGAGCGCTCCGGGGTCGCCTGGTGTCGCCGCGCACGCGAGCAAGGTGCGCTGGGTGTCCGACGCGTTCCGCTCCAGCCAGGCGTCGAAGTCGGCGGCGGTGGTCGGCGGATGGACCCAGCCGGCGTGCAGGTCACGCGACCGCAGCGCCGCGGCGACAAAGGCGTCGCGATCGGCAGCCGTGGGTGGCCGAAGCGTCACCGAGGGCTGCAGAGCTGGCTTCGACTGATCCATGGGAGCAAGCTACCCGAGCGCACGGCTGGGCGCGACACGCCCCCGCCAAGCTCAACGCACCTGAACGCCGCGCCAGAAGGCGACCCGCCCTTGAATCTCTGCGGCGGCCGGCTTGGGCTGCAGGTAGGTCCAGGCCGCGTCGCGGTTGAGCTCGCCGTTCACCACGACGTGAAAGTAGCTCGCTGTTCCCTTCCACGGGCACACGCTGGTGTGGTCGCTGGGCTGCAGGTGGGCGTCTGCCACCGTGTCCCTTGGGAAGTAGTGGTTGCGCTCGACGACCACGGTGTCGTCGGACGTGGCGACGACGACGCCTCTCCAGATGGCTTGCATGGGATCTCCTCCTGTGGGCTCGGTCGACCCGCGCCAGGCAGCGCGGACCTGAGTCGACGACTCCGGGAGGATCGTCGGTCGACCGAGCGCTACGTGACAGATGCGTCTTGCACGGGAGCGTCACGCAGCACAGAGACATCCGCCGCCGCCGGTGCTATGGGGGCTTCGTGGCGATGGGCTCCCGCGTCGCAGCCTCGCGACGCACGTCCAGCCACGCCCACGCGAAGCGATCGGAGCGAGCATGTACGGACTCATCGGCACCTTCACCGCGACCCCCGGCCAGCGCGACGCGCTCGTCGCCATCCTCCTCGCAGGCATGCGCGACATGCCGGGCTGCCGGTCCTACGTGGTGGCCCGCGACCCGGGGGACGCAGACAAGCTCTGGGTCACGGAGGTGTGGGACAGCGCCGCCAGCCACCAGGCCTCGCTTCAGCTACCCGCGGTGCAGGCGGCGATCGCCCAAGGCCGCCCCTTCATCGCCGGCATGCAGCGCGTGAGCGAGACAGAGCCGGTGGGTGGCCATGGTCTCACGGATCCATAGCCCGACGCCTGCATCTGACCTTCGCGCGCCGACGCGCCCCGCCCAGGAGCTGTCCCATGTCGACCTCACAGTCCAACGCCACGCTCGAGCTGCTGCTCGCCCACCGCTCGATTCGCCACTACCAGGACGCCCCGGTGCCGGAGGCGGACATCCGCGCCGCCGTGGTCGCCGGCCAGGCCGCGTCGACCAGCTCCGCCGTGCAGGCCGTGAGCGTGATCCAGGTCACCGACCCGGCGGTGCGCGAGGCCATCGTCCCGCTCACAGGGGGGCAGACCAAGGTGGCCAAGAGCGGGGCCTTCTTCGTCATCTGCGGGGACGTGCGGCGCCATCGGCTCACCTGTGACGACGCGGGCGCGCCCTACGACGCGCGGCTCGAGGCCTTCCTCGTCGCGGCGGTCGACGCCAGCCTCTTCGCCCAGAACATGGTGGTCGCCTTCGAGTCCATGGGCTACGGCGCCTGCTACATCGGCGGGCTGCGCAACGACCTGCCGGCGGTCGACGCGGCGCTCGGGGGGCTGCCCGAGGGGGTCTACCCGCTCTACGGGCTGTGCGTGGGCGTGGCGGCCGAGGCGCCCATCGCTCGCCCGCGGCTGCCCGTGGACGCGGTGTGGATGAAGGACGGCTACCTGGACGACGCGGCCATGCGGGCGCACATGCAGCGCTACGACGACGCCTACGCGGGCTACATGGAGGCCCGCGGCGCGCCGGCCCGTGGCTGGACCGCGGGCGTCGCCAAGATGTTCAGCAAGGTCCAGCGCGCCGGGCTGGCGGCCTACTACGCCGCCAAGGGCGCCGACCTGGGGTGACCCGGGTCCGGGCTGCGCCTACTTCTTGCCCTCCAGCGCCGCCACCAGCGCGGCGCGGCGCTTGGCGACAAAGGCGAGCAGGTTCTCGGTGTACTCCGGCGGTGGGTTCAGCGTGGTCAGCTGCTGCCACTTGGTCACCGTCTCTGGATAGTTCGGGTCCTTGGCGACGTCCGCGGCGATGCGCTTCGTGAGCCCGGCGATCTGGCTTTTGTGCCACGCCACCGTGTAGGGGCCGTTCAAGGCCTCGAGCACCAGCTCGCGGAAGCGCTGCTGCCACTTGGGCACCGCGAGGAGCCGGCCCACCAGCGGGTAGGCCGCGCTGTTGCCGCTGCACGTCGGGTCCGCCAGGTCGACGCAGTAGCCACCGTGGTAGGCGCCGTCCAGGTCCCACGGCAGCACGGCGAAGCGGCCGCCCTGGGGTCCTGCGGTCTGGTGGTAGACGTAGAAGTTGTTGCTCTTGCCGAGGTAGCTGTCGTAGCTCGAGAGCACGAAGGTCACGGCCACGTAGCGCAGCGCCGACTCGACGTCGAGCACCTTGGGCAGCTCGGTCTCGAGGTGGGCGGTGGGCGTGTGCGTGAGCACGTCGGTGAGGTGGGCGAGGTCGCGATAGTGGTTCCACGCGGCCTCGTCTTCGTGGGTCTTGAGCACGAGGCCGCAGTCGTCGTAGCCGGGCTGGCAGGCGTCGGTGAGCAGGTAGTCGCTCTTGGCGGCGCCCTTCCACAGCAGCGAGCAGACCCCCTTGGTGTTGTGCACGCACTTGTAGAGGTTGCCCTCGTCGCCGAAGTGGGCGGTGCCGAAGCGCTCCTTGAGGTAGCGCTTGTCGATGGGCTGGACCAGGGCGTAGAGGCCGATGAGCGCGCCGTCGATGTGGACCCGCGCGAAGGTGATGCGCGGCGCGGGCACGCCCATGGCCCGGTACACGCGCGCGGCCAGCTGCTCCCGGAGCTGGGTGCGGTCCTGGATCAGGTTCGACAGGCTGATCTTGTCTGCGCCGAAGAGCCGAGGCCCGCCGAAGCGGTTGAAGTCGATCTTGAGCGGGTACTTGCCGACCGGATCCACGGGTCCGCTGCTCGGCACGTTCAGCGACGAGAGGCCCTTCAGCCGGACGCCCACCTTCGCGAGGGAGATCGGCTTGCTCGGGTCGTCGCCCATGCCGGTGATGACGAGCGCGGCCGGGGTCCACACCTTCTCCTGCTTGTCGCGCCAGGTGTGGAGCAGGCCGATCCAGTCGCCGGGGGCGAAGGTGAGCTGGAGGTCGACGACGTCGGTCTCCGGCAAGAGCAGGTCGAAGTTCGCCGCCCACTTGGGGCTGCCGGTGCCGGGGGGCGGGGTGCCGCTGCCCGAGCCGTCGCTGCCCGCGCCGTCGCTGCCCGAGCCGTCGCTGCCCGAGCCCTTGCCGTCCGTGTCGTGGCTGCCCGAGCCCTTGCTGTCGACGTCGTGGCCATCGGCGCCGCCGCTCGCGTCGTCCGTGCCGGCGCCGGAGCCGCTGTCCGAGGCTGTCCCGGCGTCCGACTCGCACCACACCGGCTCGGGCGGCTCTTCGGCGCAGCCCGGCGCGGTGAGGGCGAGGGCGACGGCGAGGGCGACGGCGAGCGGCACGCGGACGCCAGCGGAGAGGCGAGGACGGACGTTGGGGTTCACGGGGTACATGCGCCCTCCTTGGCCTTGCCGACCTGGGCAGCGAGTCGTTCACACTCTC
>JAUIAC010000509.1 GCA_030425545.1 bacterium | reverse complement strand
CAGGTAGCCCTTGTGCAGGTTCCATCGGGCTGCGGGGAGCGGATTGAAGAGGCGCGACACAGCCGCGACCCGCGCGAGCCAGGCGTCGAAGGCCGGCGCGTGCCAGGGGTAGTCCCAGGTCGCGCGCAGCACGACGAGGGACGCCCTGGACCAGTCCACGGAGGGATCTCGCCACGGCCACGACGCGGCGCGCAGCCCTCGCTCGGCCAAGGCCGAGAGCAAGGGCGCCTCGCAGGGGTCGGGCTCGGGCAGGGGGTGGGTCGTCGCCAGCGCGACGTCGACAGGGCGCAAGGCGCGGCGCCTACTTGCCGTCCAGGACCTCGGCGCTCTTGAGGAAGTCCATCTTGGGGAAGTCCTTCTTCAAGTAGGCGTTGCCCTCGGACTGCAGCCGCCCCTGGAGCGGCCCGCGGCCCCGCGGCGCGCCCTCGCCGTAGCCCTTGTAGAGGCTGTCGACGACCTTCATGCCCTCTGCGTCGATCAGGCCGAAGGGCGAGAAGCCCATGCGATCGAGGAAGCCGTTGTCCTTGAAGTTGATGAAGACCTGCGTCGTGCGCGAGTCCTTGCCCGAGGTCGCGAAGGTGACGTAGCCCCGCTTGTTGCTCTGCTTGGGCGGGTCGTCCTGGATGCGGGCGGGGCGCCACACGGTGTTGAGCTTGGGGGTCCCGTGGATGCCGAACTGCACCATGAAGTTGTCGATGGCGCGGAAGAAGCCGATGTCCTTGAAGTAGCCGGCCTTGACCAGGTTGTAGAAGCGGTCGGCGCCCTTGGGAGCCCACTCGCGATGCACGGTCATGACGAACGCGCCCTTGGTGGTGTCGAACTTCACCTTGTAGACCGCCGGGGCGATGGCGGTGGCCTTGCTCGGGTCGGTCAGCACCGCAGACCAGTCGGCGGGCACGTTCTGGGCCTCGCCCTTGGCGGTGGCGTTGGCTGCGACGGCCACCTTGGCCGCCGCTGCGGTCTTCGCCGCGGCAGCCTTGGCCGCCGCTGCGGTCTCTTCGGCACCGTGGGCAGCCACCTTGGCGGTGTTCAGCGCTTCCTTCTTGGCGACCTCGGCGACCTGCTTGGCCGCGGCGGCAGCGGCCTTGGCCTTGTCTGCGGCCTCGCCAGCGCCCGCCTTTGCGGCCTCGCCGGCCTTGTCGACGGCCTCTCCTGCCTTCACGGCTGCGGCCTTCGCCGGCGCCTCGGCCTTGCCGCAGCCCGTGGCGAGCGGCGCCAGCGCCAGCGCGCCAAGCGCGGCGTGGAACACAGTCTTGCGAATGATGGTCAGCTTCATGTCGGCAACTCCTCTTGCGTCTCTGGGGCAGGTCGCAGCCTGCGCGGCGGGAGGATGGCACGGACCTCGGGCCGCTGCCACACGTGGGCGCGTCGGCTCCGCGTCGTGCGCTGCGGGGGGGTGGGACGCCCCGCGGCGGTGGGGCGCGGTCTACGCCACGCGCGCCCGCTCCTGCATCCACGCGACCGCCGGCCGCCACACCTGCTCGGGCGCGTGTCGCCCCGCGAAGACGCCCATGTGGCCGCCTGGCGCCACACGGACAGACACGTCCTTGCTCGCGGTCACACGGGTGATGCTGCGCACCGCCGCCTCGCGCACGACGTTGTCGGTGGCCCCGGCGAAGGCCAACACGGGCGCTGTGATCCGGCTCAGGTCCGCGACCTTGGGGCCGCCGGGGCGGTCGTGACCAAAGGCCAGCTGGCCGTCTTTGAGCTTGTTGTCGAGCATGAACTCGGCAAAGAGCTGCCGAAACGCGTCTTGCGGGTAGTCGATGAAGTTGTTGGTCCAGGCGCTCAGCGCGTCGAACCCCTTCACGTACTCCTCGTCGTAGAGGTTCATGAACAGGTCGGCGTAGCGGGTCACCTGCTTGAGCGGGCTCATCATCTTGAACATGGAGCTGCTGAGCTCCCCGGGGACGTTGCCGATGGCGCGGGAGAGGAGATCCACCTCCCGGTGGAGCTTCCGGCTGAGCAGGCTCAGCACGCCCATCTTGCGGCTGTCGATCGGTGACCCGATGGTGACGATGCCGGCGACGCGCTCGTCTTCGTTGGCTGCGGCGTGCATGAGCGCGAACAGGCCGCCCATGCAGTAGCCCAGGATGAAGACCCGGTCGGACCCGGTCGCCTCGCAGACGGCGTCGACGGCGGCGGGCATCCAGTCCAGCACGTAGTCGTCGAGCCGGACGTTGGCGTCGTTGTCGTCGGGCTCGCCGAAGTCCACCAGGAAGGTGGGGAAACGCGCCTGGAGCAAGGTGCGCACCAGCGAACGCTCCTCGGTCAGATCGAAGATGTACGGCTTGACCATCAACGGCGGCACCAAGAGCACGGGGATCTGGCCGGTGGGCGGGGCGCCTGCGCCCGTGGTGGGGGCGTCCGACGTCTGTGTGCCCGTGGCACCGAGCCCCCAGTCGTGCTCGTCGTCGAGCGCGGTGTAGCGACGCACCGTCAGCTTGTCCCGTGTGAGGGCCGCGGTCCACGGCGTGCGGCCGACCACGTCCTCCGGGTCGCGCAGGAACCAGTCGAGGCCGTTGACGAAGCCGTGCAGCGTGCGGTCGGCCTGCGCACCCAGGTTGCGCCGGGCGACCTTCAGCGTCCGCGCCGCCGTGCGGGAGACCTGCGCGGAGGCGGACGACCGCCGTCGCGGTGGCCGCTGGCGTGGCGCGTCGCGGGAGTCCGCGGGACGTGTGCCGCCTGGGTGGGAGGCCGAGACGGGGGGATCACTGGGCATCGAGTCCTCCGGATGACACGGCCTGCGTCCCGCCGATGGCGCAGGCGGGGCCTCCGTCAGAGTGCAGCAGGGCGGGCGTCACGGCTACAACCGCACCCGCTGTTCGGCCGCCAGCGCTGCCGAGGGGAACACCTGGCCGCGCCACACAATGCCCCCGACGCGCCAGCCGACCCACGCGCTCCGCCAGACCATGGCCGCGGTGAACCACCAGCCGACGCCGTGCCACCAGGCTGAGCGGGTCGAACGCCCGGTCCAGCGGGCGTAGGTGCGCGCGTTGAGCACGCCGGCGAGGTAGCCCATCACAGGCACCGCAGCCCAGGGCCATGAGGGAGCCGCAAGGGCCAGCAGGGGAAAGAGGCCCAGCCCGAGGAAGACGGCGCCCAGGGCCACCGTGCGCGGCACGGAGAAGCGGCCCAGGATGCCGAACCAGTTCTTCTGCATCTTCTGCGCGCAGTCCCACGGCGACGCGTACCACTGCAGCGCCACCAGCCCGCCCCCGCTCACCACGGCGCACCTGCCCCCGTGCCGCTTCACCAGCGCGCACAGCCCCACGTCGTCGGCCACCTCGAGGGCGAGCCAGGGCATGCCCGGGGTGCGCTCCCAGGCGCGGCGGCGGATGAGGACGAAGGCGCCGGCGGCGAACTCCGCGCCGCTCTGCGGGTCCGGGATCGCCCACGGCCGGGCCCCTGGGGCAAAGAGCATCCCGGTGCAGCTCCAGAAGGCGTCGAGCAGGAAGCCGGCGCGGTCCACGGTGGGCAGGGCGCTCAGCAGGTCGAGCTCGCGGCCCTCGGCGTGACGGATCGCCGCCTGCAGGGCTCCCGGCGCGAGGCGCACGTCGGCGTCACAGAAGAGTAGCCAGTCCCCCGTGGCGTGGGCGACGGCGCGATGGAGGGCGTGGCTCTTGCCCAGCCAGCCGGAGGGCAGGGTCTGCACGGCCACGGGGACCACCCGGGGGTCTACCGCCGCGAGCGCTCGAATCGCCTCGCCCGTGGCGTCGCTGCTGCGGTCGTCCACGGCGACCACCTGCAGCTGCGGGTAGCCCTGGTCCAGCCAGGAGCGCAGCGATGCCGTGACCTCGCGCTCCTCGTCGCGCGCCGGGCAGAGCATGGAGACGCTCGGCCAGTCGGTCCGCGGTGCGCCCGTGTCGTCCGCGGGCGCGCTCGACGACGGGCCGGTCTGCGCTCCGTCTTGCGACGTGGAGAGGCTCCCAAGGGAGCGCGTCGTCCACCAGGTGGTCCCCCACGCTGCGAGCGAGAGCGCGGCGCCGCCGAGCGCCGCGGCCACCCACGCCAGGTCGGCTGCCGAGCGCAGCGCCATGGGCCAACCCTCACCCACCGGGCCCGTCCTCCCAGGCCCAGGCCAGCGCAGCGCGAACACAGAGGTCGTCGGTGCTCCGCCAG
>JAUIAC010000508.1 GCA_030425545.1 bacterium | reverse complement strand
CACCATCAGGAAGCTGTTGGCGATGGCGAAGGCGACGATGACGAAGAGCACCACGAGGAAGATGTAGTTGAACGCGTCGTCGATCTCGATGAAGCCCACCAGCTCGGGCATGGCCTGCTGCCAGGTCAGCACTTCGCGTGTCGTCGGTTTTGCCGGCTTGTGGGCAGCGTCCCAGGCGGTCAGCGCCCCCTGCGTCGCCTGTGCCAACGCCACGCTGGTGACGTCCACGTCGGCGACGAGCCCGATCTGATGGACCTGCGTGGGGCCCAGGCCGATGGCCGCCCGCGCGCCCTCGAGGTTGGTGTAGGCCAGGGTCCGGTCGAGGTCGCGGTTGCCGGTCTTGAGCACGCCCGCCACCAAGAAGAGGGCCCGCCCCACCTCGCCGTCGGCGCGCGTGGCCGTCAGCACGACCCGGTCCCCCAGCGCCACGCCCAGCTCTTCGATGAGGCCAGCGCCCAGGGCCACGGGGTGCCCCAGCTTGCCGCCTTCGCCCGGCTTGGGCATGGCGCCCTCGCTCAGCTTCGACGCCGGGTCGCCGAGCAGCTTCTCGTGGGCGATGTCGACCCCTTGCAGCATCACCGGCGCGTTGCTCTCCGAGGTGGTGAGCAGCCCGCTGATGACCACGCGCGGCGACACGTCGCGCACGCCGGGCAGGGCCGCGAGCGCCGTCAGCAGCGCGGCGGGCGCGTCCACCAGCTGACCCACCGCCCGGTCGGCCTGGTAGCCCTTGGCGTGGATCAGCACGTGGCCACCGGCGGCCTCGCCCGCGCGGTCGGCCATGCGGCCGTGCATGTCGTCGCCCATGCCCATGGTGAACAGGGCGAGGGCGTAGCTGCCCCCGATGGCGGAGAGCAGGATCAGGGTGCGCGTGCGGTTGCGCCACAGGTTGCGCCAGGCGATGCGGAACATCAGCTCCTCCCCGCGATGGTGGTGGCCGGGTCCAGGCGCATGGCCCGCCAGGCCGGCACCAGCCCGGCGAGGCTGCCGATGACCACCATGGCCACGGCCGGCTGCACCACCGTGTTGGCGTCCATGGACAGGTAGACCCGCTCCTTGAAGGCCACGCCCATGTACGAGAACGAACCGTTCTCGCTGAAGAGCGACATGTCGAAGCCGTAGACGCTCTGCCACCAGGCCACGACGCCGCCCAGCGCCGCGCCGAGCACCGCGCCCGCCGTCGCCAGCACCACGGTCTCGAGCAGCACCAGGCGAAAGAGCCGGCCCGGGGTCATGCCGATGGCGACCATGACGCCGAACTCCCGCCGCCGCTCCCACGCGCTCATGCGCTGCGTGTTGACGATGCTCAGGATGGCGATGAGGTAGACCACGAAGTACATCGAGCCGGTGCTCTTCGAGGCCATCTCCACCATCTGGTACAGGTCCGGCACCAGCTTCGACCAGGGCCGCACCAGCAGCGGCTCCACCGCGTCGGGGTCCTGGTCGTCCGGCTTGATCTTGTGGGGTTTCAGCGCCATCTGCCGCCCCGACCGCGCCAGCGCGGCGTGGATCTGCTCGGCCACGCGAGGCGCGGCGCCCAGGTCGTTGGTCTTCACCGCCAGCTCGTGCAGCTGACCGTCCAGCGCGCCGAGGTCGCGGGCGTCGTCCAGGTGGACAAAGGCGGTGGTGCGGTCGACCAGCTGGCTGCCGGTCTCGAGCACGCCCCGGACCTTGAACACGTCGTTGCCGAGCGAGCCGTCCGTCGCCTGTAGAAAGGCCACCACCTCGTCGCCCGGCTTCACGTTCATCTGCCGGGCCAGCGCGCTGCCCAGCACCACCTCGCGTGCGCCCTTCAGGTCGGGCTTGTCGCTCAGCCAGTGGCCCGCCTGCATGGCGTCGAGCACCGGCGCCACCCGCCGCTCGCGCGCCGCGTCGACCCCCACCAGCCGCGCCACCTGCGAGCGCTGCTCATTGCCCAGCAGCCCCCACAGCCGAATCCGCGGGCTCGCCGCCGCCACGTCCGGCACGGCCTCCACCGCCTGCACCAGCTGCTCGTCGGCCGGAAACGAGCGCTCGGGCCGGGCCCGATCCGCGTAGTCGGCGCGGTGCACCTGCACCTGCCCCAGCTCCACCGCCGTCGCGCCACGCACCATGGTGCCCATGAAGCCGTCGGTGAGCGCCAGGGTCCACACCATCAGCGCGACGCTCACCGCGATGCCGCCCGCCGTGAGGCCGCTGCGCCAGCCGTTGCGCAGCAGGTTGCGCACCGCCATGGCGGCGAAGGACGTCTGCAGGTTGCCGCTCATCGCTCTGCTCCTGGGCACGGGCGGGACCCCGACTGCGGGGTCGAAGGCCGCTGGGGACTCAGCGCTTCGCCGCGCGCCGCAGGCCACGCTTGGTGAACGTCGCCGCGGGCACCGACACGTCGAGCTTCAAGGACTCGTAGATCATCTCGGTGCGCTCCTTCGGCCGCTTCGCGGGCACCAGGATCATCCGGTGCGGGATGTGCCTGCCAGACACGGTCTTCACGTCTTCGAAGCGCATGGTTCGAATCAGCTTGCCGCGGTCGTAATACTCCGTGCGAATCGGAAAGTAGCGGGTCGCGTCCATGATCGAGCGCACCTCGGTGTAGACCACGGGCGCCCCCGGCTTCGGGATCATCGACGCGCGCAGCACCCGCTTGCCGCCCTCCGTGGCCCAGCTCAGCTTGGTGGAGTAGTCGCGGTCCCAGCTGGTCTCGCGCACGAGGTCGTCGTTGGAGAAGTGGCTGCCCATCCAGCTCGACGAGAGCAGGCCGCTCGGGATGCGGATCAGCCGGTCGGCGCGCGGCGCGTAGTTGTAGAGGCCGTCTTTGTTGCGCAGCGTCGCCGTGCCCGCCTCCCGCGCCGGCTTGCGGATGACGATGAGCGCCTTGTCCTGCCCCACGGTCCACATCTCCATGGTGAGCGAGCGGGTGCCGCGGCGCTTGACCACCTTCATGGTCATGGTCGCCTGGCTGGACTTCGACCGGTACAGGTCGTCGAGCTGCTGCACCACCTGCTTGACCGTGGGCAGGGCCGGGGCCGCTGCGGGCGCGGCGGCGTACAGGGGCACGGCCGCCAGGGTCAGGACGGTGAGCCCGAGCAGGGTGAGGCGGCTGCGCGCGGGGCGCGAGGGTCGAGTGGGCATGGCGCGGTCTCCAGGTGGGCGTCGCTGTGGGCGCGATGACACGGGGTTCTCGCCCCGTCGACACCCAGCCTAGAGGCGCTGAGCGTTCGGTCAATAGCGAACGGTGGGCCGAACGTTCCAGACATCTGGTGGGCGGCGAAGGGCCGGTTGACCGATAAGGCGCGCAGTTGACCGATAAGCCCATCCAGTTGACACATAAGGGGATTTGGCCGCAGGGCAGGGTGGATTTTCTTGCCGGTGGCCCAGGACGCGACACCGTGACAGGTGCGATGTCCCGTTCTCTACCGACCAAGCGCTCCGCCGGCCTGCTCTTCATGAGCGGGGGCCGAGTGCTGCTGCTGCGCCGGAGCGCCACCAGCAACAACGCCGGGCTGTGGGGCCTGCCGGGCGGGCAGCGCGACACGGGTGAGCACGCCGACGAGGCTGCGTGGCGCGAGAGCTGCGAAGAGATGGGGTGGGTGCCGCCCGCGCGGGTGGTGGGCCAGCTCCGGCTCGAGCGCCAGCATCGGCGCAAGCGCTACGACATCTTCGCCTGCCAGTGCAGCCCGCGCGCTCGAGAGCGCTTCGTGCCGCGGCTCAACGGCGAGCACGACCGCTACAAGTGGGCGTCGTTGGCCTGGTGCCTCGCGCGCCCCGACAAGCTGCACCCGGTGCTCGCGGCGCTGCTGCGCCAGCCCGACGTGCAGGCGGCCCTGCGGCGCGAGCTCGAGGGCAAGCGCGGCTTCAAGAAGCCCAGGGCCCTCGCCAAGGGGGCGACCCGCGTCGCGCTGCGACCCGCGGCGTAGCCCCGGCTCGACCTGCTTGACCTTCTCGACCGGCTCGACCGGCTCGACCGGCTCGACCAACTCAATCTTGTCCCGCCTCGACCTTGTCCCGCCTCGACCTTGTCCCGCCTCGAATCTGTCCCGGCTCTACCAGTCCAGCTCGGCCTCCCACGGGCGCGCCAGGCACACGTCGGCCAAGCGCAGCGGGGCGTAGAGGTGCGGGAAGAGCGCGCCTCCGCGTGAGGTCTCCCACCG
>JAUIAC010000507.1 GCA_030425545.1 bacterium | reverse complement strand
GGACCTCGAGGCGCACGTACAGGTCGCCGCGCTGGTCTGGCTTGTTCAGCGTCGGCGCCCCGGCGCCACGCACGCGGATCTGCTGGCTGGTGGGCGTGCCCGCGCGCACCTTGAGCGGCTTGGGACCGTCGAGCGTCTCGACCTCGACCCGGCCCCCCAGCAGGAGCACGCTCGGCAGCACCTCGGCCGCCGTGTGGAGATCGTTGCCCTTGCGCTCGAAGCGGGCGTCTGCCGCGACCTCGACCACCAGATAGAGATCGCCCGGCCCGCCCGGGCCTCGATGACCCTTGCCGCGGACACGGAGCTTCTTCCCGGTGACGATGCCGGCCGGGACCCGCACGGTCAGGGTGGTCTCCTCCCCGTCCATGGTCACGGTCAGGCTGCGCTCGCTGCCCTTCATCGCCTCGTGAAAGGTCACCACCAGCGGCACTTCGGCGTTGCGGCCCTTGGCAGGGGGAGCGGGGCGAGGGCGCGGCTGCGGGCCGCCCCGGCCACCGCCGGTGAACATGTCGAAGATGGAGCCGCCCTGGCCAGGGCCGCCCCGGCCACCCGGCGTGCGGAAGTTGAAGCCCCAGCCGGAGTTCTTCATGCCGAACTGGCTGAGGATGTCGTCGACGTTGAAGTCCCGCAGGATGTCTTCTGTCGAGAACTGCTGGTGAAAGCGCGAGTCACCGAAGGTGTCGTATTGCTTGCGCTTGCCCTCGTCCGAGAGCACGGCGTAGGCCTCGGAGACGTCCTTGAAGCGCTCCTCGGCGCTGGGGTCGTCCGGGTTGCGGTCGGGGTGGTACTTCATCGCGAGCTTGCGGTACGCCTTCTTGATCTCGTCGGCTGAGGCCTCTTTCGTGACCCCGAGCGCCTCGTAGTAGTCCTTCCTCATCGCTCGCTCCTCGTCGCCCCTCGGCCGTGGGCGTTGTGACCTTCGGCCGTTGGCGCCTCGCGACCTCGCGGCCGACCCTTGTGCGAAACGCGGGCGCCCGGTGGGCGGTGGCGGTTGGCCAGCCGCGCACCGGGCGCCCTCGCGTGCTCGCGTGTCGCGCTAGTTGACCTCGAACTCCGCGTCGACCACGTCGTCGTTGCCGTCGTCGCTGCTCGCCGCCGCACCGGCCGCGCCCGCCGCACCAGCCGCGCCCGCCGCCGCCGCCTCGTCGCCACCCTGCGAGGCGTACATGGCCTCGCTGAGCTTGTAGGCGGCCTGCTTGAGGTCCTCCTGCGTCGACTTGATGGCCTCGAGATCGTCGCCCTTGAGCGCCTCTTCAGCCTTCTCGAGCGCAGCCTCGAGGGTCTTGCGATCCTCCTCCGAGACCTTGTCGCCGCTCTCCTTGAGCGTCTTGCGCAGCTGGTACACGGCCGCGTCAGCCTGGTTGCGGGTGTCCACCGCCTCGCGCGCCTTCTTGTCGTCCTCGGCGTGCGCCTCGGCCTCCTTCACGAGCTGGTCGACCTCTTCCGTGGACAGACCGCTGCCGCCCTGGACCGTGATCTTCTGCTCCTTGCCGGTGGCCTTGTCCTTGGCCGACACGTGGAGGATGCCGTTGGCGTCGATGTCGAAGGTGACCTCGACCTGCGGCACGCCACGCGGCGCGGGCGGGATGCCCTCGAGGTTGAACTGACCCAGCAGCTTGTTGTCGCGGGCCATCTCACGCTCGCCCTGGAGCACCTTGATGGTCACGGCGGTCTGGCCGTCTTCCGCGGTGGAGAAGACCTCGGTCTTGCGGTGCGGGATCGTGGTGTTGCGCTTGACCAGGCCGGTCATCACGCCGCCCATGGTCTCGACACCCAGCGTCAGCGGGGTCACGTCGAGGAGCAGCATGTCTTTGACGTCGCCCGCGAGCACGCCCGCCTGCACCGCCGCGCCCAGGGCCACAACCTCGTCCGGGTTGACCGACTGGTTGGGGTCCTTGCCGAAGATCTCCTTCACGATCTCACGGACCTTGGGGATGCGGGTCGAGCCGCCGACCAGGATGACCTCGTCGATGCCCGACGCGCTCAGCCCGGCGTCCGACAGGGCCTTCTTGCACGGCGCGTAGAGGCGCTTGAACACGTCGTCGCACAGGGCCTCGAGCTTCGACCGGCTGATGCGGTTCTGCAGGTGCTTGGGGCCGGTGGCGTCCATGGTGATGAAGGCCAGGTTGATCTCGGTCTCCGACGTGGTCGAGAGCTCCTTCTTCGCCTTCTCAGCGGCCTCTTTCAGGCGCTGCATCGCCATCTTGTCGCTGCTCAGGTCGATGCCCTGATCCTTGCGGAACTCGTCCACGAGGTACTTGATGATGGCGTTGTCGACGTCGTCACCACCGAGGTGGGTGTCACCGTTGGTGGCCTTCACCTCGACGACGTTGTCGCTGACCTCGAGGATGGACACGTCGAACGTGCCGCCGCCCAGATCGAACACGGCCACGGTCTCCTCGGCCTTCTTGTCGAGACCGTAGGCGAGCGCCGCGGCGGTGGGCTCGTTGACGATGCGCTTGACGTCGAGACCGGCGATGCGGCCCGCGTCCTTGGTCGCGCTGCGCTGCGAGTCGTTGAAGTAGGCCGGCACCGTGATCACGGCCTCGGACACCGACTCACCCAGGTAGGCCTCCGCGGCCTCCTTCAGCTTCTTGAGCACCTTCGAGCTGACCTCGGGCGGGCTCATGAGCTTGTCGCCCGCCGAGATGTGGGCGTCGCCGTTGTCGGCCGCCTTGACCTCGTAGGGCACGTGGTCGAGCTCCGACTTCACCTCGGCGAACTTGCGACCGATGAAGCGCTTCGCTGAGAACACCGTGTTCGTCGGGTTCACCACGGCCTGGCGCAGCGCAATCTGACCGACCAGGACCTCGCCCTTGTCGTTCCACGCGACCACCGAGGGCGTCGTGCGCCCCCCCTCCTGGTTGGCGATGACCTTGGGGCTTCCGCCCTCCATGACCGCGACGACCGAGTTGGTGGTCCCGAGGTCGATTCCAATGATCTTACCCATGACATCCTCTCCGGGTTGGGGGTTCGGGTTGAACGCGCCGCCCGGTCCGTCGTGGAGCCGGAGTCGGCGAGCCCTGCGGGTGGCCCTTGTGGCGACCTGCGTGGACCGTCGCGCTGAGAAAATGCCGTTTCTGCGGGCCATCTCACCGAAACGTCTAGGGAATCCTTCCCCCGAACGCAGCGGCAAAGTAAGTGGGGCCCTCCGGGTGTCAAGGGCGGCGTGTGAAAAAAATTCTGCTGCAAGCGAGGGGCTTGGCGTCGCCCGCGGAGGGCCGTCGCGTCCCCTGGTCGCGGTCCGACCGGCCGTTGTCGCTGGGCGCGCCCCCGTGCTAGGTTCCCGCGCGCTTTCCACGAGGTCGTACCGCAGTCGACGGGCAGCCCGGAGAGCGCGCGCGGAGCTGCTCCGCACCTACGCGACGAACGCAGGAGTCTGACGTGGCACGCATCAGCTTCATTGGTGACAACGGCGAACCACTCGAGATGGTCGTCGGACCCGACAACCCCGAGGTCATGGTCGGGCGCCATCGCACGTGCAGCATTCGCACGTCGACCCAGAGCGTCTCGCGCCAGCACGCGCGGGTGTTCTTCGACGGCGAGAAGTACTGGCTGCAGGACAACGGCTCGTCCAACGGGACGTACTACCGCAACGAGCGACTGCAGCCGCAGGTGCCGGTCGAAGTGGAGGACGGTGAGTTCTTCATGTGCGGCAACTTCGAGATGCGCTTCGACCTCGACGACGAAGATCTGCGCATGATGGCGCAGGCCCGCGGCGAGGGCTTCGACGACACCATGGAGGAGTACGACGACGTCGCGCCGGAAGACGAGGAAGAGGCGACGCGCTTCGCCGACGCCGCCGACGACTGGGAGTACGAGGAGCCGCCTCCCCCGCCCGGCGCCGCGCCGATCCCGCCGCCGCCCCCGGGCATGGCCGACCTGCCCCCCGAGCCGGCCGCGCCGCCGCCGCCCCCGCCGCCCGCGACACACCAGGGCGCGTCGGACGCCGAGCTGATCGAGCGCCTCCGTGCCGAGGTCGAGCAGCGCGAGCGTGACCTGCAGCAGCGCTCGGACAAGATCCAGAGCCTCGAGATCGAGCTGGAGTCCCTGGGCCGACGGCTGGAAGAGGGTCGCGGCGGCGAGACGCGGCTCGCGGACCTGCAGGCGCAGGTCGAGCGCATGCA
>JAUIAC010000506.1 GCA_030425545.1 bacterium | reverse complement strand
ACGAGGCCAGCGCGCTCGGGGTCTGGCCAGCGCGCCAGCGCGCCCGCGCCTTGAGGAAGCGGTGGTCGAAGTAGCGAAAGGGCGTGTCGACCGGCAGGGCGCGGTCCACCACCCCGGCGCGCCGCAGTCGCTCGAAGGTGAGCGCGTCGCTGCGCAGACGCACCAGGTCGGTCTGCGACGCGGCGCTCGGGATGGCTACCGCGGCGTCCCCTGGCTGGGCGCCTTCGAGCACGCGGAAGCGGCGCCGCAGGCCACGCGGTAGCGCCAGCAGCGCGCCTTGGGACGCGACGGAGAAGCGCCGGCCCCCAGCGGGCTCGTCGTGGCGAGGGAAGCCGGGGAAGGCGGGCAAGGCGGCCGGGCGAGGTGGCTGCGCCGTCGGACGGGGCCGCAGCGACGACCCGGCGGCGGAGGGCTTCGCCGATGCGCCAGGCTTGGCAGGCGGGGCGGGCGGGGCGGGCTGGCTCGGCTTGGCGGGCTGGGACGGCTGGGACGGCTTGGCAGGCTGCGTTGGCTGCGTTGGCTGGGTGGGCTGCGTTGGCTGGGTGGGCTGCGTTGGCTGGGCCGGCCGCGGCGCGGCCGCGCGCCCGCCTGAGGGGCTGTAGCCCACGTAGGTCACCCGCACGCCCGTGCTGCCCCGCAAGAAGGTGAAGAAGCCGACGCTGCCGGAGTCGTAGCGTAGATCGCTGATCGACACGCTGCCCAGGCCCTCCAGCGTCTCCCCGTCGTAGACCTGCGCCACCAGGTGGGGGCCGATCATCCAGACGCCGACCTCGAGTGACTTTCGCCGCCGGAGCCGCCGAATCGTGGTGTGGGCGCCGAGCGGCCGGAGCACACCCTCGTCGCGCCGCATCCACGTGAGCCCGTCGCCGCGGAGCGCCAGCTGATAGCCGGAGATGCGCGTCGGGTCGTGACCGCCGCCCACGGCCTTCGCCGCGTGGGCGCGCACCAACACGGCGAAGTGGCGTGGCCGCGGTCCTTGCAACCGCACCCGCACGAAGGCGTCGTGCAGCTGAGGCCCCTTGGCCAACCAGGCGGCGTTGCGCTCCGGTCCAGCCTTGCGTACCCCCAGCCCGGTAGCGTCTTGGACCCAGGTGCCGACCAGGTGGGCGGCCGGCCGGCGGCGGGCGTCGAGCAGCGTGGTCTCGTGGCGCGTGTCCAGGCGCGGCGCCACGCTGGCCGCCACGCCGCTCCGCGGGGCGCCGCCGAGCACCAAGAGGGCCACGATGAGCGCGGCGCTGGCGGTGCGTCCGGTGGCTGCGGCGGCGCGGCGTCTCACGTCGGGTCGTCTTCTTCGAGCATGCGGTCGACCTCGCGCTGCGCCTCGACCTGCCGACGCAGCTGCTCGGTGTGGTCCCCCAGCTGCCCGCGCACGTCGCGGATGGCGACGTCGAGCTCCGCCCGCGCCGTGTCCAGCAGGTGCACATGGGCCTGCTCGAGCTGGTGCAGCGCGCCCTTGATCTGCGCGGTCGCCTCTTTCGCCGGGCCCTCGGTGGAGGGCAGGGCCCGCGCCTCGTTGCGCAGCTCCACCGCCTGGGCGATGGACTCCACCAGCCGGTCGACGTCGCCGATGAGCCCGGACGCCGCCTGCGCGTGCCCCCGGAGCACCATGCGCACCATCGACGCGCGGATCCGCAGCGCCTCGCGCATCATCGGCGCGTTCGCGGCGAGCAGCCGCCACCGCATGGGCACGGACTTGAGCGGGTGGGGGCGCAGGCGGCGCCACAGGAACCACAGCCCCAGGCCCAACGCGGCCAGATACACGATGCGGATCAGCATCCGGCGCTACTCCCCTAGAAAGAACTTGCGCCACGCCTTCATCGACCCGAAGCGCTGCAGGAACTCTGGGTCGAGGCTGTTGAGCAGGATGTCGCCGAGCTGGAAGGAGCGCACCGCCAAGATGGCGCTGTAGGTCCGCCCGGCCTTGCTCGACAGGGCCTGCGCGCGGAGCTTCTGTCCCATGGCCTGCGCCTCCGCCTCGGCGCGCTCTCCCTCGGCGACGAGCCGGTCGTAGGCCGCGTCGGCCTCGGAGCGCACCTTGCGGTCGTACTCCAGCCCCTCGGCGCTGACGCGGGCGATCATGGTCTCGGTCGCGCGCCGCGCCAGCTGGATGCGCTCGTTCCAGTTCTCACGCTCCACGGCGACGTCCTTGTCGATGCCCTTCTGCACCGTGTCGGTCTGCTGCTTGCCGATGGACTTCTTCTGCTCCGCCACGTCGAGCTCGGCCTGCACCGCGAAGAACTGCTTCGCCTGCAGCCGCTGCTCGTAGGGCGGGTCGAAGGTGATCGCGCGGATGACCACGCCCTCGGCGGCCACCTCGACATGGTACTGCCGCAGGCGCTTGTTGAGCGGCGCGATGGCCTCCTTGGCCACGCGGATGCGCATGTCGGGGTTCTGGATGTCGGTGTTGCTCAGCTGCGCCAGGTGCTCCCGAAGGAAGCCCACCGACGCCGACTTGATGCGCTCTGTGTACGAGTTCGACATGCCCTCGCGGCAGATGAGGTGCGCCTGCCCGTCGAGGATGCGGTAGATGACCGCGACGTCGACGTGCATCACGTTCTGCTCGCGGGTACGCAGGTCGAGGTCGTTGGTGCCCGAGAACTCGAGGTAGTGCAGCGTGCGCGGCAGCCGGTACCAGCGGTGCAGCAGGGGCAGGCTGAGCCGTCGCCCCTGGGTGAAGTCCTCGTCTTGGATGCCGCCGAACACGGACCGGCGCACGCCGATCTCGTCCGGGTAGATGTAGGTCGTGAAGAGCCCGGGGCCGAGCTGGAGCAGGATGACGGCGAGAGAGAGCCAGGTGATCCAGCCGCGCTTGTTGGAGGACGCGCTCATCGGTCACCTCCCGCCCGCTTGCGAGACGCGGTGATGTGCCGGATGTCGATAGGCTGCGACGGCCGCGAGTAGGGCACCGCGCGGATGTTCTTGAGCTGGGGGAAGACGTGGGTCGCGATCTCAGCGTTGAGCACGTCGGGCCCCTCTTCGCCCACAGCGCGGATCTTCGCCGCGAGGCCCTTGGCGCGCTCCCGCGCGGCGTAGGTGCTGGCCTTGGCTCGTGTGACCTTCTCCAGGTGCGTGGCCTTGCCCTTGGCGCGCCGGTCGATGGCGTACTTGTCGGCCTCCCGCTTGATGCTCACCAGCTTGTTGCGCGCCTTCTGCAGGTCGGCCGCCAGCTTGCCCAGCAGGGCCTGGTACTCGGCGTTCTTCTTCTCGCGCACGCCCTGTTTCATGCGGTCGCGCTGCTTCTCCAGCCGGTCGCGCTGCTTGGCGAAGACCAGGACCTCCTGGTCGGCGGTCTGGCGGTCCTTGATCGCCTTCTCCACCTTGGCGGCGAAGCTGGGCTTGGGGGTGATGATCTGGGTCACCTCCAGGCCGGTCTTGCTGAGCCGGTCGTTGAGCATGTTCTTGGCGTCCGAGGTGCCCTTGCCGTAGCTGGCCGGGTTGGCCGCCTCCAGGAAGCTGTAGCGGCCGAACTCGTCGCGCAGGATGCCGCGGCTGTGCACCCGCACGGCGTGGTGGCGGTAGGCGCTGCCGCGGCCGTGGATGTTGATGATCTTGTCGGCCAGCGCAGCCTTGGCCTGGTAGTGGATCTCCAGCTTGTTGAACCAGAAGTTCGAGCCGTCCTTGGCGCGCACCGTCAGGCGGCTGACGTGATCCTCGTCGGCGTCCTTGCGGCCTTCCATGCGCAGCACACGCGGCTCGATGTCGAGCACCTCGACCCGCTGGAACCAGGGCACGTAGGTGATGGTGCCCTGCTGCTGCACCACGTGATGCTCGTCGCCGAAGATGGGCAGGTTGGTGGTGTTGTAGACCACCGCGACCTCGCCCGGCTCGATCTCAATGATGCCGGAGTCGCCGAAGGCGAAGTTCCACAGCGACAGGGCCACCGCGATGACGGGCAAGACGCCCTGTCTCAGGCAGCCGCCACGCTGTTGTAGCTTGCCAAGCATCTCCTTGGCCTGGTCTGCGGCTTCATTGGCCACGGCGGACTCCTTGGGCAGGGGCGCGCTGCGCCGTCAACTGGCGACGGGTGGACGCGGCGCGCGGCAGGGGCGTTGCACCCCGTGGCGGCGCGCGCAGGGCCGGCGTCACAGGCATTTTTCGAAGAGTGAGCCGCAGTTGGCGCCGACGCAGTTGGCGCA
>JAUIAC010000505.1 GCA_030425545.1 bacterium | reverse complement strand
GCCGCCACCTGCGCGAGCGCCTGCTCCGCCCGCCCGGCCAGCCCCTCGGGCTCCTCTTCGCCGGTGGCCGTGTGCGGCACCAGGGCGTAGAGGTAGCGACCGACGATGCCCGTGGCGATGAGCACCACCAGCGCCTGGGCCGAGAGCCGCGCCGCCTCGCTGGTCATGCGAAACACCGCGTGCAGGCCGATGAGCCCGCCGCCGAGCAGCCCGAAGAAGACGTGCGCGCTCATCCAGTGGCGCAGGCTGCCGAGCTTGTGCAGCACCCGCATGCGCCGCCGCGGCAGGTAGAGCAGGTTGAACACGAACATGGCCACGGCGACCACGCCCAGGATCTTCCCGACCTCGCCGGCGCTGCGGTAGGTGTCGTACTGCGGGTGGTCCACCAGCGCGTCGCGCGGCGTGCCGTAGAAGCCGTCGGCCTGCTGGTAGACCCAGGCGAGCACCGCCGCGGCGATGAGCAACAGGAGCATGTCGACGAGGTTGCCGCGCGATCGCATGGGCGGGGTCTCCGAGGTTGAGTCGCGCGCCAGGAGCGGCCCGCGTGTGGCGCTGTCTAGATCCTGCGGCGCACCAGCAGGGTCACGTCCAGCCAGTCCACCTTGTAGCTGCCCGGCGTCGGGTCGGCGTCCAGCAGGGTCTCGTGCCCCACCTGCAGCCCCACCATCCAAGGTCCGGAGAGCCAGTCGACGCCCAGCCGCTCGCGCAGCCGCAGGCCGCCGTTGGCGACGGGCAGCGACTGGTCCCAGCGCACGCCCACGCGGCCGTCGAGCCGCCAGTCGCGGCTCAGGCGATAGCCGGTGCCCGCCCAGCCGCCCAGCCCCCGGGTCGGGCCCGCCGGCCGGCCGTCGGCGGTGAAGGCCAGCCCGCTCTCCACGTGCAGCGCGCCGTGGGGCGACCAGGTCGCGCCCCGCACCCCGCCGCGCACCGCTGCGCTCACGCGCAGGCCGTCGTAGGCCTCCGGGCTGTCGAGCCAGGCCGCCGTCAGCGTCGGCCGCAGCCACCAGCCCTGCGAGGTGTCGCGGTCGAGCTCCAGGGCCAGCATGTGGCTCTGGCCGTCGACCCACACATCCCAGGGCAGGGTGCGCGCCATCAGCCGGTCGGCCACGGGCCGGTGGTAGCTGTAGCGCACCCGCGCCTGCCAGGGGCTGCCGGCCTGCGTGCCCTTGCGGCCACGCCCGCGGTGCGTCGCCGCCATGATCCAGAGCCGCGACACGGCCACCGCCGGCGTCTGGGTCCCAGCCAGCGCCGTCCCCGAGAGGTCGGCCGCGCCCACGGCCAGGGTCGCGGCGACGTCGATCTCACCGACCGCGTCGTCGCCCAGGTGCAGCGACGCGTCCACGCGGTGCGGGTCCAGCGCCCCCTCTACCAGCTGGCCCGCCCAGCCCAGCGACCAGCCGAGCGCCCGCGCGCCGCGGCGCCGCAGGCCCCGCCAGCCGATCCCAAAGCGGGCCGCGTCCAAGGTCAGCGCCAGGCTCACCGGGTCTGGCGCGGCCCCGGCCCACACGCTCACGGTGCCGCGCTCGCCCAGGTTCACCGTCGCGCTGGCGCCGTCGACCAGCCTGCCGCTGGCGCCGGTCGCCATCACCAGTCGGCCCAGCCCCAGCTCGCCCCAGCCGGCGCGCCAGCCCAGCCGCGCGCGCCGCACCGCCAGCAGCCGCCGCGCCCGCGCGCCGCCCTGGCCGTTGCCCTCGCGCGTGCCGATGCCGTCGGCCCGCAGGCGGAGGTCATGGCTCCAGCTCAGCGGCGTGCCCGCCACGCTGGCCACGTCGAGCCGCGAGCGCAGCGACGCGAAGGTCCAGCTCTTCAGCCCGCGCAGGTCGCGCAGCGCCACGCCCACCAGGGTCAGGTCGCCCTTCACGCCCGTGTCCTGCGACTGAAGCCGCCGCCCCCGCTTCGACGGGATCAACCGCCGCTCGCCCTGCCGCAGCCGGTCCCACGCGGCCGCCTCGGCGGGCGCCACAGCCCGCCCGACCTGGGGAGCGCCCGTCGCCCAAGGGTCGTCCGCCGGCGCCTCCGCGCTCGCCCGTGGCGTACCGCCGCCAGGGAGCCCGGCGACCTCGCCCACCCGCGGCGCGCGCCCGGTCACCAGCGTCGCCCGCGCGCGGCGACCGACCACCTCCACGACCTTCAGCCGCCAGGTCCGCCGGCCCGTGCCGCCGCTCACCTCCGCGCCCACCGCCACCTTCTCGCTCCGCCCGAGCTTCAGGTAGACCTCGCTCGCCCGGCCACGCGCCGCCGCCAGCCCGCTCACGCTCGCGGCCGTCGCCGCGCCGGCGAGCCCGAGGCAACACAGGGCCGCGAGGAGCCCGACGATCCGGGGCCGCAGCGGGCTGAAGGGGGCGCGGTGCACGGTCACTCCTTGCCGTCCGGATGGCAGCTGTAGCAGGCGCTCGACTCGTACTTGAAGCCGCCGACCTCGTCGTGGTCGCCGCCCACGTCGCCCAGCGGGTGGCAGCCCCCGCTGATGCAGCTGAAGGTGCTGTTGGTCTTGGGGTCGGTGTGGCAGCTGGCGCAGGGCACACCCTGGTGCTTGCCGGAGTCGATGGGGAAGGTGTGCGGCCCGCCGCCCTTCGCCGGGATCCACGCCGCCTTCTCGTGGCAGCTGGCGCAGGTGGTGGGATATCCGGCCGCCTTGTGCGCCGGCATGCTCGTCTGGTCGTAGTCGGGCAGGTGGCAGCTGGCGCACTCCAGCGTCACCGTCGGGCCGGTGTGTACGGTCGGATCGTCGACCGCCATCATCGCCTGGCAGCCGGTCAGGGCGGCCAGCGCGAGCCAGCGAGCGGTCTGGGCGTAGCGCGGCATGCCCTACTCCTGTCCCTTGGGGTGGCAGCCCAGGCAGGCGGCGTTGTCCCACACATAGCCGGCGACCTCGCCCTGGTGCTCGGCGTCCATCTTCGCCTTGGCGTGCTCCCCGTCGTGGCAGTTGACGCAGTCGAAGCGCCCCTTGCCGACGCCCGCCGGGTGGCAGCTGTTGCAGCTGTTGCGGTAGCGCCGGTGCTCGCCGCCGTTGATGGGGAAGGCCGGCTCGTGCCAGGCCGGCTTCAGCGCGGTCCAGGCCGTCGGCGTGTGGCAGCGCTCGCAGGTCTGGGTCAGGCCGATGGGGCGGTGGTCCGGGTGGGTCTTGCCGCTGGTCACCAGGCTGCCGTGGCAGGTGACGCAGGCGCGGCTGGCGGCGGCGTAGTTGCCCGGCGTGTGGCACTTGCTGCACTGGGTCTTCACCGCCGCGTGGGCGCCCTGCAGGGGCCAGAACACGGCGTGGTCGAAGCGCGCCGGCGCCCAGGCGAAGGTGCTGTGGCACTGGTTGCAGCCCAGCCGCAGCGGCTTGTGGTCGAAGGACACCACCTGCAGCGCGGTCTTGCGGTGGCAGGCGTCGCAGGTCGTGGGCGTGCCGCGGTACTGGTCGCGGGCCTGCTGGCGGTGGCAGCTGCTGCAGGCGACCACGGCGTGCACCCCGGAGAGGGGGAAGCGACCGGCCGCGTGGGTGGCCGAGCGGCGCGGGGTCTTCCAGCTGCGGCTGGTGTGGCAGCTCTGGCACTGGCTGCCCTGCTCGCCGCGGTGCACGTCGCTGTGGCAGCTGGCGCAGGCGCGCGGCACGCGCTGCATGGCGGCGCCCTTGCCGTGGTCCTTCTGCGGCTTGTGGCAGCCGACGCAGCGGGCGCGGGCGTGGGCGCCGGTGAGCGGCACGCCGGTCTTGTCGTGGTCGAAGTCGACCTTCTCCGGGATCACCTGCCACCCCGCCGGCACGTGGCAGTGGCCGCAGGTCCAGGTGCTGCTGCGCCGCGCCTTCTTGGTCGGCAGCGGCGTGGGCACGCGGGCGCGGGCGGGCGCGCTGCGCACCACCGGCGAGCGGGCCGTGGGCGTCGCCGCCCCTTTGCCCTTGGGCGTCGCCGGCCCCTGGCCCTTGGGCGTCGCCAGGGAGCTCAGCGCGCCGAAGACCAGCGTCGCCACCGCCAGGCCCAGCGCTCCCCGCGCCACCATGGTCCGCACACCGGTCATGGCGCACCTGCCGTGTCGTCGCTCGCGTCGCCGCGCGGGCCGCCGTCGAAGACCCCCAGCGCCCCGGGCAGCCAGCTGGCCTGGGCGCCGCGCCGGCCGGTGTGGGGGTTCTGATGGCAGCGGCCGCAGGCCAGGGC
>JAUIAC010000039.1 GCA_030425545.1 bacterium | reverse complement strand
GTCGCTCTCGGGGATCGCCCGCACGTAGAGCGAACGCGCCCCACCGCCCCGCGCGATGAGGCGCGGATGGCCTTCGTTGGCCAGGGCGACCAGCTGCTCGGCCTCCGCCTCGATGGCGCGCTTGCCGGCGTCGAGATCGGGCACGTCGCAGAGCTGGATCTGGCCGATCATCTCCGGGGCGGTGGCGTCGGTGACGATGCCCGCACCCCCGCGCAGCAGGCGGGCGGCGTTGGAGCTGGCCGCCACCACCGAGGGCTCCTCGATGACCATGGGGACCAGGACGTCGCGGCCGTCGACCCGGAAGTTGGCGCCGAAGCCCACGGGGAAGTGAAAGAGGCCGGCCACGTTCTCGATCATGCGGTCGGCCTGGCCCAAGGCCTCGGGGTCGACGCCGCGCAGCGTGGCGACCTCGGCGTCGGTCAGCCCGGAGAAGCGCTGGACGATGGCCAGACGGTCGTCGATGGACCGCTTGTAGAAGCCGCGGAGGCGCGAGGTGGGGGCCTCGTCAGCGGGCGGAGAGGCGGGCGCGCGGGGCTCGGTCGTCATGGTGGGCTCCAGGCGAGGGATCGGGGCGGCGCGGGGCGCGGTGCCGATGCGGCCGAGAGTGTGGGGCTCGGTCGCGGGATCTGGCAACCGGTCGGGCTGACGCGTGGCGTGACGCGGGGAGGTCACGTGCACGCCCGCTGTGCGATGCGCCGCGGCTCCTGGGGGTTCGCGCCGGGCCAGTCCCGGAGGCCGGCGGGCCCCCCCCGGGCAGATCGGAGCCGCGCCGCGACCTGACGTGGCAAGTTGGCGCGGGGCGGCTACCCTGGCGACGCAGATGCACCGTGGAGAGCGGCAGCAGCTCGGAGGTTTGACATGGACAGGACGCGACTCCCGCACGCCATGGCAGCGTGCTTGTGCACGCTCATGGTGCTCGGATGCGGCAGCGAGGGCGGCGGCGACGCCGGCGCAGGCTCGGGCAATGACACCACGGGCAGCGTCTCCGACACCCTCGGCGGCGCGGACGCGAGTTCGGACGGCGCGGCGTCCACTGACGGATCAGCGGCAGACACATCGACCGCCGACACGTCGAGCGCCGACACGTCGAGCGCCGACTCCACGGCAGCGGACACCACCAGCGGCGACGTCGCGATCGTCGACAGCATCGGCGCGCCGAGCTGCGCCGTGCTCAAGCAGCAGTACCAGGGCATGATCATGGACGCGGTGTCCAAGCATCAGGCCTGCTCCGCCAAGAGCGACTGCGTCGTCGTCCAGACCTCCACGGCCTGCAGCGGCACCTGTGGGCAGGCGGTCAACAAGGCGGGCGAGGCGGACGTCAAGAAGGCCGTCGCCAACGCTGACAGCACCGTGTGCAAGCCAAACGACTACGCCGGCAAGTGCGGCTACTCGACCCCCTCCTGCGCCGCGCCGGACCCCAGCTGCGAGCAGGGCAAGTGCGTCTACATGCCCACGGTCAAGCCCGGCGCCTGCCCGGGCGCGCAGCCCGGCGGCACGGAGTGTGTGGGGGGCAAGTGGGTCTGCAAGTCTGGCTGGTTCCACCCCACGCCAGGGGCCAAGAGCTGCCTGGAGGCGACGTGCGCCAACATGTCCGCCGCCTTCGGTGAGGCCATCGCTGGCACAGCCGCGACGGTGAAGGCCTGCAAGGTCGACAGCGACTGCGTCGTGGTCGCCACCAGCACCGCGTGCCAGGGCGCCTGTGGTCTGCCGGCCAACAAGGCCGAGGCCAAGCTGCTCGAAGACCGGGTCAAGTGGGTCGACACGGACATCTGCCAGGCCTTCGGCTACGCCAAGAAGTGCGGCTACGCCACGCCCAAGTGCATGGCGCCCAACCCGGGCTGCGAGGCTGGCGCGTGCGTCTACGCCAAGGGGCAGCCCTGAGCGGCGCGCCGACCGACGTGCTGCCTGACGCCGCGGCGCTCGCCACCGCCGGCGCCACCCTGGCGGGGCTTGTGCTCGTGCTCGCGTTCGCCGAGCGCCGCAAAGACGCGCCCATGGCGCTGCGCTTCGCGCTCAAGGCCACGACCTCGGTCGGCTTCCTGGCCACCGCGCTGCTCAGCGGCGTGCTCGACACGAGCTGGGGCCGGTGGATCTTCGCCGGGCTGGTGTGCTCGTGGTGGGGCGACGTGCTGCTGCTCTCGCAGGAGCGGCGCGCCTTCCTCGCGGGGCTGGTGGCCTTCTTGGCGGGGCACGTGGCCTACGCGGTGGCCTTTGTCGTGCGCGGCGTCGACTGGCTCGGCGGTGTCGCGCCAGCGCTCGTCGTAGGGCTCGTGGGCGCGGCGCTGGTGACGCGCTGGCTGCTGCCCAAGGTCGCTGCGGCGGCCACGCCCGGCGGGCTCGACATGCGTCGGCCCGTGTTGGCCTACATCGTGGTCATCACCCTCATGGTCGCGTTGGCCGGGGGCACCGTGGCGTTCGCGGGTCGGCCGCTGCTCCTGGTCGGCGCGGTGCTCTTCTGGTTCAGCGACATCTCGGTGGCCACCGACCGCTTCGCCGGCGGCGGCTTTGGCAACCGGGTGTGGGGGCTGAGCTTCTACTACGTGGCGCAGCTCTTGCTGGCGCTCTCGGCCGGTCCCCACACCCTCGTCACCCCGTGAGCGACGGCCTGGTCTCGCGGGCGTGGCGGCGACTCGCCGCGCCGGCCGCGCGCCCGAGCGACCTCGCGGCGCTGCGCATCGCCACCTTCGTGGTGGTGCTCGGCTCGCCGGACGCGCGCAGGGCGGTGTGGGCCGCAGGGCAGCCGCTGTCGCTGTCGCAGATCCCCGCTGGCGGCGGCTTTCTCGTGCCCTTGCACGGCCTGGGCCCTGACCTCTTCGCCACGCTGCAGGTCGGGCTTCTGGTCGCGGCGGCCTGCGCGCTCGTCGGCCTCTGGTCGCGGTGGAGCGCGGCGCTTGTCGCCCTGCTGGGCGTCGCGGTCTTTGGCCTGCCCAACCTCTTCGGGACCGTGCGGCATGTCCACCACCTCGTGTGGTTCCCGGCGCTCTTGGCGGCGAGCCCCTGCGGCGACGCGTGGTCTGTGGACGCGTGGCTGCGCCAGCGCCGGGGCCAGCCGCCGCCGCCTCCGGGGCCGGCCTACGGCGCGCCGCTGCAGGTCGCGTGGCTGCTGGCGGGCTGCATCTACGCCTTTCCAGGGCTGCACAAGCTGCTCGCCGGGGTGGGGTGGGCGTGGTCGGACAACCTGCTGCACCACATGCGCTGGAAGTGGCTGCAGGTGGGCACGCTGCCGCGCTGGCGTGTCGACCACTGGCCGCTCCTGGTGCGGCTGGGGGGCGTCGCGGTGGTCCTCTTCGAGCTGAGCTGGATCGTCCTGGCCCTCGTGCCCGGCGCGCGCATGCCGCTGCTGGGGGCCACGCTGGTCTTCCACCAGGTGACCGCGCAGGTGCTCTTCATCCGCTTCCCGTCCCTGTGGGTCCTGTGGTTGGGCCTGCTCCCGCACGCCTGGCGTGGACCGGCGCCGCAGCCCCCGTCGCCAGCACCAGGGTCTTTGGCCCAGCGCCCGCTCGCTGGCGCCCGCGGCGGGTCGGTGACCCTGGCGCTTGTCGCGGCGCTCCTCCTGGGCGGTGCCGGGATCACGGGCGTCACGCGGACCACCGCCGGCTGGCCCTTCGCGTGTTTTCCCCCTTTCGCCACGCGGGTTGGCCCCGACATGCCCGCGCTCCGTGTGACCGTGCGCGACCGCAGCGGCCGCGAGCGCCACATTCGCCCGTGGCGCTGGCGCCGGGGCGACCGCCAGCGACGGTGGGGCCAGCAGTGGCGGCTGGTGCTGGAGCGCGACCCGGGCCGTCGCGCGCGCCAGCTGCAGGCCTGGTGGGTCCGCATGCGACCCCGTATCACCCCCCCGGTGGCGACCGACGCGGTCCGCGTCCGCTTCTATCGCGTCTGGCTGTCGACGGTGCCCGAAGACCGCGGCCGCGAGCGGCGCGCGACCCTCTTGTTGACCCTGCCGCCGCCGAAGTCGGTGGCCCCGCAGCCGGGGCACGGGTAGCATCCGCCGCGACAGGGGCGCACAGCCTTCTCTCGGAGGACTCCATGGCAGACATCCGCAAGCTCCGGGCCAAGCTCCGACCGCTCATTCGCGGCGCGGGCGGGGCCACCGTGTTGGTCGCCGGCCTGGCCGCGTCGTGCACCGAAGGCACGGTGTCGGGCAACCTCGTCGCGCCGGATGTGCAGCAGGTCGACTCCGCCGCCGACGACGACGCGACCAGCGGCAACCTGCTCGCGCCGGACATCTCGACCGTGGACGCTGGGGACGCGGGCAGCACCGACACGGGTGCGACGGGCCCCGACGCAAAGGACCCCGACGCCAAGGACGCCGGCACCAAGGACAGCGGGACCCCGGACCCCGACACCTTCTCCAGCGGCAACCTGCTCCCGCCTGACCTGGACACCGTGACGACCGAGCCGGACACGTCGGGCGCCTCCGACACCTCGGGCGACGCGACCACCGACACCGGCGACGGCTTCGTGGTCGGCAACCTGCTCCCGCCCGAGCCAGACGTGCTCGACGCGGCAGCGGCCGACGCCGGCCAGGACCAGTAGGGAGTCCCCATGGCGACGTCGACCTTGCGCGTGCCAGATCACTTCGAGCCCTTCGACATCGGCCTGCTCGGCGGGCCAGGAGAGCAGGTCTATCGCAAGGCGCGGCCGGAGGTGGACGCCATGCCTTGGGGCACGCTCGACCTGAGCGGGTTCCCCGAGGCCACCATCGCGCGGGCGCGCCGTGTGTGGACCATGGCCGCGTTCCAGGAGTACCGCACCGGCGCTGCCTGCTCCCTCGCGCTGCAGCACCTCTTTCGTGTGCAGGCGCCTGTGGACCTCATCGGCGTCGCCACCCGCTTTCCCCTCGACGAGATCGTGCATGTGGAGCTCTGCGGTCGTCTGGTGGCCGAGCTCGGCGGGGCGATGGAGCTGCGGCACGACCCAGCGTCGTTGGTGCCCCGCCTGCAGCCCGACATGGACCCGCTGCTGCAGTGCGCCGAGATCATCATGCGGGTGTTCTGCGTCGGTGAGGCGGTGTCCATCCCCATCCTGCGGGCCTCGTGGCAGCACGCGCAGATCCCGCTGATCCGCGCGATCCTCGGGCGCATCGTCAAGGACGAGGCGGTCCACGGGCAGCTCGGCTTCTGGTTCCTCGACTGGTGCGGCGACGCCTTCGACGCCGACGAGCGCGCCTACCTCGAGGGCGCCGCACACCGTGAGATCAGCAAGCTGCTGCAGTCGTGGTCCCGCTTCGAGCGGCCCGCGGGGCAGGGCGACGACACGTCGGCAGGGGGCGCTCCGGACCCAGACGACGTCCCCGGCGCCTTCGGCTTGAGCGACGCAAGCGACGACGCGGGCACGCTGGGGTGGATGCCCGTCGACATCTATCTGCCCACGGCCCACAAAGCGTTGGACGACGCCGTGCTGGCGCCCTTGCTTGCCAGGGGTTTCGACCCACGCCGCCACGCGCCGATCCCCGGTCACTAGCGGCTCTGTCGCGACCGCCACGTCCTCCACACGAGTCGCACCGCCACCGGGAGTCCCATGGTCGAGCACGTCAAAGGTAGCCGACTCAAGCGCATGGCCCGCTTCGCCACCATCGCGGCGCGGACCACGAAGGACGTGGTGCAGGCCAAGGCCATGCAGAAGCTCGCCGGCCACGACGAGGGGCAGGTCGCCTCGGCGCTGAAGCCCACCGCGTCACGCATGGTCGAGGTCCTGGGAGAGATGAAGGGGGCGGCCACCAAGCTGGGACAGTTCATCGCCCTCGCGGACCAGGACACCTTTCCGGACGAAGCCAAGAAGGTGCTCAACCGCCTCTTGCACCAGACGCCGCAGCGGATGTCGCCCGAGGACGCGCGCGCCGTGGTGGTGCGTGAGCTGGGGCAAGAGCCCGAGGCTCTCTTCAGCGCCTGGGAAGACGAGCCCTTCGCCTCCGCGAGCATGGGCCAGGTGCACCGTGCGACGCTGCCGGACGGGCGCGAGGTGGTGGTCAAGCTCCAGTTTCCGGGGGTCGACGCGGCCATCGAGCACGACATCCGCAACGCTGGGATCATGTTCAAGGGCATGAGCCTCGCGGGCGGCATCCTCGACACGCGCGAGTACTTCGACGAGGTGGCGGCGACGCTGCGGCGCGAGCTCGACTACACCGAGGAGATCGCGCAGCTGAAGGCCTATCGCGACGCGCTCGCGCCCTGGCCCGACCTGGTGGTGCCCGGCGTGGTGGAGGCGCTCTGCACGTCCCGGCTCCTGGTGCTCGACCGCCTCGACGGGCCCACGATGCTGGAGTTCGCAGAGGACCCCGAGACCCCGCCCGAGGCGCGTTTTAGGGTCGCGGCGCAGCTGGTGGCGGCCATCTGGGGGCCCTTTCTTCGGCAGGGGCTGATCCACGCCGACCCGCACCCGGGCAATTACATCGTGCTGCCCGACGGTCGCCTCGGGGTGCTCGACTTTGGCGCCACCAAGCAGCTGACCCCGGACTTCGCGGTCGCCTACTGGGAGATCGTCACCGCCTCGGTCCGCGGGGAGCGCGCCGACTATCTCGGCATCTTCGACCGCATCGACTTCAGCTTCCCCGACGATCGCGCCGCGACTCGGGTCTGGCTCGACGAGCTGGTGACCATCGTCGAACGACCGCTTCGGCAGGACTTCTACGACTGGGCGACGTGTCAGATCACGCCCGACTGCCGCAAGCAGGTGTCCACGGCGCCCGTGCTGGCGCTGCAGGTGCGCGGCCCGGTGGAGAGCTTGATGTTCTATCGCGCCGCGGTGGGGGCGGCGGGAGACTTCCGCATGCTCAAGGCCGCGGGCAACTTCCGCGAGGTGCTGCGGGGCGTGCTGGAGACGGCGCAGACCCACATGGCCCCTGAGGTGGCCGACGCGCTGGCGGCGCAGGGCGCCGATGTTCGCTTCTGAGCGCAGAGCACCGAGAGGGGGCACACGGTGACCGCCGCGGACCTCACCCACAGGATCAAGGCCCTGGCGCTGGCGGCCGGCTTCAGCCGCGTCGGCGTCGCCCGCGCGCACCCGCGGCCTGAAGACCAACGCCGGCTGCAGGACTGGCTGGACGCGGGGCGGCACGGCGACATGGCGTGGCTCGCGAAGGACCCGGCCCGGCGCGCCGACCCGGGTCGGGTGGTCGCAGGGGCGCGGAGCGTGCTGGTGGTGGCGCTGGACTACGACAGCGACGCCCCGCGGACCGAGACGCAGCCCGGGCACGGCTGGATCTCCCGCTACGCCTGGGGCACCGACTATCACCTGCTCATGGAGCGGAGGCTCAAGGCGCTGACGCGCGCGGTGGCGGCTGAGGTCGCCCCCGGCCTGCCGACGGACTGGCGTGGCCCAGGGCAGGGCGAGGCCCCCTTCGACCCCCGCACCGACTTTCGCTGGAGCGTGGACTACGGGCCCGTGTTGGAGCGCCGCTGGGCCGAAGAGGCCGGGCTGGGGTGGCAGGGCAAGCACAGCCTGCTCGTGGACCCGCAGCGCGGCAGCTTCTTCTTCCTCGCGACCGTCATCACGCCGCTGGCGCTGACGCCGGACGCGCCGCAGACCGACCACTGCGGCTCGTGTACGGCGTGCATGGACGCGTGCCCGACCGACGCCATCGTCGCGGAGCGCGTGGTCGACGCGCGTCGCTGCATCAGCTACCTGAGCATCGAGAAGCGCGGGCCTCTGACGCCGACCGAGGCCAGCCTCCTCGGCGACCACGTCTTCGGCTGCGACCTGTGTCAGGACGTCTGCCCCTTCAACCGCTTCAGCGAGCCTGCGGGCGAGCCGGCGCTCGAGCCGAGGTCGGGGGCCGTGGCGCCGCGGCTGGCCGACCTGCTCGGCTTGGACGACGAGGCCTTCCGGGCGCGCTTTCGGCAGAGCCCGGTGAAGCGGACCAAGCTGGCCGGGCTGCGGCGCAACGTGACCGCGGTCTTGGCCAACCAGGCCCGCGACGCGTCCGAGTAGCCTACGGCGCGCTCAGCAGGTCTCCGAAGGGGTCTTCCGGCGGCTGGTCGTCGGGATCCACGTGCAGCATGAAGCGCCCGGCTGGGAAGGCCGCGCGCAAGGCCTGGTCGACCTCCTGGCCGATGTCGTGGGCCTTCCGCAGGCTGAGGTTGCCGTCCAGCTCGAGGTGCAGCGTCGCGAAGAGAAAAGGGCCGCTCCGTCGCGTACGGAGGTCGTGGACCCCGGTCACTCTCGGGTGGGCCGCCGCCGTCGCCAGGAGCTCGGCCCGAGTGGCGTCGTCCACCTCGGCGTCGAGCAGCCCGGCCAGCGACGCGCGGCCGATGTCGAGCGCGCCCTTGCCGATCCACACCGCGACCAGGGCGGTGACGCCGCCGTCGAGCCAGCCGAGCCCGCCCCAGCTCGCCCCGGCGATGCCGACCATGACCCCAAGGTTGAGCGCGATGTCGCCCTGGTAGTGGAGCGAGTCAGCGGCGATGGCGACGGACCGCGACGCGGCGATGGCCCGGCGCTGCAGGCGCACCAACGCCAACGTCGCCACGATGGCGGTGGCGCTCACCGCCACGCCCAAGGCGCCATGGTTGACCTGCGCCGGCGCGCCCAGCTGCTCGGCGGCGTGCCACAGCAGCACCGCGGCAGACGAGCCCACCAGCAGCGACTGCCCCAAGCCAGCGAGGCACTCCAGCTTGCCGTGGCCGTAGCGGTGCTCACGGTCGGGCGGGGTCAGGGCGTGGTGAATCGCCCAGGCGTTGACCGACGAGGCCAGCAGGTCGAGGGCCGAGTCCGTGAGGGTGGCCAACATCGCGGCCGCGCCGGTGACGTGCCAGGCCCAGCCCTTGAGGACCACGAGCCCGAGGGCCACGGCGATGGCCGCCCGGCTCGCGCGCCGCATGAGCGCGTCGCCCGGGACGGTGGGAGCAGGGGGTGAAGGCGGGGGAGACGACACGGACAGGCTCGCGCCAGCGCAGGCGGCGCGCTGTGCGATCAGACAAAGCCCCGACCAGCCCGTGTCAACGGGCGCGTCAATCGGAGCCGTGGCTGGCCGTGACGCCCGCGATTGAAGGGGCCGGCCCCAGGTCGCCGGAATCAGGCGCGCCGGAGTGGCAAAAAAGTGGTCGGGAGGTGGTTGACAAGCACAGGGGCCTTGGTGAGGATGCGCGCCCGCTGGGGATGCAGCTGTGAGGCCCGAGGGGTGCAGCTGGCGAACCAGGGGCCAAACCGCTTCGCGCGGGGCGGAGACCATCCAAGCGCGCATAACTCAGCTGGTAGAGTGCCACCTTCACACGGTGGAAGTCACAGGTTCAAGTCCTGTTGCGCGCACCAGAGAGGCCCCGGCGTTGACCGGGGTCTTTCTATTTTTGCAGCGTGTTGTCGTGTCCGAGGACAGGACTTGAAAGGCGGAGCGCTTCGCGCGCGTGATTCTGCCGCGGCCCCCTCTCATCGGCTTCGCCGCGGGGGCCTTGCCCCCCCCCGTGTCAGAGTCACGGCCTTCACGCGTCTTCACAGAGTCGACGCCCCCCGTGCAGTGAGGCGTGGGGTGGCCAGCGTGGAGAGCCCGAGATGCAGCTGTTTCCTCGGTCGTGGCAGCAATGGATCGCTGCGCTGGTGCGCGTCGGCGTCGCGCTCTCGGCCTTCGCGCTGGTGGCCGGCGGCGTGCTGGCGTGGGGCCAGGCCATGCCGGGGTCCAGCGCGTTGGGGCCACCGCCGGCCCTGGGACCCGAGGGACGCGCCGTGCGCGAGCGGCTGCGCGCCGACGTGCGCTTTCTCGCTGTGGACCTCGGGGTTCGCCACTCCGGCTACCCGGACCGCCTCCGCGCCGCGGCGAACCGGCTCGAGAAGGGCCTGCGGGGTCCGGGGCGCCGCGTACGTCAGCTGCCCTTCCAGCTCGGCCGGCGCACGGTGGCCAACGTGGAGTCGGAGCAGCGCGGGGTCACGCGGCCGTCCGAGGTGGTCGTCATCGGCGCGCACTACGACACCGCACCGCCGACACCCGGCGCGGACGACAACGCCTCGGGCGTCGCCGCGCTGCTGGAGCTCGCCCGCGGGCTGCGTGGTCAGCGGCTGGCGCGCACGGTGCGCTTTGTCGCCTTCGTCAACGAAGAGCCGCCCTACTTTCAGACCGAGAGCATGGGCAGCCTGGTGTACGCCAAGAGCTGCAAGCAGCAGGGCGACAACATCGTCGCCATGATCTCGCTCGAGAGCCTCGGCTACTATGACGCGACGCCGGGTAGCCAGACCTACCCGCCCTTTGTGCGCTGGCTCTTCCCCGACCGGGGCGACTTCCTGGCCTTTGTCGGCCGGGTCCAGGGGCGCGGCCTGGTGCGCGAGGCCATCGGTGTCTTTCGGGCCCACGCGGCGTTGCCCTCGGAGGGGCTCGCGGCGCCCACGCGCCTACAGGGCGTCGACTGGTCCGACCACTGGTCGTTCTGGCAGGCGGGGTATCCGGCCATCATGGTCAGCGACACCGCCGTCATGCGGAACCCGCACTACCACAAGCCCACCGACCTGCCCGAGACCCTCGACTGGCTCCGCTTCACCCACGCGGTCGAGGGGCTGCGGCCGGTGGTGGCTCAGCTCGCCGGTGGGCTGGTGGCGGACTGAGCGGAGCGAGCCGTGTCGCGCTGAAGCGGTCGCAGCTGTGCGTCCTGGGACCCGTCACCGAGCCGCGCCACGTCGCGCCTCGCGCTGCTGGCGTCGGCGCTCCGCCCTATTCGGCGCGTCACCCGCGTCGCTCGCCGGTGCGCTCGCCGCCGCCGACTCCACGTTGCCACGGGTCTTGCCGTTGACCACGCGGGTGAACCCCGCGCGCTGGAGCAGGCTCGCCGCCTGGCTGCTGCGCGCCCCGGAGCGGCAGTACACGACCACCTCGCGGTCCTTCGCGCCCAGCTCGCCCAGCCGCCCCTGCAGCGCGTGCAGCGGGATGTTGCGAGCGCCAGCCACATGCCCCCCGCTGAACTCCGCGGGCGAGCGCACGTCGACCACCACAGCGCCGCGGCTCAGCGCGCCCTGGAGCGCGGCGAGCAGCGCCGGGTCCGCGCGTGACTGCATGAATCGAAAGAGCAGAAACGCGGCGGTCAGCGCGAGGAAGAGGAGGGTCGAGTTGCTCATGGTGCGGCTCCGAGAGGTAGGTGCCACCCATGGATGCGGTCGGCGGCGCGAGTGTTACACCACGTCGTCGCTCCGGCTCACGGAAACTTCTTCTGCGCCTCGTCGTCGTAGCGCTGTGCCGCGGCCGGGTCGATCTCCTTGAGCAGGTTGTGGCTCATCTGCGCGTTGCTACGGGTGTTGCCGTTCTCCTTGGTCGTCTCCTCGAAGCGGAACTTGCACCGGGTCTCGCCGAGCACCACCGCGGTCATGGTCACGCGCTTGGTCTCGTAGCCCCGGTCTCCGATCTTCTTGCGGGTCCAGTAGCTCATCATCGGCCGCAGGCCAGGGACGCCGACGTCGGCGACCCGGTAGTCGTGCAGATCAAAGACCTCGCGCCCCTTGGTCCACAGCGACTGGCACGAGCGCTCGTACACGTGGTCTTGCGCCTTGGTCACGCGGTAGTGCTCCCGCTTGGCCATGTTCAGCAGGGCGCCGCAGCCGGCGAGCAGGGTGAGCGCGCACAAGAGCGCGGCCACTCGAAGGAGGGGACGGTTCATCGGAGACTCCGGGGTTGTGATGAGGGCAGGCTGGCATAGGGTCGGGCTGCTGTCACGGCGGCGCGGTTCGGCGCTGACGTCGATGTCACCGTCGTCACCGCCGACACCGCGGCTACAGAGGAGCGTCCCATGCCCAAGCCCTACCTGGCGCTGACCGCTCGCGGACAAGCGCGTCGTCTCTCCCGGCTGGTGCGCGCGGCCTTGCCCGCCTGGGCGGTGAAGGTGCGTCGGGTGCGCCTGGTCAAGCACGGCATCAACACCGTGTTTCGGGTCGACACCCCGGACGGGCCGCTCGCCGCGCGTGTCATGCGCCCGGGACCGGACGCGCAGCTGCCGGCCGCCTATGGCTGGATGCGAGCGCTCGCAGACAGCGGCGTGCGCGCCATGGCCCCGATGCCGACGCGCGACGGCGCGCTGTGGACCCTGGCGGGCGCGCCCGGCGTGCCCGAGCGGCGCAAGGTGGCGCTGCTCACCTGGGCGCCGGGTCGGCAGCTGCCGCGCGCGCCGACGCGGGCTCAAGTTCACGGGCTTGGCGCGCTGCTGGCGCAGCTCCATGCCCACGCGGCGTCCTACGCCGGGGACGTCGCCGGCGTGTCGACGATGCGCGACGCCTTTCACGGACCGCTCGAGCCGCTCCTGCTCACCGGCCGGGCTGGCGTTTCGGCTGCGTCCTCGCCGCGCGCCGACAGCCTCTCGCTGGCGACGCCCTCGCTGCGCGCGCTGGCCGAGCGGGCGCAGCGGGCGCTGGAGCCACGTCTCCAGCGGCTCTACGACCAAGGCCCCGTGCACCTCGTGCATGCCGACGTCCACGCAGGCAACGTCCACCACGCCCGGTCGGGGCTGACCGTGGTGGATTTCGACGACCTGCGGCTGGGGCACCCGGCCCGCGACCTGGGCATCTGCGCCTACTACCTGGACAAGCTGGCCGGCGCGCGCTGGGCAGACCTGCGCGCGGGCTACACGTCTCTGCGGCCCTGGCCGATCCCGCCCACGTGGCACATCGACGAGCTCAAGGCCGCGCACTGCCTGAGCCTGCTCAACGACGTCCTCCATGAGAGCCCGGACGACCCGGCCATCGGTCACGCCATCCGCAGGTTCATGACCCGCTGGGAAGCGACGATCTCAGGCTACCTGGGCTGGGACGGGCCCACGGAGTCGCCCGAGTGACCTGGGCTGCCGGTGCGCTTTGGGCTGTCCGCGCGCTCCGCGCTCTCCGGTCCGTCTGGGCCGCCCGGGCTGCCCGCGCTCTCCGGCCCGCCTGGGCCGCCCGCTCTCTCCACGCTCTCCGGCCCGCCTGGGCCGTCCAACCAGGCCAGGGTCGCCAGCAGCCCTGAGCGCAGCCCCCGCCACGCGTCGTCACCGACCGCCGCGCGCGCCTCGTCCTCCAGCGCCCGCAACATGCCCAGCCCCGCGAGCAGCCCCTGCCGGCCAGCCGCGCTGAATCGCACCAGCCGCGCGCGCCCGTCGCTGGGGTCTCGCACGCGCTCCACGACGCCCATGGCCTCCAGCTCCCCCACCAGCTGCCCGACCGCCTGCTTGCTCACCCCCAGCGTCTCGGCCAGGGCGGTCTGGCGGACGCCCTCGAGCGTGATGTGGGGAAAGAGCGCCGTGTGTGCCGCCCGCACCGGCTGGCCCGACATGGCCTGCAGCCGCCCGAGCCCCACCTCGTTCATCCGCCGCGCGGCCCGGAAGAGCAGCTGGGCGGTGCTGGCGTGCTTCGCCGCCTCCAGCTGCGCCCGGAAGCGGTCTGTCTCGTGGGCGCGCTCGTCGCTCATGGGGCACTCCGTCGCGGTGCAGGTCGCAGTTCATCCGGCTCAACGCATTCGTCAACTCCACTTGACTATTATGGTCAAGATGAGTTGACTAGTTCTCGCACGAAGGAGGAGCCATGTCTACGACGCCCCACACGCACCACCCGGCCCCGCCGCCCCCGCACGAGGAGGGAGCGCCAGCGGCCGTGGCCAGCGCCGGCCCGCACGCCCCGTCGCCGCTCGAGCCCGTGTGCCCGGACATCTGGCGGGCGCCCTACGACGTGTTCATGCCGGGTGGCGTGCACTTTCCGACCCACACCGCCGTGCTCCGGGTCGGCGGCGGGCTGCTGCTCTACTCCCCCGGGCCCGTGTCCGACGCCTTGGCGGAGGCTCTGGCTGAGCTGGGACCGGTCCGCTGGCTGGTCGCGCCGAACGCGTTCCACCACCTGCATGTGGCGGCGGCGCACGCGCGATATCCACAGGCGGAGGTCTGGGTTCCGCCCGGGCTCTCGACGCGGGCGGGGGTCGCGCTGCCGCCGCATCGGGTCATCGGCGAGCGGTCACCGGCGCACGACGCAGCCTCTGAAGGGCCCAGGCCCGCGTCCTGGGACGGCGTGCTCGACGTGGCCATGATCCGCGGCGCGCACGGCATCGGTCGCCAGCTGGACGAGCTCTGTCTGTGGCATCGCCCCACCGCGACTCTGGTGGTCTGCGATCTGGTGTTCAACCTGCATCGGTGGCGGGGCTGGCAGATGTCGATGGTCCTGCGCATGGCCGGCGCGCACAAGCGGTTGGCGCAGAGTCGGCTCTGGCGGCTGGCGACGACGGACCGGGCCGCGGCGGCGCAGAGCGTGCACCGCGTGCTGCGCTGGCCGTGCCGACGGGTGGTGCCCTGTCACGGAGAGGTCGTCAGCGGCGCCGAGACACACCGCCGTCTGCGGGACGCGCTGGGGTGGATGCGGGGGACCGCGGCCCTTCCGGCGCCCGCGTCTGGTGAGGTCGACACGCCCGAGGCCCACATGCCCGACTCGGCGTGACCCACGCTTCGTGGCACCCTCCAGCGCGGCGGCCCGCGCAGGGGCGCCGCGGCTGAGCCCCGGGTGGCGCAGCGCTGTCTCCGTCTGGTGAGGAGCCGTGAACCTGAAGTCCCACGCCGCTCGGCGCGCCCGCCCCAACACGACGACGAGCCGCTCGCGCCACAGCGGGGCGCTTGGCGCCCGCATGTTCGCGCTCGTCGTCGCCCTGGTGGCGTGCGTCGCAGGCTGCGCGAGCGCCCCCGCGTCGCCAGGGACAGGCGACGGTGCCGCTGCGGGCAAGGGCTTCGCGCCCAACCCGGCGGTGTGCCCACGCAGCCTGGGGATTCAGTCCGCTGTGCAGACCCTCCGCCCGACCGCCGGCAGCGTCTCCCTCACGGCCGCCGCCGAGGCCCTGGCCGCCGCGGGGTACGTCAGCGTCACGCGTACCGACGACCTGGGGCTGGCCGACGCGGTCGCCGCCAGCGACGAACGCGGAGACGTGGTCGTGGTGGCGCAGCGCGGCGAGCTGGCGGTCGTGTCGTCGTGCGCCCTGGACGGCCTGGGTCAGATGCATCGGCTCGACGACGGGCTCGCTCGCCTGGCCGACGCGGTGGCGGGGCTCGCGGGAAGCAACCACGCCGCTGCGACCCGTCGGTGGGCGCTGCCTGCCGGCATCTACGGGGCGGCGGGCAGCTACTGGCGCCAGGCGGCCGGCACGGGGCTCGACCTGAACGCCGCGACCACCGGCACGCTCTCGCTGACCGCGGACGCCCAGCTGGGCTTCGTCATCGCCGGGGCGTCGCACCCCGAGAGCGTCGCCGGCGACGTGGTGGGGGTGCAGGAGCTCGCGCTGGAGGGCAGCGCGGTCGTCACCGACGAGAAGCACACCGTGCAGGGCCCCGCGTCGCTGCGGTGGGAGCTGCCTGCTGGGGTCGCGGGCAGCCAGGCGCTGGCGCTGCATCTCCTGGTCACCGACGCGTCGCTGCGTTGGCAGGTGGGCGCGTGGATCCCCTACGTGGAGGCCTGGTTCGGCGCCACCGACGACCTGCCGGAGGCCGCCACCGTCGCGCTCTCGCTGCAGGGGGCGCTGCCCGGCGCGATTCGCAAGTCGCAGCCGGTCTCGGCGCTGAAGCTCCCAGCGGCGCTGACTCAGGTGGGCGAGCGCTAGCAGACTGCGGCGACGACACGGCGGCGCCGCCGCCACAGGATCAGGGTCGCAGCCAGGGCCAGCAGCGCGACCGAGCGGGTGCCCGGCACCGGCCGCGCGGCGCACCCGGCGCCCTTGGACGCCGTCGGCGACGGGCTGGGGCGCTCTCGCGCCGCTCCGACCTCGTCGGGCGTCTTCGCTGGCGACTCTCCTGGCGCGAGCGCGTCGCCAAGCGCCACAGGCACCGCCGCCACCGAACGCCAGACTCCGTCGACGCCGCGCAGCTCGACGTCGCGCACCGTGGCCGAGCCAGCGGCGCCCGGCGCGCTTGGATCCGGCTGCAAGAGCAGACCCACGGTGGTGAAGGGGCCGCCCGCCACCGACACGGTCGACGCGCCGCCGCCCGGCTTGGTCAACACGGCCACGGGCTTGCCGTCAAAGAGCAGCCGCAGCCGAGCGCCGGCGAGGGTCTGCACCAGGGTGAAGCGCACGGCCACGTGGGGGCTCGCGAGCGCGCGCTCGACCAGCCACGAGCCCCGCACATCGGGGTTCACCGCCGCAGAGGGTGCGCCGTCGCCTGGGTCGACCACGCCCAGGACCAGGTCGCCGTCCGCATCGCGCTTGTCGAAGAGCCCGCGGGCGTCGGGGCTCGGCGCGGTCCACCAGCCGCCGCGACACAGCGCGATGTGGCGCAGCACCACGCTCCCCGCTGGCCCTCGCCATCGGTCCGTGGTGAGCCCAAGGCGCAGCGTCAGCGTCTGGCCGGAGAGGGCGAGCTCCACGGGCTGCGCGGCGGACGTGGTGGTCGTGCGTGCGACGGGCAGCGACACGGCGCCGTCGTCTGCGCTAGCCTGCACCTCCAGCGCGGGGTCGGGCAGCCATCCTTGGAGCGAGAGGCGAACCCGGTCGAAGGCCGGCCCCGGCAGGGTGACCCGCGCCTCGACGGCGCCCGTGGACCACCAGCCCGCGTCGACGTGCGACAGCTCCACCTGCAGCCCCAGGTCTCGAGGCTGCACCACAGCCGGCGCGTCTTCGGGCAGGTCGCAGCGCAGGCCGAAGCTGTCGGCATGGCGCACGGCGACGAGCCCCCGCTGTCGCGTGTGGGTCCGCACGACCCGCAGGTCAGCGACGCTCGCCAGCGCGCCCGGCGGGCCGTCGGCCAGCACGACCTCCTTGCCGTCACGCGCGAAGCGCAGGGCCAACGTGCGCAGGTTCGGTAGCCGCGCGTGGGCGAAGGTGCCCTCCAGCGCGGCGCCGCTCGCGCTCGTCGGGGCGTGCAGCAGCTCGGCTCGAACCCGCTCGTCGTGCCGCACGAGGCGACCGCGGACCGTGTCGAAGGACTGCGCCAGCTCGCGCCACATGCGCACGCTGCCCGTGCTGCCGCTGTCGCCACCCGCGCCCGGCGTGGTCTCCGCCCGCAGATCGACGCGCAGCCCGTGGCCCCCTGGCTCGAGCCCGTAGACCCAGCCACCCCGGCGAAAATGCGGCGCCGACAGGGTCACCGTGCCGCCCTTGCCGTGGACGCCCTCGGCCGTGGCCCAGGTCCGCAGGCAGACCTGCATGGCCCCACCGCCGTGGGCGCTCTCCGGCGCGTCGGGGGCCGCGCTCGTGGGCGTCTGGGGCGCCGCGTGACGCTCGACGAGCGCGCTGCCGTCACTCGTCAGCGTGGCGACTGAAGACTCGCCGACGCGGACCTCGGCGGCGAAGGGCAGGGCGCCCATGGCGCGCGTCAGGGCCGTCTCGACGGCCTCGAAGGGCTGCAGCCCGGGCGTGACGCAGGTGTCGATGTGGCCGCCGGTCGCGTAGGGCGAGCCAGCGGGGTGCGCGTGCACCAGCGTCGCCAGCGCTGTCGTGTCGTCGGGGCCGCTCTCCTGGGCGCTCAGCGCCGACGCGCGGTGGTGCTCGGTGGCGAAGGGGCCGGTCGCCACCGCGTCGGAGCGGCAGCGCAGGGGCCGCTTGCCCACCGTTGGCGTGCCCTTCTTGGCCGTGTCGACCGCCAGCGCCGTGACCGTGTGCGCCTTGTTGTCACAGAGCTTGTGCGGCGTGCCCAGCGCGAACCCGTGCCCCTTTACCTTGGCGTGGGCGCCCTGGGCCTTGGTCTCGCCGATGGTCTTGCCGTCGGAGCGGAGCCGCACCGTCACGGCCGACTTGGGGCTGTTGGGATCCTGCGCCCACCCGCGCAAGGTCGTGCTCCCCGCCACGTCGAGCGCGCCCTTCGGCAGGCAGACGCAGTCCTTGGCGCAGCTGGTGCAGGTCTCGCCGTGGTCGCACTTCTTGTTGCCGCAGCAGCTGCCACAGTCCTTGGCGCACTTGGCGCAGCTCTCGCCGCCCTCGCACTTGCCGTTGCCACACACGGGCCCCTTGGGCTTGGGACGCACGAACCCGGAGTTGAAGTAGCTGGTCTTGTGGACCCGCGTGCCCATGCCCCACTTGCACGTGCCGCAGCAGTTCATCTCGCGCACGGTGACGGTGCCGTTGCCGACCCCCACGACCCACGCCACGTGTCCGTAGGTCCCCTTCGTCGACGTGGCGATGCTCCCGACCGAGGGCGAGGACTGCACCACGAAGTCGGGGTGGCTCTTGGCGTAGCTGTGCCAGGTGTTGGCGTTGCCCCACCCGGGCAGGGCGACCTTCCAGTTGCAGCAGGCCTCGTGCCACGCCCACCACGTGCAGTTGCTGCCGTTGGCGCAGCAGGGGTAGGGGTTGTTCTTGCCGCACTTGCATGTGTCTTTCTGACCGCCGCAGGTGCTCACGGCGCTGGCGGTCGTGGGCGTCAGGGTGACCGCCGTCACCGTCAAGACCGTCACCGTCAACACCGCCACGGTCAGCACGCTCAGCGCCCAGCCCGCGCCCCACCGGAGCAGCGCGCCTCGTGCGCCGCAGCGCCACGCCCTGCCGCTCCGTGTCGTCCCGCTCATCGCGGACCCCGCTTGGCGGGCACGCGAAACGTGCGCAGCGCTTGACGCAGCAGCGCGCTGGCCCGCTTGTCCTTGAGGTTGGGGCACAGCACCCGCACGCGCGCGCCGCGCGCCGCCAGCAGGACCACCGTGTGTGCGTAGGCCTGGGCGCTCTGCTGCTGGGTCAGCTGAAGCCCGGTGACGCCGCGGGGCAGGCCGCGCACCTTGGAGACCACCGTGTCGTCTGTCCGCAGGCCACGCTGGCTCCCCCGCAGCCACTCCGTCGCGTCCTGCAGCTTGGGGTTGGCGAACCCCTCGACGCGGAGGAGCACGTCGCCCTTGGCGCGCACCTCCAGCACCTCACGCAGCTGCTCCGGCGTGGCGTGCGCCAAGGTGCGGGCGTGCAGCGTCGCGCCGCGGGCCCTCAGGCGCAGCGAGTACGTGCCCGACGGCGAGCGCCAGCGGCCGGTCCGGCTGCGTCTGGCCTTGGGTGGCGGCGTGTTTCGGGCACCGGTCGCCACGCTGTGGAGGGTGTGCGCCGGCGGCGGTTGGCCGCTCTCGGCAGCGGCCGGCCGGGTCCCGGCGAGGACGAGCCAACCCACGCAGGCGAGCGCGCAGACGGCCCGTCGCGCCGGCAGCGTTCGGGGCAGCACGTGGGGGGCGGCGCGCCTTGGACGCCCTGGCAGACTGCGCCTCTCCTCCGTCTTGGCGGCCACTCCGGTCAGTCTGCTGGGAAGGGGGAGCCACGGCTTGCCGCGGCTGGGGGCGCTCGTAGCCCCCCCAGAAGACAAAAAAACGAGCTGATTGCGGCGACAATCAACTTCGCCGCAGTCTGCTAGGTCACCGAAGCTCTGGCTGGGGCGTCGCCGCATGTCGCTCCCATGGGGTGGCGGACCGTTCTACCTGTAGGTTCACCAGTGTGCGCGTCGCCGTGCCGCTTTTGAAGGCCGCAGGTACACTCCCGCCATGCGAATGCGTCCGCCAGCCCCCGCGCACACGGGTCAGGATCCCGGCCCCATCGGGCCCCCGGCTGGCCGTGAGGGCGCTGACCACACGCCGCCGGAGCGCGCCGTCCAGGGCGGTCCGAAGGCCAGCGCGCCTGGTCAGGTCGACCTGCTCGACGTCAGCGCCGCGGCGCTCTGTCTGCTCGCGCTCTTGCTGGCTGGCCTCTCGCTGAGCTGGCGCATGGAGCACGACACGCCCCTGCTGCACTACGCCGCGTGGCTGGTGGCGGAGCGTGGGCGGACGCCCTACGTCGACCTCTTCGAGACCAGCATGGTCGGCACCTTTGCGCTGCACACGCTCATCGGCTCGTTGGTGGGCTACGGCGCGCAGGCGTTCCGGTGGCTCGACCTGGCTGTGCTGGCGGGCTTCGCGGCCAGCCTCGTCTACGCGCTGCGGCCCACCCCCGGTGGCGGTCGACGCGTCGCGGCCGCCGCCGCTGGGCTCCACGGCTGCCTGTACCTGGCCCAGGGGCCGGCCTTGAGCCTGCAGCGCGACGGCGTTGGCGCGCTGCTGGTCTGGGCCGCGTTGGTGGTGGCGTGGCGCGGCGCGGAGCGCGCGGCGTCGCCGGGCCCGGCGGGGCCCCTGCTGCGGAACCCGCGTGCGCGCAGCGGTCTGGTCGTGGGTGTCTTGTTCGGGCTCGCAGCGTCGATCAAGCCCCACCTGCTGTTGGGGTTGCCGGTGGTGTGGCTGGCCCTGGCCGGCGCGCTCGGCGCCCAGGGGGTGACCTCGACCCGGGGCGACCTGGGCCGTCGTCTCGGCCGCAGCGCGCTCGGCGTGGGCGTCGGGGGCGCGGCGGTGGCGGGCGCCGCGGTCGCATGGTTGCTGGGCACGGGCGCCTGGCCCCACGCGCTCCGCCTCTTTCGCGACTACATGCCGCTGCACCTCGCGCTGACGCGCTACCACGTGGTGTTGCCCGACGGCGAGCGCGCCGCCTACCTGTGGGAGCAGTGGTCGCAGCTCGGCGGCTACGGGGCCTTGTTGCCATTGGCGGCGGTCGGCGTCCTCCGCGGCTGGCAGGGGCAGGGCCCTCGGGTCCGCGCGCTCGGGCTTCTGACCCTGGTGTACGCGGTCTATCCGGCGCTCTCGGGGCAGTTCTGGGACTATCACTGGGCGCCCTTCGCGCTCTTTCTCGCGGTCACCGCAGCGCACGCCTGGTCGCGCCGCCCGGCGAGGGAGACGTCCGGCTCGGCCCGAGACACGACCGTTCTAGCAGACTGCGGCGGAATTGATTGTCGCCGTAATCAGCTAGCTTTCTTGTTTCTTGGGGGGGCTACGAGCGCCCCCAGCCACGGCAAGCCGTGGCTTCCCCTTCCCAGCAGACCGACCGGCGTGGCCGCAAAAACGGAGAAAAGGCGCAGTCTGCTAGGGCTCGCCGGCACGCTCCGCGCCGCGTGGTTCGCGGTCGACGTGCGGGTCGCGCCAGCGGTGATCACCGTCGCGGTGGTGGCCGGCCTCTGGCAGGGGCCAGGGCTGGACGCCGCCGTGGCGCAGCAGCTCGCGGGTCGGCCCATGGACGCACCCAAGCAGGGGCGGGTCGACGCCATGGCGGCTGCGCTGAGGACCCATGTCCGGCCCGGCGAGACCGTGCAGCCGCTCGACTGGACCAGCGGCGCCAACCACGCGCTGCTGCTGACCAGGACGCCGCTCGCCACGTCGTTTCTCTACAACTACCACTTCTACCACCACGTCGACACGCCGGTGATTCAGGGCCTGCGGCGCCGATTCATGGCTGAGCTGGCCGCTCAACGCCCCGCCTTGGTGATCGACATCGACGGCGAGGAGGCGCCGACCGGGCCGGGCACGGCGCGCGACTTTCCGGCGCTCGACGCCTGGCTCCGTCGTCACTATCGGCCCGTGACCCAGGGCGCAGACTGGCAGCTGCTGCGGCGCGTCGAGGGCCTTCCGCCGACCCAAGGCGCCCCTCCGGGAGCGGGTTGAGCGCGTCAGCCGCCCGCGCCGCTGTCGCGCCGGTCGCCGCGCTCTGCCAGACGGCCGACGGGCACGCGCCGCCCCTGTTGCACGGCGTCCTCCGGGATCACCACCGCGCGCCACGGGCCGCCCGCCACGCGCACCCGCGCTGGCCCAAGGGCCCGCACACCCAGCGGCATGGCGGTCGTCGCGTAGGGCAGACGCAGCGCGACGTGTCCGCGGTGGTCTGCGTGGGCCACCTGGGCGAAGACGAAGGGACGGTCGCCCTCGTGTTGCACGCGCAGGCGCGCCTCGACCCGCGCGCCCGGCGGCGCGGTGGCGGTCAGCACCGCGCCGGGGACCCACACAAACACCTTGTCGTGGGCCGACGGGCGCCCGTCGCCGCCGGGGAGCGTCACCCGCAGGGGCGACGTCCGCACACGCCGCAGGTGGCCGTACCCAGCCAAGGTCTGGTCGCCGAGCCGCAGCGCGGCGCCGTTGGCGTGCCACAGCCTGCCCCACGTGGTGTGCAGCAGGGAGTCGGGCAGCCGCCGACCCAGGGCGTCGGCCATGCGCCCCAGGCGCGTCCGGTCCTGGGGCCCGACCCACAGCAGCCGGACCTGCCGTCTGGCGAGCAGCGCCTCGGCCGCCGCTGGCGTGGCGCTGAGCCACAGCTCGGCCGTGTCGCGGATCGGCGCGCGGTGGGCGCCCTCGGTGAAGTTGTGGGCCACCACCGGCTGGCCGCCGACGCGGAGGAGCTCGTGACCGATGTCCCACGGCCCCATGGCACAGCGCCGCGACGCAGAGGCGGGCGCAGGACCGACCTCCGCCCGAACCCACCGCATCAGCCGGTCGCGCGACTCGTGGCGGGCCTGCCAGGGGCGGGTCCCCCACGCCGAGATCGCCACGGAGCCAGCGAGCACGAGGGCGAGGCCCCGGGCCGCGTGGTTGAGGCCTGGGCGCGGCGTGTGGTGCTCCCCGCGCGGCTGGGGACGCCACGGGCCGTGGACCACCCAGGTGCCCCAGGCGAGCGCGAAGGGCGCCGCGAAGGCCAAGGCGAAGCGACCTTGCAGCACCGCCAGCGGCAGGCTGAGCGCGTACCACGCGGTGAGCATGCGACCGGTGGCAGGCTCGCAGCCGCGAAACGCCAGCGGCAGGACCGGAACGAGCACCGCCGCGCCGCTCAGCAGCAGCACCGACTGGGGAAAGGGCCGCTGCCACAGGGGCAAGCTCTCGTCGATGGCGCCGATGACGCCGGAGCGCGCCGCAAAGGCCACGGCGTCGGAGACCGCTCGCCGCAGGCCGGGATCCACGGCGTAGCCCACGGCCACGGCGACGAGCGCGGCGAGGACCGCGGCCAACCCGACCGCGCTCAGGGCGCCGTAGCGCGTCGCTCGCCCTTGGGTCGGCGACGCTTCGACTGGCGACGCTTCAACTGGCGACGCCTCGACTGGCGACGAATGGGTCGGTGACGCTTGGTTCGGCGTTGGCTGGGGCGAAGGCTCCGCTGGCCGACGTGCCGCCGCACCGAGCAGTCGCGTCGCCGCTGCCGCTGCCGCCACGGCCGCGGCGGCGGTCGCCAGCGCTGCCCACAGCGTGAAGCGGCTCGGCGCGTCCGGCGCGACCCAGCCGGCGCGGCTGTAGGGCGCGGAGAGCACCCCGGGGAGGGCAGCGACACACGCCCCCACCGCCAGCACCGCCACGCGCCGGGTTTGTCGGGCCGGGGCGGGACCGAGGGTGGCCCAGGTGAGCCCGGCGGCGATCACGACGGCGTGGTGAATCCACATCTCGGTCCAGGTCGCGTAGCCGAGCGCAAGCGCGAGCCAGGCCAGCGTCAGCCCGGCGACGCCCGCCTTCGCGTCCGGCGCCGCCGGCTCAGCCCCGCGTCCCGCGCTCCGGAGCCGGCCACCTCCGTGGAGCAGGCCGGCGACCATCAGCGGCGGCACGAGCCCAGCCATCACGTGGTGATCGAAGACGGCGAAGCTGCTGTTGACGACGTTGATTGGCAGCGCGGCGAAGAGGAGCCCGCTGCACGCCCCGGCGCCGAGCCCGAGCCACCCCACGGCGAGCCATGTCAGGGCTGCGCTGGCCAGGGCGCCGAGCAGCGGCGGCACCCAGGCGGCCACGCGGTCGCTCTGCCCAGCCGTCGGGCGCCCGCCGTGGATCAGGACCGCCGCCAGGGCCGTCGGCGCGGTCAGACCGTGCGGCCAAGGCGACACGGCGCCGTCCGGGCAGGACTCGTCCGGCTCCTCGGCAGGCAGCGCGGGCAGGGTCTGCGCGGTGCGCGCGACCTGTCGCAGGTAGTAGTGGGCGTCCGCCGAGGGCGTGCGGATGTCTCCCTGGGGCGTCACCAGCGCGTCCGCCCCCAGCAGCCGCAGGCCCAGGGCCAGCGCGAACACGCCCCCTGCGGCCAGGGCCCGCCGTCGTCCGGTCGTGGGCCTCATGGCGACGGGCCCGCAGGGACTCGGAGGACCCGCGTGGTGCTGCGCGGCAGCTTGCCCGGCGACGGCCCCGGCGCGCCCTTCGCTGCCTCGCCCCCACCCAACGTGGCGCGCAACGCCGCGCGCAGCAGCGCCCCCCGCGCGTAGGGCTCAAGCGCGTCTTCGCAGAAGGGAACGGACGCGCGGCGCAGCGCCGGGCAGACCTGCCGCACCTCGCCGTGCCAGTCGACCTCCAGCCAGCCCACGCCCTGTCCTGCGCAGACCCTACGCAGGGTCGACGCCAGCTCGGGCACGTCGTCGAGCGCGTGTGCGGCCGACACGAGCCACGCGAAGTCGCCCGGATAGCGGCCCAGCTGCTGCAGCGCCGGCACGTGCAGCGGCGCCTCGGCCCCGGCGGACACGCGCACCTCTTCGTCAAAGACCGCGTCGCCCAACGGCGTGTCGTGATCCCCGACCATCCCGCCCGCGTGGGCGTCCCCGTACCAGCCCGACCGCCGCGGCAGCAGCGCCAGCACCGCGTGCCGTGACTTGGCCTCGAGGGCATGCACGCACACCGCGTCACCCTCGAGCCACAGCGCCAGGCCGTCCGCGCGACCGGCGCCCCCAACCAGCCGACACTCGCGCGCGAGCAGTCCTCCCGACGACTGGAGCAGGTGCGTGCCCGCGTGCTCGATGAGGTGCCGTTCCCGCATGGCGCGAAGGTTTCGCAGAGCTTGGCCAGGGTCAACGCGACGGGCCAAAAAGGGCGGCGCCCCTGAATCCAACCCCGACGGGGATTCAGGGGCGCCTCGCGCCGACCAGGGCCGTCGGTCTGCGCGCCTCCCAGAGGAGGTGCAGCACAAGGGTGCACGCAGCGGGCCAGCTCGCGCGTTCGCCATGTAGTGGTCGGGGATTAGAGCGAAATAGCCCGTCCGTGAGGTCCAGAGTTCGAGTTCGCAGGGGACCTGTGACAGGGCGGGTCTCAGGCCCAAGGGCGGGCATCGCGGACCTGTGCGCGACGATGTCCCATGGGGCTTCTGCCCGAGGGGCGCGGCGTCGGTCGTCTGCTACCGCGGTGGTTGAGCGGCGGCTCCCGGGGGCGGGTCGCGCGCTTCGTCTTGATGGCGGAGATACACCACCTGGTAGGGCAGGGCGCGGCCGTCGTAGACAAACTGGGCCCGGTAGCGGCGCTCGACGTGCGCGCGGATCTCCGGCACGCGGTAGACGCCGTGGTGCGCGATCATGAGCACGCCCGGCCTGGCTGCTTCGAGGATGCGGGTGCGTACGTCGTCGACCGAGAGCAGGCCTGCTCGGAAGCGCTTGTCGTTGGTGTCGATCTGTCGCGCGGCCAAGGGCAGGCCGGTGCGCAGCGAGAGCAAGGGCGCGACGCTGGAGTCGCCCCACAGCAGGCCACTGCGGGGACGCTTGTCGGTCACCAGCCGAGCGAGCTGGGTCAGCTCGGCGTCGATCACGGGCTGAAAGGCGCGCCGCTGCAGCGCTCCGCCGAGGTGTGGCACGGCCCCCAAGACCCACGCGAGCGCCAGCGTCAGCCACGCGACCCGGGCACGCGCCGGCGAGGTCCCCAGGCGTCGCGCGAGCGCCACCGCACCTACGCCGCCCGCGATGCACAGCAGCGCCAGCGGCAACACGAAGTAGTAGGCCTGCACCGACCGGTAGGCGCAGACCACGGCGAGGCTCTGCCAGGCGGCGGCGGCGACGAGCAGGCTGCCGTCCAGCGGCGCGCGCGCGGTGACTTGGGAGGGAGCTCGAGGGCGTCGCGCACCCGTGGCCGCGAGCCAGGCGGCGGCGCCGAGCGCGACGGGCAGCCAGTCCGACGTCAGGAAGGTGACGATGCGGTGGACGGGCCACGGCTTGTCCGCGCTGGAGACCTTCCTCAGGTGATAGGCCACGGTCTGCGACCACACGGCCTCTCCCGCGATGCCGGTCATGGCCGTCAGCCCGGCTGGCCACACCAGCCCCCCCACGACGAAGGCGCGCACCCGCCGGCTGCGCCACGCCGCGTAGAGCAGCACCGGGCCAGGCAAGAGCGCGTAGAGCGCCTGGAGCGCGCCGAGGCCAAGCGCCGCGCCGGAGAGGCCGAAGCGCCCGTGTAGCGCGGCGACGCAGCTCGCCAGCATGCAGGTGGTGGCGACGTTGGGCCCGAGGAAGTGCGCCCCGACCTCGAGCGGCAGCGTGGCGCCGAACCACAGCGCCGCCGCGGCCGCGCCTGCGAGCGCGCCACCGACCCGGCGGGCAGCGACAGCGACCAGCGCCAGGTTGGCGGCCGTCGCCAGCACCGCCAGCCACTTGGTCGCCACCGCCGGAAGGCCCAGCGCGAAGAGGGCGCCGCTGAGCAGCACCCGCAGGGGTGGGTGCGCCAGGAAGAAGTCTCGGTAGGGCAGGTGGCCCTCACTCAGCAGCTTGCCGCCGAGCACATAGATCGCCTCGTCGCCGGCGCTGACAAAGGTGTGGGTTGCGCTCAGCCACAGCCAGGCCACAGCGAGGGCGCCGACCAGGGTCACGAGCAGTGCGTCGGAGCGGCGGAGGGTCATCGGGGTCTCGCGGGCGCGCTGGCGGCGACCTCGCTCCCTGTGTAGCGCATGGGCGAGCCCGCGCCCAGGCGAGCGGGCGCCGTCGGGAGTAGGTACGTCTTGACGCAAGGGAGCAAAAACCACACACGTTCCGGACGATCTTCACCCTTGGAGAGGAGGGCCCCATGGAGTCTGGCGCGCACGATGGAACTCAGCCCCGCACGCACCTGCGAACCGACGGTCGCTTGGTCGGGGTCGTCACCCAGCTGACGCCAGGTCACGCCACCTGCCGCCTGGCGCCGACCGCCGACATGGAGGTCGACCACCACGGGCTGGTCCACGGCGGCTTCGTCTTCGGCCTCGCGGACTACGCGGCCATGCTCGCGGTGAACGATCCCAACGTCGTCCTGGGCGCGGCCACGTCGCGCTTCCTGGCGCCGGTCACGCGGGGGACCATGGTCGTCGCCGACGCTGAGGTGAGCGGCACACGGGGCCGGAAGCGCACCGTCGAGGTCCGCGTTCGGCAGGGAGAAAAGACCGTGTTCACAGGCACGTTCACCTGTTTCGTGCTCGACAAACACGTGCTCGCCAGCTAACGCAGTCGCACACCCTTTCGTCGTTCGCCGAGCTGGACCCCGCTCGCGGCGCGAACCCCTGGGTCGCCGTGCGGCCCGAGTCTGCCCCAGGAGCCTGCCATGACCGCATCCCGCAACGGTGGAGAGCTGATCGTCGACGTCCTCGAGCGGCAGGGGGTGCGACACCTCTTCACCCTCTGCGGCGGGCACATCTCCCCGATCCTCGTCGCGGCGGAGAAGCGCGGCATCGGCATCGTCGACGTTCGAGACGAGGCCAACGCGGCCTTCGCGGCGGACGCAGCCTCGCGGCTCACAGGTGTGCCCGGTGTGGCCGCGGTCACGGCGGGCCCGGGGGTCACCAACACCCTTACAGCGGTGAAGAACGCGCAGCTCGCGGAGTCGCCGCTGATCCTCATCGGTGGCGCGGCGCCGACCGTGCTCAAGGGGCGCGGCGCGCTGCAGGACATCGACCAGATGGCGTGCGTGAAGGCCTTCGTCAAGGAGACCATCGAGGCGCATCATGTGTCGGCGTTGATCCCGGCCATGGAGCGGGCCTTCGCGATCGCGCAGCGCGGCGTACCCGGCCCCGTGTTCGTGGAGGTGCCCATCGACGTGCTCTACCCCGAGGAGCTGATCCGGGGCTGGTACCAGAGCTCGGGCGGATCGGGGAAGAAGAAGGACCTGCCCGCGAAGGCCATGGACTGGTACCTCGGCCGACACCTGGACAAGATGTTCGACGAGGGCGACGGGACGCGCGCCAGCGGGCCCATCCCGGCCAGGGCGGCGCAGCCCTTGGGGCCGATCGTGGGTCAGGCGGCGCGCATGGTCGCCAAGGCGCAGCGCCCGGTGCTCTTGGTGGGCAGCCAGGCCATGACCCGGGCACCCGAGGCGGACGCGGTGGCGTCGGCGGTCGCCCGCATCGGCATGCCGACCTGGCTGGCTGGCATGTCTCGCGGGCTGCTGGGGCGCACCCACGCGCTGCACATGCGACACAAGCGGCGAGCTGCGCTGAAAGAGGCCGACCTGGTGATCCTCGCGGGGGTGCCGGCCGACTTCCGCCTCGACTACGGGCGCGTCATCGGGCGCAAGGCCAAGGTGGTCACGGTCAACCTGAGCCCGCGCACGCTGGTGAAGAACAAGCTGCCCAACCTGCCGGTGCACGCCGAGCCGGGGCGCTTTCTGCAAGAGCTGGGCGCGCATCCGCTCATCGGCGGGCTCTCGTGGCCGAGCTGGCAGCGCAAGCTGCAGGAGCGGGACGACGCGCGCGACGCCGAGATCGCCGAGATGGCGAAGCAGGACTGTGGCGAGATGAACCCGCTGGCGGTGTGTCAGGCCATCGACGCGGTCATGGCCGAAGACAGCATCATCGTCGCGGACGGCGGCGATTTCGTCGGCTCGGCGGCGTACATCTTGCGCCCGCGGGGACCGCTGCGCTGGCTGGATCCGGGCGTGTTCGGGACCCTGGGCGTGGGCGCGGGCTTCGCGCTGGCGGCCTCCGCCAGTCGCCCCAGCGCAGAGACCTGGCTGATCTATGGCGACGGCGCAGCGGGCTTCTCCCTCATCGAGTTCGACACCTTCGCCCGCCACAAGCTCGGGGTCATCGCCGTGGTCGGCAACGACGCCGGCTGGACGCAGATCGCTCGTGATCAGGTGGAGATCTTGAAGTCCGAGGTCGGCACGGTGCTGTCGCGGACGCGCTACGATCTGGTGGCGGAGGGGCTCGGCGGACGCGGCTTCAACGTCACGGAGCTGAGCCAGCTGCCCGAGGTGCTGCGCGAAGCCCAGGCGCTGGCACGGCAGGGCGTGCCCGTGTTGGTCAACTGCCACATCGGCAAGACCGACTTCCGCAAGGGCAGCATCTCGATGTAGCGCTACGCGCGTGCGTGGACGGCCGAGGTGGAGGGCGGGGGCTGCCCGGTCGTGGCCGCGCGGCTAACGCCGACATCGCGACGCCAGCTGCGCCCGGTGGTGGCCGAGCTCGTCGCGCCAACGCTCCGCCTCCGCCGGCCAGCTGCGCTTTGCGAACAGCGGCCGCGCCGGTTTGGGCGGCGCTGCCCAGCGCCGTTCAGCGTCGCCGGCTCCGCAGAAGCAGCAGAATTGGGCCTGGGCCGCGTCCAGCGTCAGCTGATCCACACGCGACATGCGCTCTTCGGCGCGCGCGAGCTCATGTCGCGCGATGCCCTGCAGCCGGCGGCCTGCGGCGCGGCGTGCGCGCGCGGCTGCGTCGGCGACGGCCTGGAGGTCCACTCCTGGCGCTGGTCGCCCGCG
>JAUIAC010000504.1 GCA_030425545.1 bacterium | reverse complement strand
CGCACGGGCCGGGCGCTGCTGTGGTTGCCGCTCGCCATCCCCGGCGCGCTGCTGCACCTGCCGCTGGTGCTGCTGGCGTGGGTGGTGAGCCCGCGCCTGACCCCGCGCAGCGACGTCATCGCCACCACCAAGCTGGTCCTCGGCGCGGTGCTGGCCAGCGCGGCCTGGGCCGCCATCGGCGCGTGGGTCTTTGTGCAGTGGGGCCCTGTGGCGCTGCCTGGGCTGCTGCTGCTGCCCCTGTCGGCCTGGGCGACGCTGCGGGTGGTGGAGCGCTACGCCAGCGCCCGCGATCTGGCCCTCGGGCTGCTCGGCTTCGTGCGTTTTCGCAAGGAGGTGGCGGCGCTGCGGCGCGAGCGGCGGCGCCTGGAGCGGGCGGTGTTGGCCGTGGTCACGCGCCACCTTCCGCCGGACCTGGAGCCCCTCTTTCTCGAGGCGAGCAAGGCGCGGGTCGGCGCCGACGCCGGCCAGGACCTGTGGCAGGAAGACAGCGACCCCGACGCCGGGCTCGTGGCCGCCCTCGACGGGCTCTTCGGCGCGCAGCCCCCGGTGCCCGCGGTCGAGCCCGAGGGGCAGGCCGGATGAGCCCACCCCAAGCCCCCCCTCGCCCGCCGCAGCGCCCGCCGGTGGTCTTGCTGCACGGCCTCGCGCGCACCCACCTGAGCATGGCGGGCCTGGCGCGCGCGCTGCGACGTGAGGGCTACGACACCTGGGCGCGCACCTACCCCTCGCGGCGGCTGCCGGTGGGCGAGCTGGCCGACGTGGTGGCGGGCTGGATCCACGACGCCTACGGCGACCAGCCGGTGCACGCGGTGACCCACTCTCTCGGCGGCATCCTGGTGCGCGAGATGGCGCCCCGCCTCAACCTGGCGCGGGTGGTCATGCTGGCGCCCCCGAACACCGGCAGCGAGCTCGCCCTGCGGCTGCAGGACTTCGGCCCCTTCTCGCTGCTCTACGGCCCCGCCGGCCAGGACGTGGCCCAGCAGGCGACGCCGAACGAACCCACTCCGCCGCGCTGGCCGCGCCCCGACGTGCCCGTGGCGGTCATCGCCGGCACCCGCTCACCGACCCTGAGCAACCCGGTGAGCTGGCTCTCGGGCGGGCTCGGTGTGTTCGGCCGCGACCGGCCCAACGACGGCACGGTGGCGGTGGACGAGACCCGGCTGGCGGGCACCGACGCCTTCGTCGAGGTCGACGCCAGCCACACCTGGATCATGAACCACCCGCAGGTGCGCGCCGCCATCGTGGCCTACCTCGACGGCGCGCCGCTGCCCGGCGCCGCGCCGCGCGAGGGCGCGCGCCCCTGAGGCGCTGCGGCCCCAGGCCGCCGCCGTCACGGGCGCGGCGGCGCGACCCGCAGCGCCGCCGCGAGGGTCGCCACGCCCGCCGCCACGATGAGCCAGAGCGGCGCGCCGGACGACGGTGAGGGCGCACCGTGGTCGGGCCCGGCGCTGCCGCTGGCCGGCACGTCGGCCGTCAGCGTGAAGCGGTTGCGCCGGGCGAGCACCCACTGCTCCAGCCGCGGCGTGTCCGGTGGCTCGCGGAGCAGGCGCAGCACGTTGTGCTGGTTCGCGGCCCGGTGGGCGACGTCCACGCGGCTGCCGAGCAGCGAGGTGATGCGCTCCGGCGCGCCCCGCAGCTCGAAGAAGAGGTCGCTCTGGTGGGCGCCGAGCCGCACACCGCCGGCGCCGAGGGTGAGCGGCGTGCCGTCTGCGACCAGCGCCACGCCCTGCCGCACCAGCCGCACCGCCGCTTGCTGAGCGGCCTTGGGCCCCGCAGGCCCCCGCTGCACAGGGAGCGCCCGCCGCAGACCCGCCGTGGCGAACGAGACGTGCAGGGTCCAGGCCGGACCCTGGCGCTGCACCACAAAAGTGGCGATGTCGGCGTTGTGCGCCCACGCGGGCGCGGTGACGGCCAGCGAGAGCGCGAAGAGCACCCACCGAAGTCGCTGGCGGCCCGGGTTCATCGGCTACTGGTAGGACATCACGTTGTCGACCGAGGCCCCCACCAGGCAGGGCGGCATGTTCGGCGCCTGGTCCTTGAAGGCGTAGTAGTGGTAGGTGCCGTCGGGAAACTCGGCGGTCGGGCCGGTCTTGCCGTTGCAGGCGTCGAGGTCGGTGGGCTGGTCGCTCGCCGACGCGGAGTAGACGGGGTAGCCGTCCTTCGCGAAGCCCGCCAGCACATGGTCGGCCTGCTTCACGCGGGTGCAGCTCACCGCCGTGATCCCGTGCGCCTTGAGCACCAGGTTCATGGACTCGGGCACAAAGTGGGCGTGGTAGTAGCCCGCCGGGTCGGGGTGACCGCCGCAGGGGTCGATGGAGGGGATCGCGCCACCGGCGGCGCCAGCCATGCCGGGCGGGCCGCTCACGACCGAGGGCGGGTCGCCGGTCATGGGGATGCCGTCGAGCTGCACGCCGATCTTCTCCACCGTCCCGATGGTGGCGGGGGTGCCCAGCTTCTTCGGCGTCGTCGGGATCAGGTACGTCAGCGTGAGCGGCACCTTCTCCAGCGCGAGGCAGTAGCCCTTGCCGCTCTCGGGCTTGCTCTTGAGGTCCGTGAGCACGCGCACCTTGCCCTCGTCGTCGACGATGTCGTAGCCGTCGGCCTCCATGGACTCCCAGAGCTTGCGGGTGAGCAGCTGAAAGCCCGGGTTGGTCTTGCCGTCGTAGACGCCGACCCCGCCGATGTCGTCCATCTTCTCGGGGCAGTAGGGGCCGTCGTCGGTGGGGTTCGTGCCGGTGAACACCAGCTTGTGGCAGGTGGTGGCCGTGCCGTCGCTGAGCGTGCAGTCCACCGTGGTGTGGCTCTGCAGGTTGGTGAAGCGGCTGGCGAAGTCCACGGCGCCCTGCGCGCCCGCGTCGACCGCGCTGGTACCGCCGCTGGGGTCGTCCGAGCCGCAAGCGGCCAGCGCGCTGCACAGGGCGAGCGCGGCGAGGGCGAGGGGTCGCTGCATGGGGGGCTCCGGGGGTTGAGGGTGTGCGCAGCGTAGCGCCGGGCGCGCGCAATACAAGGCGCTGCGCCGCGCGCGAGGCGCTACTTGCAGCTGGCGCTCGTCAGCTTGGCCGCCGGCATGGCCCACACCCAGCGCTTGCCGGGGAGCTCGGTGTGGGTCCAGAGGGCGCCGGTCGACACCTGGTAGGTCACGTCCTCGGGCACACGCGGCAGCTTTCGCGTGACCAGCGGGGCGCCGACCTTGGCGTAGCCGTAGAGCGACGCGATGCCGCTGGCGCCTGGGTAGGCGTCGCTCGACGAGATCCACACCTTGGACCCCAGGGTCAGCGCCCCCTGCATGCGCCGGACGCCGGGGAAGAGGGCCAGGTCGCTCTGCACCAGCCCCGAGGTGGTCACCAGCCGCCCCGTCTTGGCGTCGAGCGGCCAACGGTGGAGGCGCGCGCGGTGATCGCTCTTGGCGTAGGCGCCCGTGAGCAGGCTCGGCTGGGCGGTGCTGCGGTCGACGCTGACGAAGGAGAAGCGGGCGCAGCAGGTCTTGCACAGCTGGTAGCGGCCCACCTGCGGCAGCACGTAGCGATAGTTCATCGCGTGGTAGGCCTTGTGCTTCGCGCTCCACCCCACCGCGGCCTTGTCGCCGGTCTGGACCTTGACGAAGCGCTTGAGATCGAAGACCCGGAAGCCCTGGGTCGTGTGCGGCACATAGAGGTAGTCGCCAAACCACGCCGCCCCGCCGGCGTGGAAGACCACCGGCTTGAAGGTGACCTTGCCGCCGCGCGCCGCCACGGGCTCGACCAGCAGGACGAGGCGATACTTCGGCGCTCCGCTGCCGCTGACGTCGGCCACAGACAGGCGCGCGCCCTTGTTGACCGAGGTCGACGGGTCCTCCTGCGGCTTGTGGTACCAGGTGGCGATGAGCACCTGCTTGCCCGCGTAGGTCCCGCCAGCGGAGCCGTCCCACGACCCCGTGAGCCCCTGCGGCCACCAGTAGTCGACGTTGGAGTCGCCGCTGTTCCAGGCGAAGGCGCGCTGCACGCAGGTCACCGACGGCACCTTGCTCAGCTTGACGCCGGTGCGGTTCAGGTCGCTCAGCACGGCGCTCAGCGGGACGACCTTGGCCGAGGCGTGGGCCCCGATGCTGTCGATGAGCTTGGTGGACGCGGCCCACTGCTTGGTGTCGACCATGCGAAAGCCGG
>JAUIAC010000503.1 GCA_030425545.1 bacterium | reverse complement strand
CCCCAAGGGAACGCGCTGGTGTGCGGTCCGAAGGGCACCTGCCAGCCAGCAGCAGGCCCGGACGCAGGCGCCACGGACGGCGGCGGACCCCCGCCCCAAGACGGTGGCGCGCCGGACGGCGGGGCGTCGGACGCGGGCCCACCGCCGAAGGACGGCGGCGCCTCGGACGCGGGCCCACCGCCGAAGGACGGCGGCGCCTCGGACGCGGGCCCACCGCCGAAGGACGGCGGCGCCTCGGACGCGGGCCCACCGCCCCAAGACGGTGGCGGCGGCGGACCCAGCAGCTGCTCGTCGAGCGCCGACTGCAACGGCAAGTGCCCGCCGAACGCCACGTCGTGCGTGTGCGGGCCCTCGCCCAACGGCATGATCTGCGTACCCGGGTGCAAGTCCGACAGCGACTGCCCCAAAGATCCCAAGGGCAACCAGCTCACCTGCGACACGCAGGCGGGCTTCTGCAAGCCAGGCGGCCCCTGAGCCCTCGGGCCGTGCCTGCGACCCTGCGACCCGCCCGCGCTGCGCATCTGCCGCAGCGCGGGCGTCGTGTCGTCTGCGAAGTCGACCCCGACGTTGCCGGCGCGCGCGCCCCACGTGTCAGACTGGACGCGGGCAGCATCAACCGGAACCCGCGAGGAGCGAATGGCCCAAGGCCAGTTCGATGTCGGCGTGGTGTATCGCGACTACGGGCACGTGGTCTTGCGGCGCGTGCTCCGTTTTTACTCGGGGTCAGAGGCTGAAGAGGTGGTGCAGGAGGTCTTTCTCAAGGCGCTGGAGCGCCAGGACTCCTTTCGCGGAGCCTCGTCGCCCGTGACGTGGCTCTACCGGGTCGCGACCAACCACTGCCTCAACCGGCTGCGCGACGAGCGCCGCCGCCGTGAGCTGCTGCGGGCCCACGCGCACGACGTGCCGGGAGCGCGGCCGCGGAGTCACGATCCCGACGCCCGCATCTTCCTCGCGTCGCTGTGGAGTCAGCTCGACGAGGAGCACGCTGCGGTCGGGACCTACTACTACGTCGACGGGCTCACGCATGACCGCATCGCAGAGCTGGTGGGCTGCTCGCCGCGCACCGTGGGAAACCGGCTCGCCGCCATCCGTCGGCTCGCCGAATCGCAGGGGGGACTGCCATGATCCAGGACGCCATGACCGAGGACCCTACGACCGAGGACGCCATGATCGAGGACGGCAGGGTCGACGACGGCAGGACGGACGACGGCGCGGTCGATGATCGCTGGGGAGCTGGGGTCCTCGACCGCGACGGACACGTCACCGCGCTGGCGCTGGAGCGCTACCTGCACGAGCCGAAGGCACACGGGCTGCGTCGGACGCTCGACGCGCACCTCTCGGCGTGCGGCACGTGCGCCGGCCGACTGTCGGCGATGGAGGCGATGAACGCGACGCCGCTGGTGGTCCCGCCGGCCCTGTTGCAGCGGCGCACCCAGGCCAAGGTGGTGCAGCTGCGGCCGCGGATCTTCGCGACCGCCGCGCTGGCGATCGCCGCCGTGGCGCTGGTGGCGGTGGCCCTGCCGCAGGCGCTGGGCGGCGCGGCGGTCGATCTCGACGCCACCGACCCGGCTCCCATGGTTCAGGGGCCCGGCGCGGGGAGCGCGACGGGCGCGACGGGCGCCGTCGCCGCGTCGACCGGCCTGCGGCGCAAGGGCGGCTCCTTCGACGTGGGCTTCTGGGTCCACGACGGCGCGCGCGAGCGCGCGGTGGCCAGCGGAGACACGGTCCGCGCCGGCGAGCGCGTCGGCTTTCGGGTCTGGAGCGCGACGCCGGGCTACCTGCTCATCGTAGGCGTCGACAGCAGCGGGCCGGCCTACGCCTGCCACCCCCAGTCCGGCACTGCCGGGCTGGTGGCGGCGGCGCCAGAGGCGCGCACGCTGGCCAGCGCGGTGCGCTTCGACGCCAAGCCGGGCCTCGAGCGGCTGGTGGCCCTGCGGTGCGACGCGCCCTTCGCGCTGGCCGACGTCCGCGTCGCCCTCGAGCGCGCGGGCCACGGCGCGGACCCCAAGCGACAGCTCCCCGTGCTGCGGCCGGGCTGCGCGCAGCGCCAGATCGTGCTGCGCAAGGTCGCCGCGCCTGCCGAGCCGCTCCGGTGACCCGCCCGCGCCCCCAGCCCGGCCGGCGCGGCTCACGCGCTGCGCCCGCGGCGCGCCGCCGTCGGGGTCCCCGCGGACCTGCCGCCGCGCGTCGCGCGCTGGCGCTGCGGGCCTGTCTGGCCTCGCTGCTGGTGGCGGTCGCCGCTGCGCCCCAGGTGGCCGCCGCAGCCGAACATCGCTTCGCCGTGGTCATCGGCGCCGACCGCGGCGAGCAGGACGAGTCGCCGCTGCGCTTCGCCGAGCGCGACGCACGCCGCTTCGCCGACGTGCTGCGGACCCTCGGCGGCGTGCGCGCCGAGCGGCTGCAACTGGTGCGTGGCGGGCGGCGCGACGCGGTGCAGGCCGCTTTTGCCACCGCCAAGCGCTCCATCGCCGCGGCGCGGGTGAGCGATCCGGGGGGCCGCTTCCTCCTCGTCGTCTTCTACTCGGGCCACGCCAGCGTGCGGGCGCTGCACCTCGACGGCACCCAGCTGACCTTCGCCGAGCTGCGCCACGCCGGGAAGGCGGCGGGCGCCGACGTGGCGGTGTTCATGGTCGACGCCTGCCGATCCGGTGGGCTCACGCGGGTGAAGGGCGCCGTGCCCGCGCAGCCCTTTCAGATCCGCGCCGCAGACCACCTGAGCAGCCGCGGCACGGCCATGATCAGCAGCGCCGCGCTCGGCGAGGACGCGCAGGAGAGCGACCGGCTGGCCGGCGGCATCTTCACGCACCACGTGGTGGCGGGCTTGCTCGGCGCGGCGGACAGCTCGGGCGACGGGCGAGTCACCCTCGACGAGGTCTATCGCTACGCCTACAGCCAGACGGTGCGCACGACCTCGCGCACCCGCTTCGTGCAGCACCCGACCTACGCGTTCCGCATGAAGGGGCGCCGCGCCGTGGTGTTGACCCGGCTTGCGGCCCAGCGTGACCTGGGCCGCGTTCAGCTCCAGCGCGGCGGCACGTGGGTGCTCGCGCGCCAGGGCGGCGACGGCGTCACCGAGGTGCGCACCCAGGCGGGCGCGGTGCTCGTGGTGCCGCGCGGCCGCTATCTCGTCCGGCGACGGGAGCGGGCTGGGCTGCTCGAGGGCCGGGTCGAGGTGGGGCCCGGGCTGACCCGCGTCGCCGACGCCCAGCTGCGGCGCGTGCCCTACGGTTCGACGGTGCGTCGCGGCGGCGCGGCGCCCTTGGCGTTGCGCTTTGGCACCGCGGTGGAGGCGACGTCGGCGCCGCTCGAGGCCTTCCGCGGTGGCGTCCACGGGGCCTTGGGCTTGCAGCTTGATCTCACAGGCGTTTCGCTGCAGGGCCGCATGCGCTATGGTCGAGCGGACGCGGTGAGCGGCCTGGTGAGGCAGGACATGTTGGGGGCCGACCTCAGCGCCCTCCGCGTCATGGACTGGGCGCGCGCCCGGCTGAGCTTTGGGCTCGGCCTGCGCGCCGGAGGCGAGTGGTGGTGGCAGCGCTTCACGGACACGGCGACCGATCGCGGCCAGTGGGTCTGGCGCGTCGGCCCGCTCGCGCGCGTGACCTGGGCGCCGTGGGCGCGGGTGGCCATCGCAGCGGAGTGCGCGCTGAACGTGCACGGCCTCGAGTTGGAGGGTCAGGGCTGGCAGAGCCGCACGGTGCCCGCCTGTGGCTTGGGCGTCGCCTGGTATGTGCGCTGACGCTGCTGAGCCTGTCAGCGGCTGGCTGCGGCGACGCCTTGGTGGACGGCACCTACGCCGGTGAGCCGCTGCTCGAGATCCAAGGGCAGGTGCTCTTCGCCCAAGACGGCGAGGCGCCGAAGCCGCGCGACGCCAGCCAGCTGCGGGTGGTCGTGTTGTGGATGGGCGGGCACGACGTGGGCGTCAAGGTCCCGTCGCTCGCCGTCCAGGCCGACTTTCCGGCGTCCTACAGCGCCACCGTGTTCACCGAGCCGCCGGCCGAGGCGACGCACGCCGCGCCGGACGGGGTGGGAGACTACGCCCTCGGCGCGGTGGTGGTGTTTCGCGACCTCGACGACGACGGCATGTGGACCGTGGGCCGCGACCGGCCGGTGGGCGGCGCGCCGTGGCGCGCGATCCTCTACTC
>JAUIAC010000502.1 GCA_030425545.1 bacterium | reverse complement strand
TGGCGGGCAGCAGCTCCGCGTCCGCGGCCACCTGGCGGGCGGCCGGCACGGCGTAGCTGGCGCGGCGCTTGCGGATCGCCGCCGGCGACGAGCCGACGAAGGGCGCGCGGCCGGTGAAGAGCTCAAACCCGATGCAGCCGAGGGCGTACACGTCTTCCCGCTGCGGGTTGCGCTTGCGGACCTTGACCTGACCGCCGCCCTCCGGCGACTCGTAGAGCACGTCGTAGCCTGGGTCGGCCGGCACGTCCTGCGCCGGGGTGAGGTCGATGACGTTGCCCGTCAGCAGCCGCACGTGGCGGGGCGTGAGGCGACCGTGGTGCTGGCCGCCTGCGTGCAGCTTCTGCACGGCGTCGCACAGCTTGGCGAGCAGCTCGACGCTGGCGTCGGCGTCGAGCACGGCCGCGTCGATGATCTCGGTGAGCGGCTTGCCGCCGCCGTGCGAGGGCTCCGTGCTCCGCTTCGGCAGCGTGGTCTGGCGCAGGCGGTCCGGGAAGCTCCCGGGGTCCGACATGGTCGGGAGCTGGTCGTCGACCAGGTAGGACTCGGTGCCCATGTGCCGGTGAGAGCCGGGCTTGGGCCCCTCGACCGGGCGGGCGGCCTCGGGCTTGGCCGCCGCGTTGGTGTCGGTGGTGTCTCGACGACGGCGGGCGCCACCGCGCAGGCGCGAAGGCAAGCGCGCGCGCCCCTGCGGCGGCCCCGCTGGCGGGGATCCCTTCTTGTCGTTGTGGTCAGACACTCAGGCACCTGGCTGGTAGGCGGCTTTGCGACGGGTCTCGATCGCGGCGGCGCCGGGAATTCGCGGTCCCTCAGTATGGGCACGCGGGCTGCACGTGACAACTTTCAAGGGGTGGTTTCGGCGAGAGCGAGGGCACCTGTCAACGCCCCGGAGCGGCGCCTGGCACGGTGCCCATGGCGCGGGTCAAGCCACGCAGGAGCCCCCGGGAGGGCGTAGGCGTCGCACCCTGCGCTTGCGCACGCCGGGCGGGAGGCGCGGCCGCAGCGCTGGCCTCGCGCTCCGGCCGACACCGGGCCACGACGAAATAAGCGCTCTCGTTGTTGATCAGCTCGACCTGCCAGTCCTTGATCCCGACGAAGCCTTCGACCTTCTGCCCGGCGAGCTTGCGGCTGGCCCGGTTGAGCTTGCCGCGGAAGCCGCTCGTACGCCCCCGCTCCATGAGCACGTAGAAGGCCTGCCCCTTGTTGAAGTCCTTGAGATAAGGCTCGAACTGCTTGGCTTCCTTGGTGATCGGACGGATCTCGTTGTTGGAGTAGAAGGTCTCGCCACGCCAGGTGATGAGCCAGGAGACGATATCTTCCTTGCAGACCCGCTTCTTCTCCGAGTCGAAGAAGTCGACCAGCCCGTCGAAGCCGAGCTTCTCGATCCAGGGGGTGTAGGCCTCGTCGATGGCGGGCGGGTTCGGGTGCGGGGTGCAGTCGGCGTAGTAGGACTCGAAGAGGTAGCGCTGCGACCACGAGGGCGAGAGCAGGGGCATGTAATAGTTGAGCGCCCAGAAGCCGAGCAGGGCCGCGCTGAGGGCCACGGTGGCGAAGCCGACGCGGCGGAGCTTGCCGAAGAGCAGGGTGAACACGCCGAGCCCGGCCAGGCCCCCGACCGCCGGCAGGAAGGTCTGGTAGCGCAGCCAGGGGATGGCGAGCAGGTTGGCCGAGAAGGCGCCGACGTGCTTGGCGAACTCGGTGTCGCGCCAGCTCAGCAGCGGCTGGGTGTCGGTCTTCCACCGCAGCAGCGCATCCCAGTCGGTGGGCAGGTTGGCGGGCAGCGGGCGGTCGTACTTGTAGGTGAAGAGGTTGCGCAGGTGCTGCGGGTCCCCGAGCAGGTTGACCACCAGGCCGACGCCGAAGCCCAGGGCCAGGAGCACCTGCACCCGCCGCCAGACCCCGTCCTGCCGGCCCAGGTCGACCAGGTAGAGCCCCACGAGCGCCGTCAGCGCCGGCACGGCGGGCAGGATGTAGTGGTGGAACTTGGTCGACGAGGCGGTGAAGAGCGCGAAGGCGACGACGAACCACGAGAGCAGGAAGGTGCGGTAGAGAAAGGCCCGCGGGCTGAGCGCGTCGGGCTCAGCGTCGACCCCGCGCGGCCGCAGCCGAGCCCAGGCGACCAGGGCCATGGGCACGAACACGGTCCACGGGAAGAGGCCGAAGCCCAGCCACTTGATGAAGTGCTCGAAGGTGCCGTGGTCGATCTGGTGGACGCCCGACCCCATGCGGTTGAAGTGGTCGTGCACGAAGAAGCGGTTGTAGTAGGCCATGCCGTGACGGCAGAACATGGCCACGTACCAGGGCAGCACGGTGACCAGGAAGAGGGGGATGCCGCGCAGCAGCTCGACGCGAGCGAGGGCTCGCCACTGGCTGGTCACCAGGAACCACACGAAGAGGATGGCGCCCGGCAGCATGAAGCCCAGCAGCCCCTTCGCGTAGGTGGCCTGGGCCGCCATCATGTAGAAGCAGAGCCAGTAGCCGGTGCGCAGGGCGCGGTCTTTCAGCCCCTCGTCCCAGCCGCCCGCCTTGCGCGCGCGCCACACCGGCCAGAGCACGCTGGCCAGCACCGCGAGCCCCACGGGCGCGTAGATGAGCACGTGGTAGACGCCGTTCTGCTGAATCTGCTGGGCCAGGCGCGCCGCCGCGGGCAGCCCGCCGCCCGCGTTGGGGTCGACCAGGTCGGTGGCGATGATCGACCACTGCGGCACGAGGTTGGCGAGCACGAAGGCGACGAAGAGCCCGAGCCGCCGGAGAAAGGCGCCGTCGGTCAGCTTCTCCCGCTTGGAGAAGAGGGCCAGCGCCGCGAAGCAGAGCGCGATGGTCATGGTCGCCACGAAGGGCATGTCGGTCTGGGCCTGCCGGCTGACCATGTAGACGAAAGGCGAGAGCCCCATGACCAGGGCGACCACGAGGGCGCGGCGGAGGTCGAGGATGCGCTCCACCGCCAGCAGGGTCATGGACACGGCCGACGCGCCGATGAGCGCCATGGGGATGCGGAAGGCCCAGTCGCTCAGCCCGATGAGCTTCACGAAGGTCGCCTCGGACCAGAAGATCCAGATGGGCTTGCTGTAGAACCAGTTGCCCCCGCGCGGCTCGCTGCCGATCTGGATCTTGTAGCCCCACCAGGGGTTCACCCAGTCGTAGCTCTCCACCATGTTGCGGGTCACTTCGCCGTAGTGGACCTCCCAGGGGTCCCACAGGCCAAACGAGCCGCAGTTGAACAGGTAGAACGCGAAGAAGAAGAAGACCGTGCCCCAGCGCCACCACCGGTCGCGCGCGCCGGGGGTGAAGACCGGGATGTCGCGCGGGTCGGCGAGCAGCGGAAGGCTGGGGCGCTTGGCGGTCATGACGGGCGGTTCGCTCCGGAGCTGGTCCACGCGCAGCCGGGCCGCGCCTACGCCCAAGATCCGGCGCGGCGGAGTGATACCACCGCCGCCGCCCAAGTCAACGCAGCGGCGAGTGAAGTCGGGCCCTCCGCTGGCGCGTGACCCCGCCGGGCGCGCTGCAGGCGGAGCGCTGACACAGGTCGCATCTATTCAAGAGTGAATGGTCGGTGTGAGCTTGTGGACAATATCCATTCTGAACAGAGGATCTAGAGTCGAGGGCGTCCCCAGCACAGGAGCGCTCATGACACCGCAGACCCCACGCACCACCGCCGCCCACACCCACCGCGTACGCGCCAGCGAGCGCCCTTGGCCCGCCGCAGCCCTGAAGCTGCTGGTGGTCGGCACGCTCGCCCTGTGCACCAGCCCGGCCGCCGCCCAGACGCAGCCGACGCGGAGCCCGGCCAGCGTGCACGCCACCCCACCCCGTGCGGCCGCACCCAAGCCGGCTCCCCTGCGCGTCGACGTCGAGATCGACCCCACCGCCTACGCGCTGGGGGGACACTCGCTGCACGTGGGCATCGCGTGGCGGTCTCTGCGTCTGGACCTGGGCGCGTTCGCGATGGACGTGCCGGAGATGTTCCACGGCAACGCGGGCTTCGACGCCGCCTTCTCGGGCTACGGCGCCAAGCTGCAGTTCTTCGTCCTGCGGCCGCAGTCCGGCCTCTTCGTCGGTGCGGAGGTCGCCGTCGCGCGCACCGTCGTGCGCAAGCGCAACACGCAGCTCGGCGCGCAGTTTCAGCAGCTCAACCTCGGCGGTCAGGT
>JAUIAC010000501.1 GCA_030425545.1 bacterium | reverse complement strand
ACGCTGGCGAGCACGCGCCGGGCGAGCGGCTTGTCCATGGCCAGCGCGGTCGCCGTCACCCGAGAGCCGGTGTACGGAACGCCCGCGAGCTCGAGCGCGCCCTGCACGCGGCCGTCTTCGCCGTAGGTGCCGTGGAAGGCGAGGAAGGCGCAGTCGATGCCGCTGTCGCGGAGCCGAGCCAGGGCCTCGGGGGCGCTCAGGGGCGTGGGGCTGGCCACCCCGGAGTCGGGCGCTGGGGTCGAGCTAGGGGCGCCGTCCTCGCCCTGACGAAACGCGGGGCTGAAGTGCCAGGCGCCGGCGCGGTCCACCCACACGGGCGTCACGGTGTGGCCACCTGCGAAGAGCGATGCGACGACGCCCCGCGCCGTGACCACGGAGATGTCGTGCTCACTGGAGGGGCCGCCGTGCAGCACGGCGATGTGCCACGGAGCTGCGGCCGTGGAGCGCGGGCGGGCTGAGGGGTCGACGCTCATGTCGTGGCCTCCGTCAGATCGGCGCGGGTCGGCTCGCGGTCGATCGCGTCGTTTGGGCTGCCGCCGCCCTCGCCCGAGGCTGGCTCGATGACCGTGCGCTTGCGGCAGGCGTCGCAGTTCCACTCCACCGGCCACTCGAGGGTCTGCTCTGGGATGCTGAGGGCCTCGCCGCACGCCGGACAGTCCGCGTGGACCCCCACCAACATCGCGGCCTGGCCCTTGACCTTGGAGTACACGACCGACGCGATGATGAGCATCAGCCAAGGCAGCACGAAGTGCACGAGAGGGATCGCCAGGCTGCAGACGCCGATGGCGACGCAGATCCCTGCGGCCTTGCGGGCGCGGGCGGCCTTGTCGGCGTCGCTGAGCTCGTAGACGTCGACCGTGCCGAAGCCGGGCTCCTTGCCCTGCGCGGAGACGCGTGTGTCGATGGTACGCTGCATGTCTTCCTGAGTGCGCGCGCCGGCGCGGTGGGGGTGCGGCGGGCCACGCGGCGCGGACGCGTCGGGCGCCCCGCCCCCGGGGCTCTTGGCCGATCGGGAGGCCGCGCGCGAGTATGTGACAGCACCCGCAGCCCGTCCAACATCACAGCCCTGGCGCAGGGCCCGCCCTGGCGCCGCCCCAAGGAGTCCTCCATGTCGCGTCCACCTGCCGTGGCCCCAGCGGCGCCGCCGCTCGCGCATCGCCTCGCCCTCGCGCTGGGCCACTGGCCTGAAGCGGCGCTCGCCGAGGCGCTGGCGCAGGTGTCTGTGGTCGAGGCGGGCCATGCCCCGGGAGGCTGGAGCGCGCGCATGTGGAGCGGAGAGCAGCTCGACCTGGTTCACGCCGACGGCGCGTGGCTGCACCTGCGCGTACCTCCCCCGGGCGTCGCGCTGCCGGGCGTCGTCGCGGGACGGTGGTGGTCGCCTGCGGGTGTCGCGGCGGTCGACCCCAGCGCCGACGAGCCCCCTCCGGAGCGCGCGCCCGAGCTGACGACCCCGTCGCGGCTCCCGCCCTGGGTGGGCGAGCTGCCGGTCAGCTGGCGGGCGCAGGGCGCGAGCGTGCGGGTCCGTCGCACGCTGCCGGCGGACAGCTTCGAGACCGCCCTGCGGCTGCTCCGGCGCCAACCCGACGAGTCGGTGCGCGCGGCCCTCGCCAGCTGCCCGGCGCTCTCCCTCGAGATCGCGTCTGGCGGCTGGGTCGGTCTGCACGTCGCCGCGCCGCCCGAGCGTGTGGTTGCCTGGGTGGAGCGCGCGGCGGCAGACGGCGCGCTGAGCGAGGCGCGAGAGCGGGCTGCGCTGGCCCTGGGCCTCCGCGGCGTCTCAGCGCTCACGGTCAGCGGCGCCGACGGGACCTGCACGCCCACCTGGCGCGTCGCCTGACCCGGCCGCGGAAGTTTTACCCGTCCGAAACCTGTCGGAAACAATTGGCCGCTATGCTCCGCGGCGCGTTGGCGACTTCCGGCCAGCGCTCGAGCGTCTCCGCGTTCGACAAACCAGGCGGCGCGCCGCCTCCGAGAGGGACAATGAGCGTCTACAAGGCCGAATACATCTGGATCGACGGCACCAAGCCGACGTCGCGGCTCCGCTGCAAGACCATGGTCATCGCGACCGGCAAGGAGCCGCCCGTGTGGGGCTTCGACGGCTCGAGCACCAACCAGGCCGAGGGCCACGCCTCCGACTGCGTGCTGCAGCCCGTGTTCCAGTGCCCGGATCCAGTCCGCGGCGGCGCCGACATCCTGGTGCTCTGCGAGGTGTTCAACACCGACGGGACGCCCCACGAGACCAACACGCGCGCCAAGCTGCGGGCCGTGGCCGAGGCCAACGAGGACCTCGACATGTGGTTCGGCATCGAGCAGGAGTACACCTTCTTCGACGGCATCAAGCCCCTGGGCTGGCCCGACAACGGCTTCCCCGCACCGCAGGGTGGGTACTACTGCGGCGTCGGCGCCGACGAGGTCTACGGCCGCGAGATCGTCGAGGCGCACCTCGAGGCTTGCCTCGACGCCGGCCTTGGCGTGTGCGGCATCAACGCCGAGGTCATGCCCGCGCAGTGGGAGTTCCAGGTCGGGCCGCTGGGTCCGCTGGCCGTGTCGGACCACCTGTGGGTCGCCCGCTGGCTGCTCTACCGCATCTCCGAGGACTTCGGCGTCAGCGCCACGCTCAACGCCAAGCCGGTCAAGGGCGACTGGAACGGCGCCGGCGCGCACACCAACTTCTCGAGCGCGGCGATGCGCGAGTCCATCGACGCCTGCATGGCGGCGGCCAAGGCCCTCGAGCCGCGGCACGACCTGCACATCCCCTTGTACGGGGCTGGCATCGAGGAGCGCCTGACCGGCGAGCACGAGACCTGCTCGTACCGGGAGTTCAAGGTCGGCGTGTCGGACCGCGGCGCGTCGATTCGCGTGCCGTGGCAGGTGGCGCGCGACGGCAAGGGCTACCTCGAGGACCGTCGTCCCAACGCGAACGTGGACCCCTACGACGTGACCCGCCTCATCACCGAGGCCGTGGCCATCGCCGAGAAGGGCTAGCAGACTGCGGCGAAGTTGACTGTCGCCGCAGTCTGCCAGCGCACGACGCTGCACAGCGACCGACGCACCCCCGCTCCGAGGCCGGAATCACCGCCTCGGAGCGGGGGTGCCGCGCTTTTGCGGTGGGCGAAGCGAGGGCGAGACCGGCTGCCAGCCCTCGCCGAGCAGGTTGCCGTCGCGAAAGCGGGCCTGCGCCCGGCGGACGCCGTCTGTGCTGAAGCGGGCCCAGGGCCCATCGGGCACCCCGCGCTTCCAGTGGGCGGTGAGCTGGCGCGCGCCACCGGGCCAGAAGCGGTCCTGGCGACCGTGGAGGCGATTGCGCTCCCACGTCGACTCGCTGGCGACCTTGCCGTTGAGATAGTAGGTGCGAAAGCGACCCTGGCGGAGCCCGGCGCGCCACGTGCCCTCCAACAACACCTGACCCGCCGCCGAGAGCCGCCGCCCTGCCCCGTCGCGCACCCCGTTGACGAAGTGCATCTCTGCGGCGAGCGCGCCGTTGGGGTGCCACCAGCGCCAGGCGCCGTGCCGCTTGCCGTGGACCCAGGTGCCTTCGTAGCGCCGCCCGCCGCCCGGCCACCACCCGGCCCAGGCGCCCACGCGCTGATCGTCGCTGTAGTGACCGGTCTCGACCCGCTGGCCCTTGCGGCCAAAGGCCTCGAAGCGGCCCTGCCGTTGGCCGTCGACGTAGGTCCAGACCTTCTTCTCCCCGGTGAGCAGCGCCGTGGTCCAGCTGCCGTGCTTGCGGCCGAGGGCGTAGTGTCCGACGTCCGTGCTGATGCGGTAGGTGCCCTCGAAGAGGCCGTGCCGCTCGCCAGCCTGCCAGTGGTCGCGCACCCGGACCTTGCCGCGCCGGAAGACACGCCGCTCTCCCTCGCGCTGGCCCGCGAGCCAGTGCGCGATCTCGCGCACCCGGCCCCGCCTGTCGTAGCGCGTGACGACGCCGGATCGCTTGCCGTTGACGTAGGTGCCCGTCTCCGCCTTGCGGCCGTTCCGCGCGTAGCGGACGTAGGGGCCGTGGCGCACGCCGCGCTTCACACACCCGCGCAGCCGGTGCTTGCCCTCGCGCAGCCGCTTGCTCTTGGCCCCCTTGGGACAACGCAGCGCCAGCGCCGGGGCGGCAGGCAAGGTCGTCGCCAGGAGCGCCCCCGCGGCGAGCCACAGGGCGACGTGCCGGGGCGAGCGTGGCGCCACGGGCGGGCGCAG
>JAUIAC010000500.1 GCA_030425545.1 bacterium | reverse complement strand
GCCGCGACCACGGCGACGCAGCGCGGCCAGCGCGACGCCGGGTCGGTCGGTGTCACGACGCACACCGCACCGACGCCACCCGCGCGCCCGTCGTCGAGCGCCCGCATGGCCTCCCGCGCTGCGCGCCGACCGGGGCACAGCAGCACGACCGTGCCGCGCGTCGCGAGGCGCGCCGCCGTCAGCGCCAGCGCGCCATAGCGACCCAGCGGGCTGGGGCCGACGTGGACCACCCAGTTGGGCAGCAGGGTCTCCAGCGCGTCGTGCAGGGCGAGCCGGACCCGGCTCCCGGTCCAGTGGGCCACGCCCGTGAGGGTGTTCGCCGGCGGCGCAGGGAAGACGTCACGCGGCGCCGGTGGGCGTGCGCCCCGCGCCGTCGAGGCGGAGCTCGATCGGGTCGCGAGCAGCTCCGTGCGGCGGCGCTCCAACGCGAGCTCCGCCTCCAGCGCGGCGTCGAGGTCCGCCAGCACAGGCCAGCGCAGGGCGTCGTCGGAAGCGTGCCCCTGCCGTTCCTCGTCGGCGCGCGGGGCGACCTCTCCCGCGACCCCGGCGCCCACCGTGCCCTCACCGTGCGCCTCGGATCGCCACGGCGCGAGGCGCGCCTGGAGCGCGGGGTCGCCTGCCGCCCGGGCGGCCGCGGCGGCCACGGCCAGGTCGGCGGCCGCCGCGTCGTCACGGAGCCGCGCGTCGGCGTGCAGGTCAGCGATGGTGGTCGCTGCGGTCGACCAGCAGCGGGCCGCCCACGACGTCGGCAAGTCGGGCGCGCGGGCCAACGTCAGGAGCGCCCTCGCGTCGTGGTGGGCGCGCGCGTCGAGGTCTCGCGGATGCCAGGGGATCAACCGGTCCTCTTCCCCCAGCTCCAGCAGCAACGCCCGCTGCCGGAGGCGCGCCGCGTCGTCTTGGCGGCGCCGATCGTCGAGCAGCGCGGCGGCGGCCGCAGCCTCCTCCGCCGGGCCCCCTGGCGGCCGCGGTGCTCCGGGGCGGTGCACGGGCGGCGCCGACGGCAGCGGCGCGGCGGCCGCCCCGTCGCGCCAGGCGTAGCCCTGATCGCCCACACGCGCGGGGCCAAAGGCGCGCCCGCTCGCGTCCACAGGCCACGCGTTTGGCGCGTTCGGCGGCAGGCTGTGGGCTGGCGGTGGGTCCGGGCTCATGACGCCAATCTAGCGCACGGAGCGTCCGGCCCGTAGCCTGCGCACCTCCGGAGGATCCCATGGCCAAGAGACGGCGCCCACGGCGCTCCCACGACGCAGCGCCCGCCTCAGCGACGCCGCGCGCACGCCCCACGGCCGGCGAAGAGCGGGCCCGCCTCAAGGTGCGGGCCGCGGACGTCGACGGCGAGCTCATCGAGGGGCAGAGCAAGGCCCTGCTGCAGGAGCTCCACCTGCTGACCCGGCGCGGCGACCTGAACGCCGACGCACGCCGGAAACTCAAGCAGATCAACCACTACTGCAACCTCTTGCGGCCCGAGATCACCTCGCTCTTCGGGCCGGAGCCAGGGCGCGACGACGCGGTGGCTGCGGACGACCCCGCCTCAGCGCCAGCGGACGAGAGCCGCGTCGCGCCCCGTGACCCGGTGCTGCTCGACGCCGGCGCTGGCAACGCCTATCTCGGCTTCATCCTCTACGAGGTCTTCTTGCAGCCGCGCGGTCGCGGCCACGTGGTCAACGTCGACCGACGCGCGGACCTCATCGAGCGCGGCGCGTCGCGCGCGGACCGCCTCGCCTTCGAGCGCATGCACTTTCACCAGCGGGAGGTCGCGGAGCTGCTGCCGGGCTGGCGGGACGCGCGGCCCGAAGATCTGCCGTGGACGCCCACGGGCACTGTGGACGCGGTGATCAGCCTGCACGCCTGTGACACAGCGACCGACGAGGCGATCCTGCTGGGCCTGCAGACCCAGGCCGAGGTGATCGCCCTGGTGCCCTGCTGCCAGGCCGAGGTGTTCAACCTGTTGAAAGGGCAGGGCAAGGCCCACGCGACGCACCCGCTCTGGCGACACGCCTGGCATCGCCGCGAGTTCGGGGCCCACCTGACCAACGTCATCCGCGCTCTGGTGCTCGAGGCGCACGGCTACAAGGTGCGGGTGACCGAGCTGGCGGGGTGGGAGCACAGCCTGAAGAACGAGCTGATCCTGGCGCGGAAGCATCAGCGTGGAAACCGGCAAGCCCAGCGACAGCTCGCCGCGCTGCTGAGCGAGCTGCCGCCGCTCGCCATGGGCCTGCTCGAGTCCCTCGCGCCCCGCGCCGTGGAGGCCTCTGCCACAGATCCGCAGCCGGCCGCGCCGCCCGCCGGTCAGGGCGCCTCGCCGTCGCCCCAGTCGTAGTCTTCGCCGTAGGAGATGAAGAGCTCGTCGCCCGCGGCGATGTCGTGGGTCGCGGTGAAGACAAAGACGTCGCGATGGGCGTCGGTGTGCCACGTCACGTTGGCCACCCCGTCGTGGTTGTAGACCATGGCCAGGCCGCCCACGACCGCGTAGGCCTCCCACGGCGCGTCTTTGGGCCAGTAGTAGCGCACCTCGCCCAGGTCCTCGCTGCCGATCTCGAAGCGCCACCAGGGGCACTCTTCCAGCACCTCTCCAGCGCGGAGCTCGGCGAGCGCGAACACCCCCCAGCGGTGAACGGCAGACGCCCGCACGCCGATCTTCGGGCTGCGGACCAGCGTGGTCGCGCTGGCCGTGGCGCGGCGAGGACCGGCGGCGCTCATGGCAGGTCGGGGCCGCCCGTCGCGACGCCGCCCGGAGACTGGGCCGCCGTAGCGGGCTGCGCTGCGGTCGCTGGAGTCGGGGCGCCCGCGCGCAGGCCGGTGTCGGCGCTGAGCACGACCGGCTCACGGTGGAGCGTGACGCCAGAGGCCGCCGCCACCTGATCGCGGACGTGATCCGCGAAGGCGAGCAGGTCTCGCGCGGTGGCGGCGCCTCGGTTGACCAGCGCCAGGGTGTGCTTTCGGCTGAGTCCGACGTCGCCGAAGCCCGGCGCCGTGTAGCCCTTGGACAGGCCGCTCTGGTCGATGAGCCACGCAGCGGAGAGCTTGACGTGATCGGGCCGGCCCGGGACCGGGTAGCGCGGCATCACGAGCGGCGCGTCGCGATCACTGCGCCGGGCTCGAAGCCGCGCCAGGGCGTCGTCTGCGGCGGACGCATGCACGACAGGGTTCATGAAGAAGGAGCCCGCGGAGCGGCTGTCGGGGTCGTCGGTGTCCACCACCATGCCCTTGCCGCGGCGCAGCGCCAGCACGGTGTCGCGGACGGCCCGCAGCGTGGGTGGGGACGCGTCCTGGGCGAAGCGGCGCGCCAGCTCGCCGTAGCGCAGCGTCGGCGCGGCCTTCGGGGTCAGCGCGAGCGAGACCGAGAGCACCAGGTAGCGTCCGCTCGCCCGCTTCAGCGCGCTGTCGCGGTACGAAAACGCGCAGTCGGACTTCGACCACACGCGCGCCTCGCCGGAGCGCAGGTCCAGCACCTCGGCCTCGACGAAGACCTGCGCCAGCTCCTGACCGTAGGCGCCGATGTTCTGAATCGGCGCGGCACCGACATGGCCTGGGATGCCCGACAGGCACGTGAGACCGCCGAGCTCACGCTCCACGGCCCAGCGCACCAACGAGTCCCAACACGCGCCGGCGTCTGCGCGGACGACGACCTGGTCCGCGTCCTCGCGCACGATCTGCCAGGACGAGGCAGCGGGGTGCAGCACCAGCCCCGGCAGCCCGGCGTCGGCGACGATCGCGTTGGACCCGCCCCCCAGCACCCAGACCGGCAGGTCCCGCGCCGCCGCATGGGCGAGCGCCGCACGTGCGTCGTCGGCGGTGTGCACCGGCGCCCAGACCTGCGCGCGGCCGCCGATGTGCAAGGTCGTCCGGTCCGCCAGGGGTACGTCATGGCGCAGCGACAGGCTCACGTATGCGACCCCAGCTCGGCCAGCAGATCGGCCCCGTAGCGGGCCACCTTGGCCGGACCGATGCCCGAGACCTCCAGCAGCTCGGCCTCCGTCGTCGGCAGGGCGGCGGCGACCGCGAGCAGGGTCTTGTTGCTCATGACCACGTAGGCTGGGACGCCCTCGGTGCGCGCCCGGGCCAGCCGCCACGCCCGGAGCTCGTCCACCAGCGCGGTGTCGGCCTGCGGCGCGTCGAGCGTCACCGCCGTCCGCGCCTTGCCGCTGGACTTGGTCGGCGTCCGCGCGGCGGTCGCGCGCTTCTTGCGGCGGGTCCGCTT
>JAUIAC010000499.1 GCA_030425545.1 bacterium | reverse complement strand
TCCCCGGCTACGTCGACCAGTTCAAGAAGGCCTTCCCCGAGGACGGCGACAAGGCCGTCAGCTTTGACAACTTCGCCAAGGCGGTCGGGGCCTTCGAGCGCAAGCTGGTGACGCCGGCGCCCTGGGACCGCTTCCTCGCCGGCGAGGTCGACGCGATCACCCTGGAGCAGAAGAAGGGCGCTCGCCTCTTCGTCACCACGGGCTGCGTCAGCTGCCACAACGGCGCGCTGCTCGGCGGCACCACCTACCAGAAGCTGGGCAAGGTCAAGCCCTGGCCGCGGCCCGCAGATCCGGGCCGCAAGAAGGTCACGGGCAAGGACGCCGACCTGCACATGTTCAAGGTGCCCTCGCTGCGCAACGTGGCCAAGACGGGCCCCTACTTCCACGACGGCAAGACGGCGGAGCTGGGCGAGGCGGTGCGCTTGATGGCGACGCATCAGCTCGGCAAGACCCTCTCCGACAGCGAGACCGGCCTCCTGGTGGCCTTCTTGCGCTCGCTCACCGGCGAGCCGCCCGCGGAGTGGATCGCGACCCCCAAGCTGCCGGCCAGCGGCGCTGCCGAGGCCAAGGGCGAGGGCGCCGAGCCGGGCGCCGCGCCTACCGCAGCGGCGCCCGCGAAGCCCGCGGCGGCGGCGGTCGCCCCCAAGGACACGCCAGAGGCGGTGCCCCACGCGCCACCGGGCGAGGGCAGCGCGCCCGAACCCCAGGCGCCCGGCAACGAGGCCGCGCCACCCGTCGCGAAGCCCGCCGCCAAGTAGCCCCACCGCCCCCACCGGCGCGTGATAGCGTGCGCGCACCTGGAGGCTGAGCCATGCCCACCCCCGCTCCCGGCGCCGTTCGCTCGCACAGCGCCCTCGCCCAGATCGGCGACACGCCGCTGATCGAGCTGCGCCACCTGAGCCCCAAGCCGGGCGTGCGCATCTTCGCCAAGTTCGAGGGCACCAACCCCACCGGCAGCATCAAGGACCGGGTCGCGCGGGCGCTCGTGTGCGCGCTCGAGCGCGAGGGCAAGCTGCGCCCGGGGCAGCGCATCGTCGAGGCGTCGAGCGGCAACACCGCCATCGCCCTGGCCATGGTCGCCCGACAGCGGGGTTACAAGGTGTGCGTGGTGCTGCCCGAGGGTGTCCCGCCGATGATCGCCGACACGCTGATGCTCTTCGGCGTCCACCTGCACTGGTGCAAGCCGCTCGCCGGCATGCGCGGCGCCATCGAGGAGGCCGAGAAGCTGGCCGAGGCCTGCGGGGGCGTGCCGCTGCGCCAGTTCCAGAACCCGCTCAACGTGCAGGTGCACGAGACCACCACCGGCGAGGAGATCGTGCAGGCGCTGCCCGAGGTCGACGTCTTCGTGGCGGGGGTCGGCACGGGCGGCACCATCACGGGCGTCGGTCGACGGCTGAAGCGTCACAACCCCAAGGTGCGCGTGGTCGGCGTCGAGCCCCGCATGGGCGAGCGGCTGCAGGGGCTGACCCGGCTCGAAGATCACTTCGCCGCGCCGCTCTTCGACCTCGACGTGCTCGACCGACGCATGCTCGTCGGCGCGGCGCGCTCGCTGCAGCTGATGCGCGAGATCACCCTGCGCGAAGGGCTGGTGGCCGGCGTGTCCTCGGGCGCAGCCCTGCACGCGGCGCTGCGCGAAGCCGAGACCCTCGAGCGCGGCAACATCGTGGTCATGTTCAGCGACAGCGGGTGGAAGTACCTGCCCTCGCGGCCCTGGGACGCAGCGCAGCGCGATGATCCCGACCTCGACGAGGTGCACTGGTGGTAGCGGCAGGGTCAGCGCCCCAAGGCGTCGGAGCGGGCGCCAGCCCAGCGGTGCCTCCCGGGCCCAAGGTCGGGCTCGTGCTCAGCGGCGGCGCGGCGCGCGGGGCCTATGAAGCTGGGGTGCTGCGCTACATCTACTGCGATCTGCCCAAGCAGCTCGGCTTCGCGCCGTGGCCCTGGTCGGTGAGCGGCACGAGCGTGGGCGCCCTCAACGGTGGCTTCGTCGCCGGCCGGCGCCCGGAGTACGTGCGGCGGCTGAGCCGGATCTGGCAGCGCATGCGGATTCAGGACGTGTACCAGCTGCCCGAGGGCGGCGTGCTGCACGTGCTCCGTGAGCTGCTGTGGCCCCAGCGGGAGAGCGCGCTGCTGGACCCGACGCCGCTGGTCGACCTGATCACCCGGAACCTGCCTTGGGACGCCGCACGCAGCGCGCTCGACTCCGGGCAGATGGGCGCCTTCGTCGTGGCCGCGACCGATCTCGCCGACGGCTTCAACACCCTCTTCGTGCACACGGCCTACCCAAACCTGCGCTGGGACGTCCTGCCCGGCACCCGCCTCAAGTACACGCCCCTGAGCCGGGAGCACCTGCTCGCCAGCGCCGCGCTGCCGCTGCTCTTCCCGCCCGTGCGCGTGGGCGAGCGCTGGTTCGTCGACGGCGCCCTGCGGCAGAACACGCCCCTGCGTCCAGCGCTGATGAGCGGGGCCAACCGGGTCCTGGTGGTGGGGCTCCAGGCCGCCAGCGCCCAGATCGAGGCCAAGCCGCTGGTCGACGCGGTGCCCTCGCTGCCCTTCCTGCTGGGCAAGTCGCTCAACGCCCTGCTGCTCGACCCGGTCGCCCGCGACTTTCACCGCGCAGAGCTGATCAACCGCATCGTCGACTGGGGCGAGGCCACCTACGGCGCCGGCTTTGCCGACAAGCTCGAGGCGGGGACGAACCTCCGTCGCGTGCGGCTGCTGCACCTGCGCCCTCGCGAGGACATCGGCCGGCTGGCGTCGCAGGTCTTCCGCAGCGCGCCACCGGAGGTCGACACGCGCCTGCGCTGGCTGCTGAGCCAGGTCGCCGACCGCGCCAACGAGACCGGCGGCGAGAGTGACCTGCTCTCCTACGTGCTCTTCGACCGCGAGTATACCGCGCTCATCGAGCGCCTGGGCTGGGAAGACGCGCGCGATCAAGAGGCCGAGCTGCTGGCCTTCTTCGCCCCCGACGAGACCTGAGCCCTCCCGGAGCGGGCCGCGTCGTGGGCGCTCGCAGCGGGGGCGTGAGCTTTCGTCATGTTCAAAAAATAGACACCCGCCCCCCGGCTCTCTGAGGCGACTTCAGGTGATCTATTGTGTCCTGATCTCGGGGTCTTTCTCACACTATGGCGCTGCGTGGCCTGGCCCTTGCTCTGAAGGGGGGCACTTGCTGGCGCCACCTTCACTCACGGCGCGCCTTCTCACGTGGAGCACCCCATGACCTCGCCTCTCTCTCCCTCCCTCGCGACCTCGCGCGCCTCGCTGCTGACGCTGGCGCTCTGCGCGGGGCTGCTGACCACGCCCCACGAGGCTCAGGCCTGTGGCGGCTGCTTTACGCCGACCCCGCCGGCGCCGATCGGACAGCCGCAGCCGGGGCAGGTGGTGTTGCAGAACGCTGAGCGGGTGGTGTTCACCCACGACACGGTGAGCCAGACCACGCGGGTGTGGGTCGAGGTGCAGTACAGCGGCCTCGCCAAGGACTTCGGCTGGGTGCTGCCGCTGCCCAAGCAGCCGACGGTGACGGTGGGACCCAAGCTGGGGCTCGACCTGGTCGACCTGCGCACGGCGGCCCGCTACCAGACCGTCTACCGGGGCTCCGAGAACTGTCGTAGCCCGCAGGAGGGCTGCCAGGAGCTCGTCCGCGTAGAGTCAGACGCAGGTCGCTGGGGCGTGAGCGACGCAGCGACCGGCGCGGATTCCGGCGGCTCTGGGCCGGGGGGCGCGCCCAGCGTGACGGTGCTCGACGCCGGGCAGACGGGGCCCTACGACTACACCGTGGTCAAGGCCAAGACCGCGCAGCCCCTGCTCGACTGGCTCAACAAGCAGGGCTACAAGACACCCGCGACGGCGCTGAAGGTGCTCGAGAGCCACGTGGCCAAGGGGGACGTGTTCGTCGCCATCAAGCTCAGCAACGGCGCGGGCGTGAACCTGATCCGGCCGATCGTGCTGGAGATGCACGAGGCGGAGCCCTGCGTGCCGCTGCGCCTGACCTCGGTCGCGGCGAGCGACAACATGAACGTGGTGGTGACCCTGGCGGGGCCCGGCCGCGCGATCCCCAAGAACATGCTGCACGTGCGTCTGAACCCGGCGCGGGTGAACTGGCTGGGCGGCGGGAGCAACGTGCCGGCGCTCATCGCCGAGGCCATCGACGAGGCTGCGGGGCGGGCCTTCGTCACCGAGTCGGCGCAGCCCGGCGCGTCGGT
>JAUIAC010000038.1 GCA_030425545.1 bacterium | reverse complement strand
ACGGCGAAGAAGCTGTCGACCGCGCTGTTCACAGGCGCCTTGAACACCACGCGACCCTCACGGTAGTCGACGTTGTAGTCCATGTTCCGCTGCTGCGGGATGCGGGCGAGCTCGGTGTTGTTGTCGCGGTCGCGGATGACCAGCCAGACCTTCTCCGAGCCGTCGAGCACGTCGCGGTTGCTCAGGTAGTAGAGCGAGCCGCCGGTGCCGCGCATGAAGTCGGTCCGCCGGCTGAGCTGGCTGTCTTCCTGGCTGGCGAAGACCTTCACCGAGGTGTCGAAGTCGGCGCCGAAGACCCGGTTGAGCTCGAGGTAGCCGCCGTACATCGCGCGGTCATAGCGCAGCAGCTCGAAGCCGTGCACGCCGGTGCGGAAGTTGCCGAGCACGACCTTGGAGCGGTCCGCCTCCACCAGCACGTAGAGCATGCCCCGGGCCTGAACGTCCTGCGTGTCCGTGGTGCCGTCGCCGTAGACCGGATAGAAGCGCTCCGGGTCGAAGAGGTTGGAGCGGAAGTCCTCGATGTCAGAGTTCTTGGACGTGTCGACGTGGGCGGTGAAGCGCACGTTCTTGAAGCCGAGGTACTTCCCCTGCACGCGGCCCTTGAGGTAGACGGCGCCGCGGCCGTGCAGCAGCACCTGACCGGCCTGCACGGTGGTCCGCTCGGTCATGCCCTGGAGCTTGGTCCCCACCTGGGCCACCGCCGTGTCGGCCAGCGCCATCAGGAAGAAGGCCTGTTTGGCGACCTCCAGCGGGCGCTCGAGCACGGCCGTGTTGCCCGCCTTGTCGGTGCTCTCGATCAGGAGCTTGCTCTGGCCGATTGGCAGCTTGACCAGGTGGTGGAAGGTGCCGTCGTCGCTCACGCGCACCGCGGCGCCGTTGACGGTGAGCTTGCTGCCCGGGGCCGTGCGTCCGCGGAGGGCCAGGCGCTGGCTGGTCAGCGGCTTGCCCGCCGGCGGCAGCGTGACCTGCAGCTGCGCGGCCTCGATGTCGCCAGCCTCGGCGAGCGCGAGGTCCTTTGTGCGGACCTTGTCCTTTGCGCCCTGGCCCTTCGCGCCGGCGCCGCTGCCCGGCTTCGACGCCCTCGCGCGGCCCGTCGCGGCGCTCCCTGCGGCCTTCGCCGTGGTCTTGGTCTCGGGGTGGTCCAGCTCGGTCGCCAGCTCCGCGATGAGATCGCTGCCGAAGCCGGCGAGGCGTGAGTCCGCGCGCTGCGGGGCGGCCTGGCCTGCGGGCGCGCCGGGCGGGGGTGTGAACACGCGGCGCCACAGGGCGGCCGTGCCGTTGTCCGACTGGGCGACGACCAACGTGGGCTTGCCGTGACGCACCGACACGCTCGCCGGCGCCTTGCCCTTGCTGTCGCCGCGGACCGCCTTGCCGTCGACCCAGTAGCCCGCGTCGACCGGGTAGCTGCGGCGCTCCTGTCCACTGGTGGCCGCGAGCCGCTGCGCCCGGAAGCGCACCTCGACCCGGTCGTCGCCCAGGGCGGTGCCCTGAGGATCGGAGTCGGCGATCGAGCTGCCCAGCGGCAGGACCACGAGCTTGTCTGCCGCCACTCCGGCTCGACGGAGCCTGGCGCTGATCGCCTTGGCGGCGGCCTGGGTGCGGGCCGTCGCGTCCTTGGCGACGCTGTGCACCGTGACCACCGCGATGCGGCTGCTGCGCTGCTTGAGCACGCTGGCGGTCTTGTCGATCCACCCCTGCATGCTCGGCGTCGGCTGCCCGCCCTTGTCGAAGAGCGTGGCGCGCACCACGCGGTCCGGCTCGCCTGCCGGGATCAGCTTGGCGCTGGTGCCCGAGACCTCGAGGCGCGAGGGCGCTGAGCGCCAGCCCACCTCACCGCCCTGACCGCGCACCATGACCTCCACGGCCAGGCCGTACACGCCGGCCGGCAGCGGCGCGTAGGGCGCGGCGTTGGGATCCCAGACGAAGGTCTCCGGCAGCGGCACCGACAGCGGCGTGCGCACGCGGGCCTTGCCGCGGCGGTCGAGCAGCACCACGGCGGCGGAGCTGGCCTCGCCGGGCACGCCGCTGACACGGAGGATGACCTGTCCCAGCAGTCGCCCGCGCGACCAGGGGATCGGCCCGCCTGGGGCGGCGACGGCGAGGCGCCGCTCGAGCGGCAGCAGGTGGACCCCACCCACGGCGAGCCCGCGGTTGCGCGACAGGTCCAACGCGACGACGTGGTGCGTCGGGCCAGCCGGCGCGGCGGGGCCAGCGACCGCTCTCCGCGTCGTGGGCGCCGTCACGGGCGCGGCTGGCGCGGCCGGGGCTCGCACGACCACCGCGCCCGCCGTGGCGGCGCGGGCAGCCCGGCCCTTGGCGACGGCGGGCCCCGGCGCCCGCGGGCGGGCTGTCGTTGCGGGCGTCTTCGGGCGGGCTGTCGTTGCCGGCGCCTTGGTGGTGGGCTTGGCGGCCGGCGCGGGCGCGGCCTTCGGCGCCGGTTGGGGCGCCGCCGGGCTCGGCGCAGGTGCCGGCTCGGCGGCGGCGGGCTGCGGCGCCGGCGCCGGCTCCGCAGCGGCGGCCGAGGCCTTCAGCTTGGCCTGCAGCTGGTCGAGGTCACTCAGCGCCGGCGCGCGGACAGCGCGCTTGGACAGCGACGCGCCGATGGTCACGTAGGCGTCGCGCCCCTCGCCGGCCGTCGCGCGCAGGCCCACGAGCAGCCGCCGGCTCGGCGGGCGCTTGATCCAGACGTCGAAGCGGCCGTCGTCCCTCAGCGCCACCGGGTTGCCGTTGACGTGCACGCGCGCGCCCGGCGGCGCGATGCGCCAGGGCTGCGTCGCGACCCCAGCGCGCGGCACCTCGAAGGGCACCCACACCGACCAGGCCCCCGCGCCGTAGCGCGTTGTTGCCTTGACCCGCACGGCGTAGCGACCGCCCGGCTTCACCAGGTCCGCCGGCAGGAGCTGGACCAGCAGCGGCCGCGGCGGGCCACGGAAGCGGCGCTCGAAGATCACCGAGCCCAGCCGCCCGTCGCGCCGCACCTCGCGAACGTCGAGCCGGTGTTGGTCGAACTTGCCCTGGGTCGCCACGGCGATCTTCAGCGGCGCGCCCAGGGGAATCACCGTCGGCGTGACCGCCACGGGCAGCGTCTTGGGCCGCAGGGTGGTCGGGCCGAGCAGCATCGCCCGCACGGCGTGGGCGGGCAGGGTGCGGTCGTCGATCTGCACGGTGAGCGTCTCGGCGCCGCCGCGCACGTGCACCACGCCCTCGCCCTTGGGGATCTCGGGCTGCTTGACCTCGGGCGCCAGCTTGACGCGCACCTTGTCTGCCCGCGCGGTCTCCAGGGTGCAGCGCACGCCGAAGTTCAGCCGGAGCCCGACGCCGCGGCTGATCCAGAGCACCCGCTTCACGTCGGTGGTCAGGGTCGACCCTGGCGGCAAGGTCTGCTTGTCGAGCTTGAACAGGTGGTTGCCCGGCGGCAGGTCCATCAGGTGGTAGCGCCCGTGTCGGTCGGTGTCGCTGAAGTGGCCGGTGTCGACGTAGACACGGGCGGCGCCCAGCCCGTCCTCGCCCTTGTCCTGCCAGCCGTTGGCGTTGCTGTCGCAGAACACCTTGCCGATGACGGTGCCGCGGTCGAGCAGGGGATCCGGCTGCACCAGGACCTTCGCTGTCGCGGCGCGGGTCAGCTCGCCGCCGCCGGTGTCGAAGAGCTGGGCGCGGGTCGTCAGGTTGGCGCCCACCTGCGCGCGGGCGCTCACCACAGCCTGGAAGCGCACGGTCAGGCGCGCGCCCACCGGCAGGTCCAAGCCCACTGGCGCGCTGGTCCCAGCCAGGGTCCGCCGGACCTCGAGCAGCGGCCCCTGCGCGCTCGCCGCCGTGACGTGCTTGTCGCTCGACGCGCCCTTGTTGCGCAGGCGCAGCTGCAGCGAGCCCGCGACGTAGCCCAAGCCCTCGGGGAGCAGCCCGCGCAGCACGCCGCCACCGGTCCCGGTCAGCGCGTTGGCGGCCAAGGCGGTGGTGCTGTTGTTCTCGATGGTGACGGTGGCGTGAACGACCTCGCCCACCAGCGCACGGGCCTTGCTCAGGTGCAGGGCGATGGAGATCGCGTCCTGCAGCGCGTCCACGGGCAGGTGGTTGTGCCGGGGCACGGGCGGCCCACCGGCGTCGTCGGTCTTGCCCGCGCCACCCTGCAGCGTGAAGCGGGTGAAGTAGCGCGTGAGCGTCCCCGGCGCCGGCAGCGCGTCCGCCACCACGAAGCCGGTCCCCGTGAGCAGCGCGACCCCCTCTTCCGGTGCGCGCTTGGCCGAGTGGAAGGCCCACGGGAGCCCGCCGACGCTGACGCTGAGGCGGTACGCGCGACCCTTCGGCGGCGCGAAGAGGTAGGCGCCGGTGGCGTCGACGCGCTGGCCCTGCTGGCCCTCCGGCAGCTTGTCCGCGGGCACCAGCGTGTTCGGCGCGATGGGGTCGCTGGCGTCGTAGTAGAGGAAGACCCGCAGCCCCGGCACGAGGCCCGCCGTCTTGGCGTTGTAGAGGCGTCCGGTGGGCTTGAGCGCGAGGTCGAGGCGCAGCGAGCCGCCTCCGGGCGCGTCGAAGTTGGCGTCAAGGAAGACCGCGCCGGAGGGCGTGCGGACCTGCACACGGCGCTTGCCGGCGGGCACCTGAGCGATGCGGTAGCTGCCGTCTTTCTCCGTGATCGCCGACACGCTCGCGCCCTCGGCCCCCTTGGGCGGCGACACGATGACCTGCCACCCGGCGAACACGGCGTCCTTGCCGGGCTGGAAGGCGTCGTCTGGCGCCCCGACGTCCTCGAACACGAAGCCCTGGACCGTGCCCTGTCCGCCGGCCGCGCCGACCGTGACGCACGCGGGCTTGGACGCGCGCTCCACCGTGGTGCGACCGCTGTCGCCCGCGCGCGTCAGCACCTGCCCGCGCGCGATGTTGCACAGCGCGAGGCCGTCCGCCGCGTTCTTGACCACCTGGGCCCGGAAGGTGATGACCACGCTCTCGCCGTCGGGGACGTTGAGCCCGGTGACGTTGAGCGTGCCCGCGCCGCCGCCCTCGCCCTTGGTGAACACGGCCTTGGCGCCTGCGGGGACGAGGATGTCGTCGAGCGCTGGCTCGAGCCCGGCGGGGAGCGCGTCGACCACGGCTGCGTCCTTCACCGGGGTGGCGCCGCTGTTGATCACGTAGATGGCGTAGCGCAGCCGATCGCCCGCCCGCACCTGGCCGCCGTTCTCGTCCTGCACGGTCTTGGCGACCTGGATCGCCGGCGCGCCGCCCTGGACCGGGGTCAGCGTTGGCTGGTTGCCGTTGCTGTGGTCACCGTCGGCGTCGCTGGGCTCCTCGGCGACGCCCTTGGCCCGCACAACAGCCTGGTTGCTCAGCGTCTGCGTCCCGGTGATTCGGACGCGGAAGGAGATCTCGCGCTTGGCGCCCGCGGCCAGCGTGCCGAGCTTCACCCGGACCGTGCCGCCGTCCTTGGCCTCGAAGTGGCCAGCGTCGCCGTCGTCGGCGTCGGTGAGCTTCTTGCCGTCGAGGGCGACCGAGCTGGCCACGTAGGTGGCCCCGACCGGGATCGCGTCCTCGACGGTGACGTCGCTGGCCGCGCTCGCGCCGTCGTTGTCGACCACCAGCACGTAGAGCAGCTCCTCGCCCGCGTCCGCGACCCCGTCGCCGTTGGCGTCGAGCAGCTTGGCCGTCTTCTGGAAGCGGCGCAGGTTCGGGCCCGTGCCCACGGGGATCGAGGCCGGGCCGACCTGGGTTGCCGCCACGCCCTGGGCCGCGGCGGTCGCGGTGTTGGTCAGCAGCGTGCCGTCGAGCACGTCGTTGTTGACCCGGGTCTGGAAGGTCACCACGGCGGCGCTGCTCGCCCCTGGGGCCACCACGCCCGGCGGCTGGCCGGGGCTGCTCACCAGGAGGCCGGTCACCACCGGCGACACGCCCTGCACGTCGGGCACCACCACGCCGTTGAGCCGCGTCGACCCCGGCACATAGGTCATGCCGGAGGGGATCGGATCCCACACCTTGGCCCCGGCCACGGGCTGGCTCGACGTGCCGACGATGGTCACCCGCCAGGTCACGGTGTCGCCGACCAGCAGCGGCGCGCCGTTGTCGTCCGTGACGCTCTTGGTGGACTGCCCCAGGGCGCTCGCGACCCGGATCTTCAGGGTCGTCGGGTCCGCCGGGGTCGGCGTCGCGGGGTCGTCGCTCGGCTCTGCGGTGAGCACGGCGTCGGCGTTGACGAAGGCCTGGTTGGACACCGTGTCGCCGTCGGAGACGCTCGCGCTCACCCGCGTGTCGATCTCGAGCACCACCTCGTCACCCGGCGCGAGCGTCTTCAGCCCTGGGACGGCCGCGCTGTCCCACGTGACCTTGCTGCCTTCGAGCTTGCCGCCCTGGCCGACGGCGACGACGTCGAGCTCGGGGGGCAGGTTGTCGGTCACCACCACGTTCTGCGCGGCGGCCTTGCCCTTGACCTTGACGGTCAGGGTGTAGCGCATCACGTCGAGCGGCTCGGGCTTGCCGCCGTTGAGGTCCTTGACCGACTTGGTCAGCGAGAGCTCCGGTACCGAGACGATCTTCACCTTCGCCGGCGCGGAGCTGTAGGGCAGCTTGGTCTGCCCCTCGCGCGCCGTGACGACGCTCTGGGCCTCGCTGTTGTTGGGCGCGGTCGCGCGGACGCGGAGCTTGATCTCGAGGACCACGTCGCCGCCCGCAGCGATGGTGGCCAGCTTGGGAGACGTCGCCGGGTCGAAGACCACCACCTTGGCCGCCGCGTCGAGCTTGCCGCCCGCGGTGTCGACCAGCTCGAAGAGGGCCGTGTCCACCGGCACCAGCACGCGCGTGTTGGTGGCGTCGAAGGCGCCGTCGGCCTTGACCACCGCCCGGAGGAGGGCGACGTCCCCCGGCTTGAGCGGCTGCGTGGCCGGGGCCTCCGGCAGGTAGAGCGCGGTGACCGCGAGGGTGGGGTAGGTGACCGTGATCTCGGCCTTGTTGGACGCCGCCTGGTCGCCCACGCTGGCCTTGGCGAAGGCCTGATTGACCAGCTTGGCGCCGTTGGACAGCCCCGCGGCGACCTTGCCCTGGAGCGTCACCGTCACGGTCTGACCCGCGGCGAGCGCCGGGATGGTCCAGGTCACCACCTTGCCGGAGAGCACGCCGCCGCTGCCGGGCTGCACGTCGGTGAGCGCCACGCCGGAGAGGTCGTCGGTGACCTTCAGCTGGCTGGCCGCGGCGTTGCCCACGTTGGCCACGGTGACGCTGTAGCGCAGCGTGTCGCCGGGGAAGAGCTGCTTGCCCGTGGCGTCCTCGGCGGCCTTGGTCACCTTGAAGATCGGCCGCTTGAGCACAGTCACCGTGCTACCGACCACAGGCACCCCGGTGGCCAGCTCGCTGGGCTTGAGCGTGGCGGTCGGGGTGAACTGGGCGCCGTCCGCCAGGTCAGCGCGGACCTTGCCCCGGAGGATGAACTTGGCGGTCCCGCCCGCGGCCAGGGAGGGCAGCAGCCAGCTGGCCACGCCGCTGGCGACGGTCCCTGGGGTGACCAGCTGCACGTCGGAGAGCAGCGCGCCGACCGGCAGGCTGACGGCCACCTGCGACGCGGCCACCTTGCCGGTGTTGACCACGGAGACCTCGAGGCGCAGCTGATGGCCCGGCCCGGCCTGCCCCACCTTCAAGAGCCAGCCGGTCTCGTTGGCCACCGCCAGCGTCGACGCGTCGAACTTGGGCAGCGACTCCACGGTGACCACGATCTGCGGCAAGGGCGTGACCCCGGGGATCTGGCCGGTGACGGTGATCTTGTCGCCGTTGCTCAGCCCCGCCTTGACCCGCGCCGAGAAGCGCAGCGACACGTCGCCCGCGGGGCTGATGCCGATGAGCGGCACGGTCCAGTCGACCGTGTCGTTGGCGAAGGTGCCGCTGTCGAAGGGCTTGACGTCGCTGAGCTGGGTGCTGGACAGCAGCGCCTTGACGGCGGTGTTGGTCGCGAGCGCGTCGCCGGAGTTCTTGAGCGCCAGGGTGAACACCAGCTCGTCGCCGGGCTCCACGGTGCCGCCGTTGGTGTCGTTGACCGACCAGGCGCTGCCGCTGAGGTCCGACTTGGCCTTGACCGAGACCACGGTCGGCTCGCGCAGCGGCGTGTTCAGGTTGGAGTCGGTCAGTACGGGCGCCTGGAAGCCCTGAGCCAACACCTGAGCCTGGTTGGGGATCTGCGCGCCGTCGACCTGGGGCGACTTCACCCGTGCCTTGAACGACACGCTGGCCTTGGCCCCCGGGGCCAGGTCGCCGAGGCTCCACGTGATCTGCCCGTTGGCCAGCACCCCGCCGTCCTGCACCTGCACCTGGTCGAGGCGGTTGTCGACCGGGTCGATGATCTGGACCTTGCGGGCCACGGCGTCGCCGTCGTTGCTGAGGCTGATGGTCCAGGTCAGCACGTCGCCGGGCTTGATGTCCCCGCCGTTGTCGTCGGTGACCGTCTTCGTCGCCTTCGACAGGTCGATGTTGCTGAGCACCGTCACGCTCGTGGGATCGTTGGCGGTGCTGGTGGCCGGGTCGTCGGAGAGCACGGGGGCCGCGGCGCCCTGCCAGGTCACCGCGGCCTGGTTCGGCAGCGGCAGGCCGTTGTCCAGCGCGTCCTTCACCTTCGCCGTGAAGCGGTAGACCTTGGCGTTGGCGTCGCCCAGGCCCAGGGACGCCACGGTCGGCCAGGTGAGCGTGCTGTTGCTGGCGTCGAAGGTGCCCCCGTCGAGCCCGACGACGTCCGTGAGCAGCGCCGACACCGGATCGCTCACCACCACCTGCTGCGCCAGGCCGTTGCCCGTGTTGCGGACGCGCACCTCGTAGCGCAGCGCCTGCCCCGGCTTGACCAGCCCGCCGTTGACCTGCTGCCCGGTCGCCACGTCGACCACCACCTTGGTGAGCTCGAGCGCCGCGGCGCTGCTCACGGCGAAGCAGGTGGGCTTGCCGAGCTGGTCGGCGCTGGCCTTGGGCGGCGAGGTCAGCGAGGTGTTGGGCGACTCCTTGGCCTTCACGCTGGCCTGGTTGCACACCTGGGTGCCGTCGGCCAGCGGCGCGATCACCTTGGCTGTGATCACCAGCGGCTGGGTCTCTCCGGGCGCCATGCTGCCGATGGTCCACGTCGCCGTCTTGGTCGAGCCGTTGAACGATCCGCCCTGCACGACCACGTCGGTGACCTCGGGCGGCAGCACGTCGGTGACGACCACCTGGGTGCCGCTCAGGTTGCCGCTGTTCACGATGTTCAAGGTCCAGGTGACCGTGTCGCCAGCCTTGACCGTGGCGGCGCTGACGGCCTTGGTGCTCGCGCCGAAGTCGGGGAGGTTCTCGACCTCGAAGCTCACCGTGTTCGACGACGCGGTGTTCGGCGTCTCGGTGAAGGCCGCGCCGGCCTGGTTGGTGATGGTGGTCTTGCTCGGCGCCTTGGTGTCGATGGTCGCGGTGAAGCGCAGCGACACCGTCGGATCTCCGGGGTTCAGGACTGGGATGGTGGCCCAGGTCACCGTCTTGCTCGATGCGTCGACGCTGCCGCCGGTGACCTGCACGTTGGTCAAGAACGTGTGCACCGCGTCGGTGACCACCACGTTGGTCGCCGGTGCGTTGCCGGTGTTCTGCACCGCGACGACGAACTCCACCGCGTCGCCACCCTGAGCGATGCCGCCGTTCAGGTCGGTGAAGGACTTGGTCAGCGTGATCACGGGCGCCGAGACCACCGTGAACACCGTCGGGTCGCCCACGCCGACCTTGTTCGGGTCGTCGCTCTGCAGGGGCTGACTCAAGCCCGTGCCCGTGAACGACACCTGGCTGCTGAAGGTCTTGCCCTGGGCCACGACGGACTTGAGCTTGGCCGTCACCGTGCGGGTGAGCTCCGGCGCGCCGGGCGTCAGGCTGGGCAGCGCCCACGACACCTGCTGGCCCGAGATGGTGCCGCCGTCGCTGGCCGAGGCGAGCTCGAGCTCGGCGTCGAAGGGGGCGGTCAGCGTGCCGTTGACCACGGCGCCCTTGCCCGTGTTGCGCAGCTTCAGCGTGTAGACCACCGTCGCGCCGGGGACGAAGCCACCGCCGCCCTGGACCGCCACGGACCAGCTGAACGTGGACACGTCGGGAGAGGCCAGCACCTGCGCCTCCGAGGTCACGGGCACCGGGTCCTTGAGCTCGGGGCCCGTGAGCGTGGCGACGTTGGTGATCTTGGTGCCGTTGACCACGGCCGGCGCGATGTTGGCCTCGAAGGTGAGCACGCGCTTGCCGCCGTTGGCGAGCAGGCTCGGCACGGTCCAGGTCACGGTCTGCGTCGCGCTGTTGAAGGTCCCGCCGCCGGAGATCTTGGCCACGTTGGTCAGGGTCGACGGGATCGGGTCGGTGACGGTCACGGTGCCGCTGGGCTGCTTGCCGCTGTTGGTGATCACGATGGTGTAGCGCACCGTGTCGCCCGGCTCGAGGTCGCCGCCGTTGAGGTCCTCCAGGGTCTTGGTCGACGTGGTGAGGTTGGGGCCGCCGGTGACGGTGAAGGTGCCGGTCTGGACCACCTGCGGGGGCGAGCCGTCGGTCGGGCTGAGGGTGGCGGCGTTGGTGAACGAGGTGCCCGCTTGCACGCTCGGCCGCACGCGCGCCTTGAAGGAGAAGGTGCGGGTCTGGCCCGCCTTGACCACGACGTTGCTCGCGGTGACGACGTTGTTGGTCTCGACCAGGTCCTTGTCGGGCGAGCTGATGTACTCCAGGGCCGCGGGCAGCGGGTCCGACAGGCTCAGGGTCGCGTCGCCCGTGCCGCCGTTGACGACCGTGATCGAGAACTGCATCTCGTCGCCGGGGCTCAGCGGCGTGGTCGGGCTGAGGTCGAGGCCTTCCTTGCTGGACTGGTCGAGCTTCGCGGCGACCTGGATCGTGAACTCGGTCGGGTCCGCGTCGCCGCTCTGGGTTGGGTCGTCGCTCTGGTAGATCTTGGAGCCAAAAGTCACCGTGGCCTGACCCTGCACCACGTAGCCGTTCAGCTGCGCGATGCCCAGGGCCTTGAGGGCGTCGCTGTCCTTCAGCTTGCCGGTGATGGTGACGGTGACCTTGCCGTTGGCCGCGATGGGCACCTTCTCCAGCCGCAGGAAGCCGGTGCCGTTGTCGCCCCCGGTGGTGCTGCTCTGGTTGGTCGCGTTCACCGGCACGGAGGTCGAGACGAAGAACACCTCTGCGGGAGAGGTCATGACCACGTTGTCGAGCACGATGGTGTTGGCCGACGCGTTCTCCAAGGTCAGCGTCCAGGTGAGCGAGCCGCCGGGCGTCACCTTGCTCGGCGCGACCACCAGGGTCGGGACGGTGAGCGTGGGCGCGATGATCTTCACGCTCGTCTCGTTGGTCTCGATGCTGTCTTTGTAGGTGGTGACGGTGCCCTTGTAGGTGTAGTCGAGCAGCCCCTTGGACACGACCGCAGGCACGCCGGGGACGTCCTTGATCTTGACCTTGAAGCTGACCTTTCGGCTCGACTTGCCGCCGGAGGGGTCGGTGACGTTGCCGACGTTCAGCCCGGTCGCCAGCGCGCTGGTGCCGCCGACGTCCGGGCGTGTCTTGCCGTCGACCAGCGTGGTGCCGGGCACGTACTCCGTGCCGGGTGGCGGGAAGGTGTCGAGCTTGAGCACGGTCGGGTCGGCGTCGAGCTGGCCGTTGTTGAGCATGTCGACCGTGTAGGTCAGCACCTCGCCCGGAGACGCCTCCGACGCGTTGACCGTGAACTTGGTGATGGCGTTCTTGTAGTTGGGCGCGAGCCGGTTCACCTCGAGCACGGTGTAGCCGTAGAGCACCAGCTCGCCGTAGCCGTGTGAGGTGCCGGGCAGGTTGTTGGCCAGGCTGCCGTCGCCGGACGACACCACCACGGTCGCGGCGGTGTCCTTGGGCTTGATCAGCGCCGAGACGTTGAAGCGGTCGAGGTCGAGGCTGGTCTCAGGCGTGCTGTTGAAGATGTTGTTGACGTCGTTGTTGCCGGAGCCGCCCGCCAGCTTGGAGCCGTTGAACGAGATGAAGTCGTAGCAGCTGCCGCAGGGCGTGCTGTCGCAGCTGCCCGACGACTGCGCCGGCTCGCCCAGGTGCTTGTCGCCCTCCATGGCGTAGTACATCAGCTCCGCCTGGGGTGGGTCGCCGACGAAGAAGTCCTTGATGTTCAGCGAGATCTGCCCGAGCGAGGTGCGGCGCTCGTCGAGCAGCACGAAGCCGTCCCACAGGAACACGTCGCGCTGCTGGGTGACGCTGAACTTGGTGTCGTAGACCAGCACCAGCGACCAGGAGGCGTGGCGGGCCTGACAGAACACGTCGTTCTGGCTGCAGCACACCGTCTCGAGCTTGCCGGGGCAGGCGGTCTGGTTGGGCTTGGGCAGGTTGCCGCACTGGGTCGTGATCTGGGCGACCTTGGCGTTGATGCCGCCGACCGTGTAGGTGCCGTTCCACGTGTCGTTGCCGGGGTGCGCCGAGAGCAGGGACGTGACGTCGCGGCGACAGTAGAAGTGCTTGCCAGCGGCCGCGGGGGCGCCGGGCACGTCGCGCAGGTCGCACGCGTCGGCGGTGATGCTGCTCGACGATCCGTCCGCCAGGGTCAGCGTCGCCGTGTTGTCCGCGATCTCGCCGCCGGTGGGGCCGGACGCCGAGCCTCCCCAGAAGAGGTAGGCGGCCTTGATCACGGCGTCGCTGGGGATCTTGTCGAAGGACTGCACCGAGTCGGACGACTGGCTCAGCAGCTTGTCGTTGTAGCGGTAGTCCGTGAAGTTGGTGACGAGGCTCGCGCCCATGCGCACGACGCGGCCGTAGACCCGCCAGCTCTTCGGCGTCGCGGGGTAGGTGCCGTTGACCACGGCGTGCGCCGACGCGGGGACGAGGGCAGGCGCGAGCAGCGCAGACCACGCCAGCGCCAACGTCAGCCACGACGCCGCGGAGCGCGCGATGCGGCCGCGCGACGTTCGAACGTGCGCCTGGGTAGACGACGGCTGGGGGCTGCGCTCAGTGACGCTGGGTAGCGAGACGCTTGGCACCTTCGCTGACCTCCCCTACCCCTCGTTTCGTCGTGGTTACTTCGGGTTGTAGAGCCGAATCGACGTGTTGGCCTTCAAGCTGGCGCCGTCGCTCGACGCGCCGCCCGCGATGAAGATCTTGCCGGTCGACAGCGACACCGCGTGCCCGAAGACGGTCCCGCCAGCGGGCAGCTGGTTCGCTGTCCACTCCCGGAACAGCTTGCGACCGACGGGATCATAGCTCAGGACCTCACCGCTCGCCATTGTCTTGCCCGAAGCGTCCAAACCGCCCGTGACAATGACCTGCCCGCGCTGCGCGCCAGCGGTCGACCAGCCCATGACCGGCGCGCCGCGGGCGCCCTCCAGCGTGGGCGCGGTCTCGATCCACCCGCCGGTCTCGATGTCGAAGACGTCGATGCGGTTGAGCGGCTGGGTCTTCTTGGCGTCCTGGAAGCCGCCGACGATGTACACGAGGTTGTAGCGCGGCGCGCCGTTGTGCACGTAGGCCGCCGCCGGGAGCGTGCGCGCGACGCCGCCGCGGAGCTCGCGCAAGAGCGGCTCCCAGCGGAACTCGCTGTAGCCCTGCTGGCCCTTGAGCGAGGCGCACTTGGCGTTGCTGTCGGCGCCGGTCTCGCAGGTCGCGCCGACGCAGCAGGTGACCTTGGTGTTGCCCTTGAACGAGACGTTGCCGAAGCGGTCGTAGCGGATGACCTCGAAGTTGTTGATGGGCCCGGCGTCGTTCTCTCCGCCGACGAGCATCATGTAGCCGCCGTCTTTCTCCGGCAGCCGCACGGTGGCGTGGTTCCAGCGTGGGCCGCTGAGCTCGCCCGCGGTGATGCGGCCGTGGGTGGGGTGCCAGATCTCCCAGGTGCGCGCGGCCTTGTCGTCCGCGCCCTTGCCACCGATGACCATGAAGTAGTTGTCGTCGTCGAACATGCGCGTGATCGTGTGGCGCGCGCGGGCGAACTCGAGCACCGGGTTGCCGGCGGTCGACTTGGCGATGTTGTTCGACTTGGGGTCGTAGAACTCCATCAGGTTGGTCGGCTCCGGGCCGGCGCCGTTGTCGACGTAGCCGCCCGAGAGCACCACCGTGCCGTCGAAGCCCGCCGCGCCCGCGAGGAAGGCGCGGCCCACGCTCAGCGAGGCGTTGAAAGGCGCAGCCGAGAGGTTGAAGAGCTGCCGCTCCTTGGTGCCGTAGCGCAGCACGGTGGTCTTGAAGCCGGTCCAGCTCTTCGGGTCGAAGGGATCCGTGGCGCCGGCCGCGGGATCGGCGCCACCGGCGATGAGCACGCCGTTGTCCAGCATCGGCACCACCGCTGCACCCACGCGGCCGTCGGTGAGCGCCTCTTGCTTGGCCTCCGAGATCGGCGGCGCGAAGGCGTTGGTCTTGGTCACGTAGGCGCTGACCAGGAAGGTCTCGCCCTGACCGACGTCCTGCGGGATCGTGCGGCCGCGCCCCCGCACCGGGAAGGTCGGCAGGCCGTTGACGTCCTTGCTGTAGAGCTCGACGCGCATCTGCCGGCCGAAGCCGTAGGGCACCGCGGGCAACGACAGGTTGGTGGGCTGCCCGGTGACCAGCGGCTGCACGACCTGAATCTGGTCGGGCGGGATGTCCGGCGCCTCGGCGACCACCGCGACGAAGGCGGACTCCGGGTCGGCGAGGGGGCTGTCCGAGAGCGGACCCGTCACCAGGACGGCGAGGCCCTGCACGGGCTCCGCGACGCCGGGATCGCAGGCCGACAGCGGGGTCGCGAGCATCAGCAAGGGCAAGAGCAGGCGCATGCGTTGAGTCTTCATCGCGTCCTCCAGCCCGCTAGGGCTGCACCAGCACGTCCACCTTGAAGTTGGACGAGGGTGCGGGGGTCTGGTTGTTCATGATGACTGCGGCCGTGACACCGCCGGCGGCGACGAGGCCGATGGCGGTCCAGAACCACCACTTCTTGACGATGGAGTCGTCGCGGTCGTCCTTGCCCTTGAGCAGGTTCTTGTAGGGATCCTGCGCCGTCTTGGGCGGCTGGGTGGTCGCCGGCGGCGTGGTGCGGCGGACCACCGGCGAGGTCGTGCGTGGCGGCGTCGTCGGCGTGGTGGTCGCGGGCGGCGTGGTGGTCGCGGGCGGCGTGGTCCGCGGCGTCGTGGTCACGGGCGGGATGGTCGTCGGCGAGGTGACGATGGCCGGCGCCGAGGCCGCAGCGCGGGTCTTGGTGTAGACGCTGGGCTGCGAGGTCACCTCTTTGGCCACCGGGAAGGTCTGCACGGCGCGGCGGATGTGACCCTCGGCCTCGAGGATCTTCATCTGCATGTTGCTGAGGTTGGCGCTGAAGGGCACCGGGTCGAGCGCGGCGAACTTCTTCATCTTCTGGTCGAAGAGGAACATGTGCAGCTCGATGCCCCGCTTGGCCTTGGCGACCACGCCGAAGAGCATGAAGCGCGCCCGGATCTGGCGGCTGAACATGAAGGTGAAGTTCCGCACCAGCTTGGTGTGATAGTTGCCCTTGCTGGCGAAAGGCTTGATGTCGCTGGGCTTGACCGCGAGGGCGATGTTGTCCTTCGGGTCCTCGAGCATCTCCAGCTTGGCCTCGACCTCGATCTTGCGGCCGCGGACCGTGAACGCTTTGCCCCAGGGCTCGGCGTTCTTGTGGCGCACCTGCACGTAGTGGGTGCTGGCGTAGAGATCTTTGCTGACGGCGGGGGCCGAGCCCAGCTTGACGCCGTCGATGTACACCTCGGCGCCCGGGGTCTTGCATGTGACGCTGATGCTGCCCTTGCGGCGCTTCTCCAGACGGCCGCGGACGATGACCAGGAGCTTGGCCATGTCGTCCTCGCCCCGGTTGGTGACGAAGGTCGGCTGCAGCGCCACGGCCTTGGTGAGGAAGGCGGCCGCGGTGCCCTTCTTGCCCATCTTCAACGAGGCGCGCGCGGCGCGGCCGTAGGCGTCGACCATCTTGGTGAAGTCGATGAGCTCGGCGAAGTGACGCTCATAGCGCTTCAGCGCGGCCTTGAGCAGCTTGAAGGCGACGTCGGTGTTCTTGCCCTCGTCGAGCATGGTCCGGGCGGCGAGCAGCGCCTGGTCGGCCTTGGCCAGGCTCTTGGTCGCGGCGCTGGAGCGCTTGGTGACCCGGCCGCTCCGGCGGAAGCGCGGACGACCCGAGTTGACCACCGACGGAGGGGTCAGCTGGACCACGTTGCCGGCCTCGATCATCGCGCGCAGGTACTCCTCGATGCGCGCGGTCGCGAGGGTGCCGACGCCGTCGCGGCGCGCGAGCGGGATGATGGCGAGCTGGTCCTTGGGGCCGGTCTGGGCGTACGCCACGCCCTGGCCGAGGCCGACGAGGCCGCCGAAGGGCGCGGGCACCACCAGGGTGGTCAGCGCGAAGGGGACCAAGGCCACCCAGGCGAGCGCGCGTTTCCAAGTGTTGCGGACAGGGTTCACGAACCGCCTCCTTCGAGATGGGTGCCAGGCGCAGGGGCAAAAGTGGTCGGCGCCGGACCAGCGGGCGCGGGTGTATAGCAGAGTTTCCGGCCGATGGGATCTACAGGTCCATCAATCTTGACGGGATTCCGGGGACACGGCGCCCCAGTCCGTCCCCGAGCCCCGCGCGCGACGCCCGCTGAGGCCGCTAGCGCCCGCTCGCGTCGGGCTGTCGACGCGGCCGCTTCGGGCGCCGCTTCGGGCGCCGCTTCGGGCTGCGCGTCGCCTTGGACGGGCCCGCACCCGCGTCGGGAAGGGCTCCGCGCTGGGCTCCCGCGGCGCCCTGGCTGGCGTCGTCACCCGACGCCACGCTGGCGCGGGTGTCACGGGCGTCGCGACGCACCACGGCGACGCCGGCCGGCACCTCCACGGCGCTCCGCACCGCCGCGTCTTCGCCCCCCCAGTGCAGATCGAACATCGTCGAGCTGCCGCCGTCGAGGTTCAGCGCCGCCTCCAGCCCCAGGCCGCCCTTGGACACCGGGCGGGCGAGGAAGTCGGCGAAGTCGCCCAGGCTCACGACGCCGGACGTGGCGATGACGTAGACCTGCCCCCGGGCGTCGTGGCCGAGCGCGGTCCGCCGAGCCAGCCCCGGCTTGAAGGTGAGCGGCTTGCCGCCGACCACCAGCCGAGGGCCGCACTCCGCGGCGAAGTCCAGCCCCGCGGGTTTCGAGTAGCGGCGCGCGTGCTGGACCTGCGGACCCGCGGCCGACACGGTGAACACGCCGTGGTCGACGCGCCGCAGCCGGCTGAGCTGCTTGCCCTCACTCACCATCAACCCCAGCGGCTTGTACGCCGGGTCGAAGTAGATGCCGTTGACCGCCGCGGCCGCGCCGACCGCCTCGCGGAAGCCACGCGCGTCGCTGAGCTTCTGGCCCGTGTGCCGCGCCGTCACGTGGCGCAGCGCCCAGCGCGTGGGGTCGAGCCGGAGGACATAGGTCGTCACCGGTGGGCCGCTGCTGTAGCCGGCGGCCAGCTCGTCGTAGTCGAGCCCCTGGCCGAGGGGCTTGAGCTGCACCCGCTCGGGCCCCGGCCGCTTGGCGCAGCCGCTCAGCGCGACGACGAGCGGCACCAGCCCCACCAGCGCGGCCTGCATGAGCCGGGCCGTGCCGCGCCCCGTCGCTCCTCGCCCCGTCGCCCCTCGCCCCGTCGCCCCTCGCCCGCGCCGGGCAACCGACGGGCGCAGGCGCAGGTCGGCGCAAAAGCGCCCGAGGCAGGCGACCGCCCCCCCGCGGAGGGGGGCAGGCCGTCTGCCTCGACGGGCGGCGCCGGCGTGCGGCGCCATCACGGGGCGGTGGACCCGGCTGAGCTCACAGCAGCGACTCGATCTTCTGCTTGAGCGGGATCGCGTCTTCCTCCGGCTTGAAGCCGGTGTGGTAGTAGACGATCTTCCCGGACTTATCGATGAGGAAGCTGGCGGGCATCGAGTACACCATCATCTTGCCCATGAGCACGGACTCGGGGTCGGTGATGATGGGGAAGTTGGCGCCGAACTTCTTGGCGAACTCGAGGCTGGGCTCGGGCGTGTTGTCGACGCCGATGCCGACGATCTGCAGGCCCTTCGGACCGAGCTCCTTCTTGTAGCGCACCAGGTAGGGGAACTCCTTCTTGCAGGGGCCGCACCACGACGCGAAGTAGTTCACGAGGGTGACCTTGCCCTTGAACTTGGACGTGTCGATGAGCGTGCCGTCGCTCGCCTTGGCGGTGAACTTCGGCATCATCTGGCCCTGCATGGTCTCGACGACCGGCCGGAGGCTGCTGGCTGCGACCTTCGCCGACTTGACGTTGCTGTCGGCGCAGCAGCGGAAGCCGGTGGTGTGGTTGCGGCGACCGATGCCCGCGGAGAACGCGCGCTGGTTGCAGGCCGCCCGCTCGGTGCTCGACGCATGGCCGCCCATGAGCGTGGCCTTGTCCTTGGCGGCGCCGACCCACTCGCTGATGTTGCCGGCGAGGTCGAAGAGCGCGCTCGGCGTGCGGCAGTCCTTCTTCGAGCCAGCCTCGATGGCCTTGCCGTGGTACTTGTCGCCCTGATCGTTGCAGGTGCCGGCGCTGTAGAACTTGCCGTAGGGGTACATCGACCCCTCGACCGCGTCGTCGCCGAACATGTTGTTGTTGTTGTTGTCGACCGCGGGCTCGCCGGCGCAGGCCGTGACCCACTCCTGCTCGGTGCACAGGCGCTTGCCGGCCTTCTCACACGCCGACTTCGCGTCCAACCACGAGGCGCGCGCGGGCTTGACGCCCGGCATGCTCACGGCCTTGCCGCTCTTGTCGATGCTGGCCTCGTAGGGGTCCATGTAGAAGGTTTTGCCGCCGGTGTTGGGCACCGCGATCATCGTGGTGCCGTCGGACACGGGCGCCATCTTCTTGGCCGCGCCGCCGGCGACCTTGCCGCCGGACTCGGCCGCTTTGAGGGCCTCGTCGATGTGGTACTTGAAGATGGCCTTCGAGCCGGAGCCTGTGACCAGTCGGCCGTTGATGTAGGTCTTCGGCGTGCCCCAGATGGCGGCCTTGTAGGCGACCTTGATGTCGCGGCGGATCGCCTCCTTTGTGGAGCTCGCGTTGTAGCAGGTGCGGAACTTGCCGATGTCGAGCTTCAGGTCCTGCGCGTAGGTGTCGAGGCTGCGCGCGTCGAGGGCCTGCTGGTTGGCGTACATCTTGTCGTGCATCTCCCAGAACTTGCCCTGCACACCGGCGCAGTGGCCGGCCCAGGCGGCCTCACAGGCGTAGGGGTGCTTGTCGTAGTCGCGCATGGGCGGGTTGCATTTCCCGTTCATGGGGAAGTTCTTCATGATGAAGCGCACCGACTTGCCCTCGTACTCCTTCATCACCGCGTCGAGCGTCAGCGCGAGGTAGCGGCAGTAGGGGCACTGGAAGTCGGCGACCTTGACCACGGTGACCTTGGCGTCCCGCGGGCCGTGGACGAACTCGCAGTCCTCGTCCATGGGCCACTGCACCTCTGTCCAGCCGTCTTCCTTGGTCTTCTTGCCGCCGATCTTGGCGTCGGCGGGGTTGATCTTGGGACCGTCGGCGCAGTCGCCGCCCTTGGGGGCCGCGGCGGCGACATTGGCGGGCACGTTGGGCTGGCCGGCCTGCGTGCCGCCCTGCACAGCGACGGGCTTGGGCTTGGGGCGGTCGCCGTCCGCGGCGGCGGTCTGCTTGGGGCACTCCGGTCCGCCGGGGTTCTTCACGCACTCGAGCGCCGTCGCCTCCATGGACTCGAGCCACTGGTTGGTGCCCACGTAAGCGACCACGCCCACCAGCAGCAGCACGGTCACGGCCTGCGACACCGGCGCCTTGAACTTGCCGATGGCCTCGAAGCTCTGGCTGAACGCGGCGCCGATGCTCTTGGGGCCCTGGCTCACGGCCAGGCCAGCGCTGGCGAGGGCGACGCCGTAGAGGCTGAGGCAGTAGACGCAGAGGAAGCCGATCTTCTCGACCATGATGTAGCCCATGTACATGGCGTCGACGACCGCGAGGATGGCGATCATGCTGACGCCGGCCAGGGCGATGCGGCCCTTCTCCCGGGTCTCTTCGTCGGTCGCCGTGGTGCCCTGGATGCCGATCCAGGTCAGGAAGGCCATGACGCTGTAGGTCGGGATCGCCCAGAACGCGCTCGGCATGCCGAACATGGTGCTGTACTGCGAGGTGTTCACCGCGTCGCAGTTGAGCTTGCCGCCGAAGTTGCAGCTCGTGGACACGGCCAAGCCGGACTGCAGCGCCAGCTTGTTGCGCACCAGGTACACCGCGATGCCCAGACCGATGGCCAGCACCGCCAACAGGGCGTAGAGCAGATTCGGGTTGCTTGGCAGCCCCTGCTGCTGGCCCTGTGCCTCCGCCTTGCTCATGGCTCCTCCTCTAATCCTCCGCGGCCTCAGGGACTGAGGCGGCGACTGCGTCGTGCGCGGGCGTGCCCGCGGGGGTCCGAAAACCGCTGGCTTTGACCCTCCTCAGGGCCCAAGGACCGCGAAGTGTAGGGCGAAAGCGCGGGAGCGCAAGCGCCCGACCCGAAGAGCGCGCCCGCGGCGCGCTGAACCCACCCTTCTCGGCGCCCCGTCCACCTCGCCCGAGAGGTGTGGCTCGAGAGACCTGGAGCACGAAGGCGCAGGTGGCGCGAGTTATTCCACCGGCGGGGACTGCCTGGCCCTCTGCGGGGGAGCGGCGACCGGCGCGCGGTCGGCCCGGGTGCTGCCCGACGTGATCGCCCCTCGCACCCTCGCGCGCGGGCGGCTTCAGGCAGTGGAGCCCCGGAAATCCGGGCTGCGCCGGGCCTCCTCGCGCCGAGCGACCCGGGCAGGAGTTGTCCACAGGCCCCGGGGAGGGCTGTGTAGCGAGGCGCTGAACCAGCGTTTACATGAGATATATCAGCGTCTTGAGCGTCGACATGTCGGGGTCGCTGTGCGGGCTGTTGTCCACAATGGCGGCGATTTCGATCACTTGCGGCGCAGCGATTGACGGCCTCCGCGGGGCGTGACTATGCCCTGGCTCCTACCCCTCCACACACCCCCGCGCGCCGCCTCGCGTCGCACAGGAACCGCCGGCTCATGAGCACCTCGACCCGCCCCGTGATCGGACTTCGGCCGCACAAGCGCAGCTCCGGGCGTGGCAAGCAGCTCTTTGTCGTCGCGCTCATGGTGGGGGGAGTCTACCTGTGGATCACCGAGATCGGCGGTGACCTGGGCGGTCCCAAGCTCAGCACGGAGAAGCCCAAGGTCGCAGCAGTGGTGCGCCCCGCGGGCCCCCACAAGGCGCGGCTCCCGAGCCTGGACGCGCTGGCCGGGCGTCAGGCCGCCCTGCCCACGTTGCCTGGCGCTGGCGCCGATCCCGTGGCGCGGGCGCTGCTGGCCACGGCGCGGGACCATGTCGCGCGCCGCGTGGTGCCGACCGTGGGCTCCGTCCTCGATCTCAACGCGGTCAAGGGCTCCAGTGGAGACCTGCTCGAGCGCTCGCTGCACGCTGTGGGCTTCCCCCTGCGCACCGCCGTGGTGCTGCATCGCTTCCGTGACCCGAAGGCCTACGGGCTCCGCGGCCGGCCGCAGGCGACCGAGGCGGAGCGCCGTCGCGCGGTGGGGAGCCGCAACCTGCACGTGTTCCTGGAGCGCTTCGCTCGTCAGCTGCCGACCCAATGGAGCGTCTCCGCGCCGGACACCTACCTGCCCGGCGACCTGGTCGTCGTCGCCCGCAAGAAGAAGGGCGGCCGTCGCAACCTGATCGCGGTGGTGGCCGAGAAGACCAACGACCACGGCGTGTCGCTGCTCTACACGCTCGACCCCCGCGACCGAGTGGCGCGCGCCGACCGACCGCTCTCCGACTACCGGGTGATCGATCACTACCGGCTGCACCAGGGCGAGCTGGACCACGTCCGCGACGTGCTGCCGCTGCCGCCGCCGCCGCGTGCGGTGGGCACGCCGCTGTAGACGCGCCCTCGCCTTGACACCCTCCATCGCATGCCCTGGGATCCATCCATGACCTGGGGCCCCCCGCCAGAACCGACGCCCGTGTGGACGCCCACGACCTGCAACCAGGCCGTGCAGGAGCGGCTGCGTGGGCTCCGCAACCTGCGTGTTCGCGGCGAGGTCAGCGGCGTCCGCCAGTCGCGCGGGCACGTCTACTTCGAGCTCAAGGACGCCGGCGCGCGGCTGCGGTGCACGGTGTGGCGCAGCACGGTGCAGCGGCAGCGGCTGCAGCTGCGGGACGGGCAGGAGGTCATCTGCCACGGCTCGATCGACCTCTGGGTGGCCGGCGGGACCTACGCGCTGAACGTGCAGCGGGTCGAGGACGCGGGCGTGGGGCGGCGCTGGGCTGAGCTGCAGCGACTCAAGGCGCAGCTCCAGGCCGAGGGGCTCTTCGACCCTGCGCGGCGCCAGCCTCTGCCGCGTCTCCCGCGCTCTGTGGGCATCGTGACCGCCCGCACCGGAGCGGCCCTCCAAGACATGCTGCGCATCTTGCACGAGCGCTACCCGGTCCGCGTGGTCGTCGCGCCTGCGAAGGTGCAGGGCGCGGGCGCGGCGCAAGAGATCGCCGCGGCGCTGCGCGCGCTCGATCGCAGCGGCCTGTGTGACGTCATCTTGGTTGGGCGGGGTGGCGGCAGCATCGAGGACCTGTGGGCCTTCAACGAAGAGGTGCTCGTCCGCGCGGTGGCCGCTTGCCGGACGCCCGTGGTCAGCGCCGTGGGCCACGAGACGGACACGCTGCTCACGGACCACGCCGCGGACCGCCGCGCCGCGACGCCGACCGCCGCCGCCGAGATGGTCGTGCCTCACATGGTCGATCTGCGGACGGCGCTGGCTCAGGGCACCGCGCGCATGGCGGCCGTGCTGCGGCGCCGTCTGCGGGTGGAGCGGCGCCACCTGGGCCTGCTGTCCGAGCGGGTCGCGACCGGCGAGGGCATCGTCGCGCGCCGGCGCATGGACGCGGACCGCCTGCAGGCCCAGCTGGTGGGAGCGCAGCGCAACGCCTTGGCGCGGCGGCGGCGACGCATGGAGGAGCTCCGGAGTCGGCTCCACCGCGCGCACCCCATGCAGCGGCTGGCGCAGCGGCGCCGGCGCCTGGACGCCGCGCAGACGGCGCTCCGGCAGGCCATGGAACGGCGGCTGCGGCGGCGACGCGAGGCCGCGACCCGCGCTGACGCACGGCTGCGCGCGACCTCAGGCGGGCTCGTGCACGGCTCGCGCCGGCGCCTGGACCGGGCCGCAGCCCTGCTGCGCGGGCTCAATCCGCGCGCGGCGCTCGGGCGCGGCTACAGCATTGTCCGTGTCGATGGCGTCGCGCTGCGCGACGCGGCGGACGCCGCTGTGGGGGCGGAGGTGCAGATCGTGCTGGCGCGCGGAGAGGTGGACGCCCAGGTGCTGCGCGTCCGCTCCGACGAAGGCAGCGGCTGAGCGAGGTGGCGCTGGCCCGGGCGCCGGCGCCCGGGGAGCCCCCGCGGCCCCCTCAGTCCAGCTGCGCGTCGATCTTGCCGTCGCTCAGGCCGACGCTGTAGAGCGTGCCGGAGCCCTGGTCAGCGACCCACACGTGGCTGCGCCCGACGCCGGAGCGCAGGGCCACGGGGTTGGCGCCCACAGGGGTGTAGCGGGGGCGGAAGCCGCGCGTGACCTGGTAGGTCCACGCCGTGTCGCGCACGGGGGGCACCAACACCGGCACGGCGTCCGGGGTGTCGGCGGCCGCGCACCCGGGCAGCAGCGACCCGGACCACACCGGGTTGGCGAAGGGCGTGACCGCCTGGGCCGCCCCGCCGCCGTAGGGCGCGGCCTCGAGCAGGTCGAGGTTGGCGCGGGTCAGAGGGCAGGTCAGGGCGCTGATGTCAGCGCCGGCCTTGAGCTGAGGCTGCACGATGCGCGCGGCCTGCGTCGGGTCCTGATTGTCCCAGGGCGCGCAGGTGTCCCCGACCCGCCCGCGGCGGGAGAGCAGGCCGGTGCGCACGCCCTCGACCAGCCACCCGCTCGCCCGCACCTCGTAGCGGATCGTCTGCCGCGGCAGGCAGCCCGCGGGCGGCAGCGGCACCGGCGTGGACGCGACGCTGGCCCAGCTGAGCTGGTTGGCCACGGTCACGGGGCGGTCGACCTCACCCGCCGCCAGGGTCAAGGTCTCGGGCCCGACCTGGGTGACGGTGTAGGACACGTCGGCGCCCGTCAGCCCACCGCAGTCGGCGGCGCTGGCGCCCCGGTGGATGACGAGTCGGTCCCCAGGCACCACGCCCAGCTGGCAGAAGTCCGCGGTCGGGTCGGCGAGCGTGTCGGGGGCCAGCATGCGCCCGGTGGACCGCAGGGTGCCGGGGAGCCGCGCCGCAGCCTTGATGCGCCACACCTCCGTCCGGTGCTCGGCGGTGTCCGTGCTCATCGTCAGCCCGTAGTAGCGCAGCGTGCCGTCGTCTTGGGTCTCTTTGTTGAGGGTGCCGAAGTGCGCGTGCCGCTCCGGCGCCTTGAAACCGAGGTCGATGACGTCGCCCTCCACCACCAGGCTGGGCTGGCGCGCCTCGGTGACCGCCTGCGTGTCCGTCGCGATGAGCCCGATGCGGTGGACCACCTCGGTCACCGGCTCACCGTCCTCGCCGACGGCCGGGGGATCGACCGGCACGGTGGCCTTGAACGCGAGGTAGAAGAGCCCGTTGAGCTGCGTGCTGATCACCATGGCGTCGTGGTTCGCGATGGTGGCTGGGGCCAGCGCCAGCGGCGGGCTGCCCAACGCGACCCCGTCGATGCCGTCGGCCGCGTCGAGGGCGCTCGCGCGGCGGAAGGGGCGCTTGGGATCCGACCCGGGCGTCACCAGCGTACGCGTGGCGGTGTCGATGATGTACGCCGCGCGCTTGCGTCGGTGCGTCACGACCACATAGTCGCCGCCGAAGGTCGCCGCGATCGCCGAGAGCGGCGCGTTGTCCGCCCGGACCTCGCTCGGCGAACCCCGGTTGGTGCAGGCGTCGTCGTCGGTGTCGGTCTTGCCGTCGCCGTCGTTGTCGATGCCGTCCGCGCAGGGGGGACGCAGCTCGCCGTCGCTGTCTGCGCTGGGGCAGTCGCTGTCGTCGGTGTCGGTCTTGCCGTCGCTGTCGTTGTCGACCCCGTCGTTGCAGGCGCTCCGCACCCCCTGGGCCAGCTGGCCACGCTCGCCTTCGCCCGACGCGTCGCTGCAGTCGCTGTCGTCGGTGTCGGTCTTGCCGTCGCCGTCGTTGTCGACCCCGTCGCCGCAGGCCGGCGCGTCCCAGGACTCGCGCGTGCTCGCGAAGCCCACGCAGCCGGGATCGTCGGGGAAGTCGGTCTTGCCGTCGCCGTCGTTGTCGACGCCGTCGCGGCAGGCGTCGACCGTGACGCTGCAGCCCAGATCCACGGCGTCGGTGTCGCCGTCGCCGTCGTTGTCCTTGCCGTCGTTGCAGTTCGCTCCGACCTCCGGGTCGCCCTCGACCCGGTCGGACTCGTCGTCGCAGCCGGCGTCGTCGGTGTCCGTCTTGCCGTCGCCGTCGTTGTCGATGCCGTCGCTGCAGGCCGGCCCCAGCGAGACCCGGCCCAGCACGTCACCGCTGCTCAGCGACACCACGGTCACGTGGGCGTGGTCGCGGTGCGCGACGTAGAGGTGGCCCGTCTGGGGGACCACGGCGAGGTCGCGCGGAGAGCCGCCGACGTCGATGCGCGTCGGCGCGGGCGTGCCGTCGAAGTCGCTGACCTTCATCCACCACACCGCAGCGCCGGCGGTGTCGGCCATGTAGAGCCGCGGAGCGGCGTCGGTCGACACGACGATGGCGTCAGGGTGAAAGGGCAGGGCCACGCGCTTGCCGGGGCTGAGCGCGCTCGCGTCGACCCGGACGATCTCCTGGCCGAGCGCCAGGGTCATGTAGAGCCACTTGGGGGTGTTGGGGTCGGCGACGATCTCCGAGGGCAGCTCCCCCAGCATCAGCGGCGTGAATCCCGGCACGCTCGCGTCGGTGTCGAACCAGGTCCACTGCGTGCCGTCGTAGCGCGCGACCGAGACCGAGCCCACGCTCCCGCCGGTGACGAAGGCGCGCACGTTGTTGTCGCTGGCGCAGTCGGCCAGCGGCTTGACGCCGTCGCCCTCCATGCACACCACGGCCAGGCCGCGCGGGTTGGTGAGGCCGTCGGGCGGGAGCGGGTTGCTCGTCGTGCAGCCGGTGGCGACCAGCGCGGCCACCCACAGCAGCTGCTGCAGGGGGCGGCGGGCTGCGCGCGGCGCAGGCGACCAGGGCGGTGGGACGCGGACGCTCACTGGATGTACTCGCTCACCTGGTGACGGTCGCTGTCGCCCTCGTCCAGGTTGACCACCGCGATGCGGTGCTGGCTGAAGAGGCCGGTGTAGAGCGTCCAGCCGCGGCCGGGCACGTCGGCGATGCTGAGCCCGTAGGGCGAATGCGGCAGCCGCACCACAGCCACCACCGCGCGTGTCGTCGGGTCGACGACCCAGATGTCGTCGGTGCCGAAGCAGCTCACGTAGGCCAGCTCGCGCCCGCCCGGACCCGTGGGCGCGAGGGCGACCTGGGCGGGGCGGCCGCCGAGCCCGATGGTGTCCACCAGCCGGTCGTTGGGGGCGCCGGAGGCCGCGGGCGCCGTGTCGATGACCAGGAGCGCGTTGGGGTTGCGATAGGCGACGTAGAGCCGCCCGCCGTCGGCCGAGAAGGCCAGCGAGCGACCGTACTCTGTGCCCGAGGCGACCGGCAGGGCGATGCCGTTGTGCTGCGCCACGGTCCAGGTGGTGTCCTCGGCCCCGACCGTGGCCTCGAGCTCGTAGGGGAACACCAGGTTGCGGCGCACGTCGGCGGCGTACACCCGGCCGCTGAGCGGCGAGCGAACCAGGGCGCTCGGGCTGGTGGCGCCGGTGGGCACGAAGGCGGGCAGGGCCGTGGCCTCGACGCCGCCGCCCTCTGCTGGCTGGAGCGAGAAGGTCGCGACGCGGCCGCCGATGGAGGCTGCCACGTGGAGCAGGGTGTCTGCGCCAGCGCGTCCGGGCTCGACGATGGCCGCGGTCGGGTCCTGGCCGACGTTCAGATCCGAGCTCTTCACCCCGCCGACGCGCCACGCCGAGCCGCAGGGCCCGATGTCCCCGCTCGGCTGCCCGCAGTCGAGGGTGGGCGCGGCGCCCCCGGCGCCCGGGATCACGTCGACCAACGTCACCGAGTCGTCTTCGCGCGCCGGGATGTAGAGGCGGTGGCGGCCTGGGCCGGTGGCGTCCGCCTGCAGGGTCATGCCTGCTGCGTAGGCCGGGACCTCGACGCGCCCGGCGTCCTGCCAGGTGCCCGTGGCCGTGTCGAGGACCGTCACGACGCCGCCACGGTGGGCCAGATCGAAGTTGGCGCCGACCACGTAGAGCCATCGCCCTGTCGGGTCCGCGGCCATGGCGACCGGGTAGCGCACCCCTTTGCCCGCGTACGAGGGCAGGCCGATCTCCTCGCTGCACGCGCTCGCAGACAGGAGCGCGCACGCGGCCAGCGCGACGAGGACCAGGCGACGGAGGGTGGTGCGGTGCGTGTTCAGGCTTGAATCCGGGAGAAGTCGGCGATCCGCTCGAAGAGGCGCCCGGTCTGCATGAGCAGCGCCAGCCGGTTGCGACGCAGATCGGTGTTGTCGTGCATGACCATGACGTCGTCGAAGAACTGGTCCACGGCCGGCTTCAGCGTCGCCAGCGCGCCGAGGGCGCCGTCCCAGTCCCCGGCGTCGACCTGCGCGTCGAGCCCTTGGGCCAGCGTCGTGGTGGCGCCGTGGAGCGAGCGCTCCGCGTCCTCGACGAAGAGCGCGGCGTCGACCTGGCCCACGCCGCCGGTCTCCTCGGCCTTCTTGACCAGGTTCCCGACGCGCTTGAAGGCGGCCGCCAGGGGCCCAAAGCTCTCGGCTTCCCGAGCGCGCGCCACGGCGTGAACGCGCGCGACCGCGGCGGGCACGTCGTCGAAGCCGGCCTCGAGCACCGCCTCGACCACATCGGGGCTGGCCGCTTCGTCGCTGAGCCACGACTTCAGCCGCCCGCGAAAGAAGGCCTCGACCTGCTCCACGAGCGCGTCTCCGGAGGTCTTCAGCGCGTGGTCGCTCAGGGCCTCGGCGGCGCCGCTGATCAGCCCCGTCAGCGACACGGACCAGCCCTTGCCGAGCAGGATGTGGATCACGCCCAGGGCGCCGCGCCGCAGCGCGTAGGGGTCCTGGCTGCCGCTGGGGACCAGGCCCATGGCGAAGCAGCTGACGATGCTGTCGATCTTGTCGGCCAGGGCGACCACCGCGCCCACGGCGGTCGAGGGCAGCGCGTCCCCCGAGAAGCGGGGCCGATAGTGCTCAGCGATGGCGGTCGCCACGGCCTCGGTCTCGCCCGAGCCGCGGGCGTAGTCCGCCCCGATCTCGCCCTGGAGCTCGGTGAACTCCACGACCATCTGGGTGGCCAGGTCGGCCTTGCACAGCGCCGCTGCACGGCTGGCGTCGACCGCCTCGCCGGGGCACACCTCGGCGGCGAGCTGGTCGGCGATGCGGCCGATGCGGGTCACCTTGTCGAGGGTCGAGCCGAGCCCCTGGAGGTAGATGCGCCCGGCGAGCTTCGGCACGAAGGTCTCCAGGGGAACGCTGCGGTCGGCGTCGTAGAAGAAGCGCGCGTCGCTCAGCCGCGCGCTGACCACGCGGGCGTTGCCCTCGGCGACGATGGCGCGTGACGCCTCGCTCAGGGTGTTGGCCACCGCGACGAAGCGGTTGACCAGCGCGCCGTCCGGGCCGCGGACCGTGAACAGCTTCTGGTGCTCCCGCAGCGTGGTGATGATCACCTCGTCGGGGATGGCCATGAACTCCTGCGGCAGCTCGCCGAGCAGGGGGGTGGGCCACTCCACCAGCCAGGTCACCACGTCGAGGGTCCCCGGATCGTCGACCAGGGTGCCGCCCACGCCCGCGGCCAGCGCCGTCGCCTGGGCGTGGATCAGCGTGCGGCGCTCCGCCGGGTCGACCATGACGTGCTGCACGCGCAGCAGATGCGTGTAGAGCGCGAGGTCGGCGGTCAACAGCGGCACCGGCTCCCCGAGAAAGCGGTGCCCCTGCGAGTCCCGGCCCGACTGCACGCCGGCGAAGCGCGTGTCGATCACGTGGTCCCCGAGGACGGCGACCAGCCAGTGCACCGGACGGATGAAGGCCTCGCGGCTCCGCCCCCAGCGCATGCGCTTGGGCTGCGGCAGGGCGCGCAAAAGCCCCGGCAGCGCCTCGGAGAGGATGGCGTCCGCGCGGAGGCCAGGGATCGCCAGCTTCGCCGCGACATAGTCGCCCTTGTCAGTGGTCTTCGCGTAGAGCGTGCTGGGGTCGATGCCCTTGCCGCGGGCGAAGCCCAGGGCCGCCTTGGTCGGGTTGCCCTCGGCGTCGAACGCCACCCGAGCCGGCGGGCCGACGAGCTCTTCGACCCGGTCGGCCTGCTCCAGCTCCACGTCGGCGATGTGGGCCGTCAGCCGCCGCGGCGTGCCCAGCCAGGTGCCAGCGCCGTGCGCCAGGCCCGCCTCGTCCAGCGTGCTCAGCAGCCCCTGCAGCAGCGCCGCGGCCATCTTGGGTGCGACACCGGCCGGGATCTCCTCGCAGCCGAGCTCGATCAGCAGGTCTTGTGTGCCCGGCATCGTCCCTCCCGAACGCTCAGACGTCGACATCACCGGCCTCCCGCTGCGGCGCCCTGCTGGGCTGCCTTCTGCTGGGCCTTCGCCGCCGCCTTCGCCGCCTTCGCGGCCTTCTTGGCCTGCCGCGCGGCCTCTGCCGCCAGCGCGGCCTCGCGC
>JAUIAC010000498.1 GCA_030425545.1 bacterium | reverse complement strand
CCTGCTGCCATGCCCTCGACCGCCCCGACCCCGCGCAACCCGGCGCGCCCGCCTCGCCGCGCAGGAGACCCAGCGGAGCATGGCCGCGCCTCGCTCGCCTTGCGCCTCGCGCTGGTGGCGCTGGTCGCCGTGGTGCTCAGCCCGCTCGTCGGTAGCGCTGCCGCCGTGCTCCGCTATGTGACGCATGTGCAGCCGGGGACCGCTTGGGTGGGTGCCTGCGTCCTGGCGTGCGGGTGCGCCGCGCTGGCGGTGTGGCGAGGTCGGTGGTCCGGCGCCAGTTGGCGCGACGCGGGCGCGCTGGCGTCGCTTGCCGCTGGCGCCGCCTGGCTCGTGCGCCGCGCCATGGCGCTGCCCGGCTTCGACGATCTGCCGACCATCGGCGGCGGCGACGCAGGCAACCACGTCGCCATCGCCGCGGCCTGGGCGACCGATCTGCCGCGGGCGTACCTCGGTTTCACGGGCCAACACGCGCTGCTGTGGGCCGTGGACCATGGGCTCCGTGACGACCTGATCCACAGCCTGAGCGACGTGCACCGACTCGGCCTGTGGACGGGGCTCACCCTGTCGGGCTGGGTCGCATGGGCGCTGCTGAGGCCCGCCCTGGACGCCGCGCGACCGCTCACGGTGGGGCTCGCGCTGGCGTCGGCCGCGGGCGTGGCGACCCTGGCCTGGCCGGACATCGCGGGGCTGCTGGCCCACTACCTTCAGGTCGAGGGCTTCTTTCCGCACGCCTTCGCGATCGCGCCACTGGCGCTGCTGGCGTGGGCGCTGGTGCTGCCCCTGCCGTGGCCGCGGCGGCTCGGTGCGCTCGTCGTGGCGGTGGTCGCGCTGCGCTTCACCTACGGGCTGCAGCTGGGCGACGCGCTCCTGGGGGTGGCCGGCGTCTTGACCCTGGAGACCCTCGTCGCCGCGCGTCAGCGGGGCGCAGCGCCGACCGAAGACCCACGCCCGACCCGTCTGGCGACCTCGCTGCGCGTGGGGCTTCACCTCGCAGGTGCGGCGGTCTGCGCGTCGGGGGCCGCCGTGGCCCTGTGGACGCTCTGGGGGCGGCGACACAAGACGGGCGGCGTGCAGCCCTTCGACCCGTCCGACCTGCGTCTGGCGCTGGCGCTCCTGCTCCTGGCGCCCGTGTTGCTCGGGGTGGTCTCCTGGCTGCGCGGGCGGCGTCCGACGTCCGCGCAGGGGCCGAATCGCCAGGCGCACACCACGCCAGCGGGCCGCCTGGCGGTCTTCGCTGCGCTCTTCTGCGCCCCCTCGTTGGCCCTGACCACCGCGTCGGCGAGCTGGGCGTCGCGCGGGTACTACGTCACCAAGTACCCGCTGACGCCGCTGATGTGGCTCGCCCTGCTGGCCCCCGCAGCGGCGGTGGGCGTGGTCGTGGCCCTGCGTCGACGTGAGCCCCTGCCACCGGCGCGTCGGGTCGCCGCGCTCGCCGTGGTCACCGTCGTCACCCTGGCCGCTGTGCTCTTTGGCTCACACCACGCCCGGACGGCGCTGATCCACGCCAACCCCTACGTCGCAGCGACCTGGCGAGAGCGCGTAGATCCGACGCGCCCGATGCGCACGCTGCGCCCGCTCGCCGACCGGCACCTGCTCGCCTACATCGATCGCGACGTCACCCGGCGCGGCCGGACGCTCGCCGCCCTCGTGCACGACAAGTGGCCCGTGTACAACGTCGCGCTCTCGGTGGCGCGCGGCTGGCGCAGCCCTGGCTTCGACCGTGTCCCGGACCTCCAGAGCCGCAGATTTCCAGCCTTTCAGCGTGGCGCGGAGCCCTCTCCGGGCACCTGCGTGGTCTGGACCGAGACCCCGGCGCGATTGCAAGAGGTGCGCCGGCGCGCGCAACGCCAGGGCTCTCCGATCGCCGGTCGTGTGAGCCGCTGGCGTCGCAACCCAGCGCGCCGGTGCCAGCGCTACGTGCCGCACTGGGCCGCCGCCGTCCGCGCGAGGCTCGCGGGCCATCACAAGCACGACGGCCACGGCCACAGCCACGTTGCCCCGCACCTGCCGATGCTCGAGGAGGTCTGTGTGCTCTGCCAACCGCCCACAGGCGCTGACGCGAACGCCGACGCGCCAGCCCCGCTGTAGCCCGGATCGACAGCCGCGGCCGCCTGCCCCACACAATCAACCCTTTCGCTCTCTCCCGGCATGGGCTACGAACCCCGCTCCACATGCTGGGGGCGCTGCGATCTTCGCGGCTGAGAAGCACCCCTCGAACCTGATCCGGGTGATGCCGGCGGAGGGAAGCACATGAGCACCAAGACGACGCCGAGCGGCGCCGACATTCAGAACGCCATCGACGACCAGGTGGTCGGGGCGCGCGCGGCCGCACGGCAGGACGCGATCCCGCCCTTGGGGGAGCACTTTCCCGGGTCACGCAAGGTGGACCGAGGCGAGCTCGGCGTGCCCTTTCGCGAGATCACCCTCTCCGACGGCACCCGCTGCGACGTCTATGACACCACGGGCCCGCAAGGCATCGACCCGCGCGTCGGGCTGCCGGCTCGCCGCACTCCTTGGCTGGCCCAGCGCGAGGGCGTCGCGCGCCCGACGCAGATGTACTTCGCCAAGCAGGGCGTCATCACAGAGGAGATGGCCTTCGTCGCGCTGCGCGAGGGGCTGGCCCCCGACTACGTGCGCTCGGAGGTGGCCCGCGGCCGCGCGGTCATCCCCGCCAACATCAAGCACCCCGAGCTCGAGCCGATGATCATCGGCCGCAACTTCCTCACCAAGATCAACGCCAACATCGGCAACTCCGCGGTGACCAGCTCCATCGACGAGGAGGTCGAGAAGCTGCAGTGGGCGGTCCGCTGGGGCGCCGACACGGTCATGGACCTGTCCACCGGCAGCGACATCCACGCCACGCGCGAGTGGATCCTGCGCAACAGCCCGGTGCCGATCGGCACCGTCCCGATCTACCAGTGCCTCGAGAAGGTGAAGGGCAAGGCCGAGGACCTGACCCTGGCGCTCTTCTTGGAGACCTTGGAGGAGCAGGCCGAGCAAGGCGTCGACTACTTCACGATCCACGCCGGCGTGCTGATGCGCTACATCCCCATGACGGCGCAGCGCACCACCGGCATCGTCAGCCGCGGCGGCTCGATCCTGGCCAAGTGGTGCCTCTCCCACCACAAGGAGAACTTCCTCTACGAGGGCTTCGACGAGATCTGCAAGCTCATGGCGAAGTACGACGTGACCTTCAGCCTGGGCGACGGGCTCCGTCCCGGGTGCATCGCCGACGCCAACGACGCCGCGCAGATGGGCGAGCTCGCGACCCTCGGCGAGCTGACCAAGGTGGCGTGGGAGCACGACTGTCAGGTGATGATCGAGGGCCCCGGCCACGTGCCGATGCACAAGATCAAAGAGAACATGGACGAGCAGCTGCGGCTCTGCCACGAGGCGCCCTTCTACACGCTGGGGCCGCTGACCACCGACATCGCGCCGGGCTACGACCACATCACGTCGGCCATCGGCGCGGCGATGATCGGCTGGTACGGCACGGCGATGCTCTGCTACGTGACACCCAAGGAGCACCTCGGCCTGCCCGACCGCAACGACGTCAAAGACGGGGTCATCGCCTACAAGATCGCGGCCCACGCGGCCGACCTGGCCAAGGGCCACCCGGGCGCGCAGCACCGGGACGACCTGCTGAGCAAGGCCCGCTTCGAGTTCCGCTGGCAGGACCAGTTCAACCTGAGCCTCGACCCGGTGACGGCGCGGGCCTTCCACGACGAGACCCTGCCGAGCGACAACGCCAAGACGGCCCACTTCTGCTCGATGTGCGGCCCCCACTTCTGCTCGATGAAGATCACGCAGGACGTCCGCGACTTCGCAGCCCAGCAGGGCATCAGCGCGGAGGACGCGTTGGCCAAGGGCATGGACACGATGTCGGAGAAGTTCCGAGAGGTGGGCGCCGAGGTCTATCTCACGCCAGAGATCGCCGGTGGCGGGCCCGTGGCCGCGACGCCCACCGACGCGGAGCCGACATGAACCCTGACCGATGGATCAACCCACAGCCCCGACTGTTGGGCGTCGTCGTGGCCGCGCTGTGCGTGCTCACGGCGGCGTGCGCGGGACCCCAGCGTGTGGACGAGGCGCCGACCGCTCCGATGGGCGGGAGCGCGCGCCCTGTGGCGGCGCACCATCGCGCGGGCGAGAAGCCGGCGGCGCCGCAGGAGCCCGGGGAGTCGCGCCCGCCTGCGGGGCACAGCGAGCATCAGG
>JAUIAC010000037.1 GCA_030425545.1 bacterium | reverse complement strand
AGGATGACAAGGCGGGCCGGTGAGGTTGCAGGGTCGGGGGACCGGAGCCAACTCTATGGAAGGAGGCCCGGATGGACAACCCGACCTGCGTCGGCATCGATGTCAGCGCCAAGTCGCTGAGCGTGGCATGGCGCGGCAGAAACAAGGACCCGGTATCACGGGTATTCCCCAACTCGCCGGCCGGCCACAAACGGTTGCTGCGGCAGCTGCCTTCATCCCGGCCGTTGCACGTCGCTCTCGAGGCCACCGGCATCTACCACCTCGACGTCGCGCTGGCCTTGGCCGGCGCTGAAGGCGTGGCGGTGATGGTTGTGAACCCGAAGGCGTCGCACAACTTCGGCCAGGCCATGCTGGCGCGCAGCAAGACAGACGCCGTGGATGCAGCGCTGCTCCTGCAGTACTGCGAGCGCATGCCGTGGCAAGCCTGGAACCCGCCGTCGCCGACGGTGTTCCAGCTCCGGACGCTGTGCCGCCACGCTGCGAACCTTCGCAAGCAGCTCGCTGCCGAGCGCACGCGACTCAAGCGTGCCCAGGCGACGGAGCAGCTGTCGGATCCAGGCGGACATTGAGCTCGGCATCAGCCAGTTGAGCGCCCGCGCGGACAACCTGCAGGCCCAGGCCGAGGCGCTCATCGCAGGCGACGCGGAGCTCAGCGCAGGCCTTGCCGCGGAGCGGCTTCGTCCAATGAGCCTTATGGCAACCAACTTCTCGCGAGGGAGAAAGTGCGTTCATGCCGCCTATCCTCCCCCCCCCCCGTGTGCTTTGAATTGCAAAAACGACCAGGATGTGGTCCATTTAGAGAATGGTGAAACACTCGCCGCTGAAGCCAAAGCCCCAAGGTCCGCGCGCCCTGACCTGGCTTCGACAGCGCCAGAGCCAGGGGCACCTGAGCTTCACGCTCGCGGACGCCGTGGCTGGGCTGGGACGGACGCCGCTCGCCGTTAGCAAGGCGCTGCGCCGCCTGTCCAAACAAGGGCTCGTGGTCTCGCCGCGGCGCGGGTACTTCGTCGTTGTCCCGGGCGCATACGCCGCCGTTGGCGCTCCGCCCGCCTCCTGGTTCATCGACAGCCTGATGGCCTATCTGGGGCAGCCCTACTACGTGGGCCTGCTGACAGCTGCTGCCCACCACGGGGCCTCACACCAAGCGGCACAGGTCTTCCAGGTGGTCACCGATCGGCCGACCCGACCGATCGCCGTTGGACGTCAGCGGATCGTCTTCACCACCAAGGCCAGCCTCGCCGGCACGCCAACCACCCACGTGAACACGCCTAGCGGCACGATGACACTGAGCACACCTGAGTCGACCGCACTCGACCTGGTTCGCTACCACAAGTCCGCCGGCCACCTTGGCCATGTGGCGACCGTTCTCGAGGAGTTGGCCGAGCAGATGAGCGCCCAAGCGCTGAGGCGGGCGACCCGCGACGGGCGCTATGAGCTGACGGTCGTGCAGCGGCTGGGCTACCTGCTGGAGCAGCTCGGCGCGCCCAGACTGGCTGAGGGGCTCGCGAAGGTCGTCGAGCGTGAGAACCCGCAGACGGTCCCGCTCCGCGCCGATCGGCCACGCAAGGGGTGCTCGGTCGATCCTCGCTGGCGGGTGGCCATCAACGCTGACGTGAGGTCGGAGCTGTGATCCCTGCGGCGTACATTCACGGCTGGCAGGAGCGGGCGCCATGGGCAGACATCGCCCAGGTCGAGCAGGACCTCATCCTGAGCCGGGCCATCGTCGCGCTGTTCTCTGACCCGAAGGTCGGCGCCTTGCTCGCCTTTCGGGGCGGCACGGCACTCCACAAGCTGCATCTGGCCCCCGCCGCGCGCTACTCCGAAGACATCGACCTCGTCCAGATCGCCGCCGGGCCGGCCAAGCCGCTGTTCGATGCGATCCGCCGCTGCCTCGACCCCCTGGCTCGGCAAGCCCAAGACCAGGACCAAGCGCAACGGGTTTCAGCTGCTCTACTTCTTCCAGACCGAGATCGCGCCCGTGCGCAAGATGCGCGTCAAGGTGGAGGTCAACACACGAGAGCACTTCTCAGAGCTGGGCTTCGTCGGGATGCCCTACGCCGTGGAGTCCGCCTGGTTTTCGGGCGCGGCTGAGATCAGCACGTACGCCCTTGGCGAGCTGCTGGGCACCAAGCTCCGTGCCTTGTACCAGCGGAAGAAGGGCCGAGATCTCTTTGATCTGTGGGACGCATTCGAGCGAGGCACCGTCGATCCAATCGTCGTGGTCCGGTGCTTCACGGCGTATCTGGCGCACTCAGGCTCGCGTGTGTCTCGAGCGGAGTTCGAGGCGAACCTGACGGCGAAGATGGCCGACCCGCTGTTTGCGACTGACGTGCCGGTGTTGTTGCGAACGGGGATCGCGTTTGACCAGGCGATTGCTGCCGAGGTTGTGCAGGAGCGGTTGCTGTCGCTGCTGTGAGGCCTGTGTTGGTGGCCACCGGACCTCCGATCCCGAGTACTAGAAGGCGACGCGGAGCGCGGCGCCCCGCGGGCTCGGCAGCAAGGTCACCCGGGCCGGTGTGGCCAGCAGCCGCCAGGTCGCGACGCCGGCCGCGGCCGCGCCCAGGCCCACCGCGACCCAGCCCCAGCGCCGCCGCTGCCAGACGCCCTGCTGGTCGGCCACGTAGTCGTCGTAGGGGTAGCCGGCGATCGCCTTGTCGCCCGCCAGTCGGGTGTCGAGCGCGCGCTGGTCTTGGCCGGCCTGGCGGACCAACACCGCGCCCACAGCGGCCGCGGCCACGCCGCCCCCCAAGGTCACCCACCAGCCCGCCTTGGAGTCGACCGGCGCGCGCTGCCGCACGCCCAGGGCCGGCTGCGACGGCCCGGTCATGTTCGCCGCGGGCAGGTGCTCTCGAGCGGCCTCAGCGCGGGCCTGCCGGGCCGCCGCCGCCTCCGCCTGCGCCAGCGCGGCCGCCCGCCCCTCGCTGCGCGCCTTGTCCAGCGCGGCCTTGAGGGTCCGGACCTCCGCCAGGTGCTTGCGCGCCCGGGCGACCATGGTGGCGTTGCGGCTCGAGCTGGTCAGCACGCGGATGTAGAGCTCCTCAGCGGCCTGCAGGCGCAGCGCGCGCTGCTCCGCGCGGGCGGCGTTGTAGAGCAGCTCGACCTGCCTCAGCGTGGCGTAGGCGGCGCGGAAGCCGCGCGCCGCAGCGCGGAAGTCGCCCCGCTTGTAGGCGGCGCGGGCGGTCGTCGTGGCCTGCTGGGCGGCGAGCTGGGCAGGCGACGCAGCGGGCGACGCAGCGGGCGACGCAGCGGGCGAAGCGGCGGGCGAAGCGGCGGCCGCGGGCGCCCCCTCGGCGCTCGGCTGCGCAGCGCCGTGCGCGGGCACGCCGGCGAGGCCGACCAGCACCGCGCACTGGGCGGCGAGCGACACGTTCAGCTTGGCTCTGCGTGGCTTCCCCATGCCGGCAAGGTCGCCCAGCCGCCGCCCTGGGGCAAGCCCGGCGCGCGTTGCCGCGACGCGCCCGCACGGGCAGACTCCGCCCATGTCCGCGCGCCCCCTGACCTCCCGTCTCCAGGCCGAACCCTCCCGGATCGCGGTCGCGGTGTCGCTCGCCCTCGCGGCCTGGCTGTGGGGCTGCGACGGCGAGCTGCAGCCGGCCGAGCGCTTCGTCGAGACCTGCGCCGAGCTGGGCTGTGGCTGCCGCGTGTCGGCCGACTGCGACGACGCTGAGCCCTGCACCGTGGACACGTGCCTCGACGGGTCCTGCCTCTTCGCGGTCCTCGACGCGCGCGCCGGCTGCGAAGACGGCGACCCCTGCACCGTGGACGACACCTGCAAAGAGGGCGTGTGCTCCGGCGATCCGCGCGTCTGCGACGACGGCAACCCCTGCACCGCCGACGCGTGCGCGGCCGGCAAGTGCACCTTCACCGTCACCGAGGGCCCCTGCGACGACGGCGACGGCTGCACCACCGGCGACACCTGCGCCGCCGGCAAGTGCGTCGCCGGGGCGCCGCGCCCGCTCTTCCAGAAGACCTTGCCCGCCGCGGGCGACAACCACGCCCGCGGGGTCGCGCGCGCCCCGGGCGACGGCGTCTACATCGCGGGCTTCACGCTGCCCAAGCCGCAGCAGTGGCAGGCGCGGGTGCTCCGGCTCGACGCGGCCGGCGGTGTCGTGTGGGACAAGACCTACCCCTCCGGCATCTCCGCCCAGCTCTACGGCGCCACCGCCGACGGCGCCGGCGGCGTCTATGTGGTGGGCATCTGGTTTGTCACCGAGCCGAACCCCACCCTGGAGAACTGGCGCCCGGTGGTCCTGCGCCTCGACTCCAAGGGCAACGAGCTGTGGAAGCAGATCGACGCCAAGGGCGGCAAGCTCGAGCCGGTCTCGCTGCTGCCCAACGGAGACGTGCTCGCCCTGGGCTACGAGCAGTTCCAGCCCCCGTCGCGCCCGACGGCCTGGCGGCTCGGGAGCAAGGGCGGCAAGGAGATCGAGCGGATCTTGCTCGGTGGCAACCAGTACTACGGCCGGCTCTACGCCAGCGTGGTCGAGGCCGACGGGGGCGTGCTCGTGGTCGGTCGGCGCGGCAACGAAGGCCCCGGCAGCGACGGGCTGGTGGCGCGCTACGAGGGCACGGGGGTGTTCACGCCGCTGGCGACCGTGGGCCAGGCCAACGTCGACGACGCCCTGCGCGCGGTGGCGCTCCTGCCGGACGGACGCCGGGTGGCCGTGGGGCAGCGGCTGACCAACCCGGCCACGGCGTGGATGGTGGTGCAAAAACCCGACGACAAGCCGAAGCAGGTGGCCCTCGACTCCCCCAACAAGGGCGGCTACGCCGGGCTCGAGGCCCTCGCCACCGCCGGCGACGGCACGCTGGTCGCCGGCGGCGTCGCCGACACCACAGGGGCCGACTTTGTCTGGTGGCTGGCGGGCCTGAACGCCAAGGGCGAGCGCAAGTGGAGCAAGGTCGGTCCGGCCCTGAGCGGCGGCGGGACCAACGACGCCGTGCGCGCTTGCGTGGCCACCGCCAAGGGCGACGTGGTCTGTGTCGGGGAGCAGTCGGAGCAGGCGGGCAGCACCAGCCACGACGTGCTCGTGCTGCGCGTCGACGCCACGGGCAAAGCCTCCTGCCCCTGACCCGCACGCGCTCCTTGCGGCGGCGGCGGGCCGCGTGCCACAAGGGGACATGACCAGCCCCCGCCCCGCCCGCCCCCGCGTCGCGTCTCTGCTCACGCGTACGCCCGTGGACCGCAAGACCTACCTCGCCGTCGGCCTCTCGCTGATGCTGCTCAAGGTCCTGGCGGAGGGCGCCCTGGGCTACGCGATGACCGGCGTGTGGCCCTCGCCCTGGGTCTACTTCGCGCCGGTGCTGTCCCTGCGCAACAGCCTGCTCGGCGCCGACGCCCCGGGCTGGCAGATGGGGCTGTTGATCGCGTGGACGCTGCCCTTCGCCTGGGTCGGCGTGAGCTACAGCGTGCGTCGCGCCCAGGACGCGGGCGTCAGCCCGTGGGTGGGCCTCGGCTTCCTGCTGCCCTTCCTCAACTACCTCTTCCTCCTCGTGCTCACGCTGCTGCCGACCCAGGGCAAAGACGGGGCGGCGGCGACCGCGCCAGACTTGGCTGACCTGGAGGTTCTCGAAGGGGCCAAGCCGCTGACGCGGGGCGGCATGTGGGCGGCGCTGGTGGGCGTGTTCGCTGGGGCCGCGCTCTCCCTGGTCTTTGTCGGGCTCTCGGCGACGGTGTTGGGCAAGTACGGCGGGGGCGTCTTCCTGGGCACGCCCTTCCTCATGGGTGCGCTGGCCGGCTTCCTCTACACCCGAGACGAGCCGCGCAGCACCGCGCGGGTGCTCGGCGTCGGCGTGGCGACCCAGCTCATTGGCGCGTTGCTGCTGCTGCTCTCTGCGGTGGAGGGCCTCATCTGCCTGGCCATGGCCCTGCCCATCGCCTGCGTCGCTGGCGCCCTCGGCGCCCTGCTCGGCGCCCAGCTGACCCGCGTCGGCGACGCCGCCTGGCGCCGCGCGCTGGGGGTGCCCTTCCTCGCCCTGCCGCTGCTGACCGTGGTCGAGCCGCCGCCGGAGACGCCGCGCGTGGTCGAGACGCGCGTGGTGGTCGACGCGCCGCCGGAGACCGTGTGGGACCTGGTCATCGCCTTCCCCGAGATCCCGGCCGACACCGAGAGCACGCTGCTCTTTCGCGCCGGTGTGGCCATGCCGCTCCGCGCCCGCATCGACGGGCGGGGCGTGGGCGCCGTGCGCCACTGCGAGTTCACCACCGGCGCCTTCGTGGAGCCGGTGACGGTGTGGGATCCCCCCCACCACCTGGCCTTCGACGTGACCGCCCAGCCCGAGCCCATGGCCGAGCTCTCACCCTGGAAGCACGTGCACGCGCCGCACCTGGTCAACAACACCTTGCGGAGCGAGCGCGGCGAGTTCCGGCTCAAGGCCCTGCCCGGCGGCAAGACCGAGCTCGTCGGCCGGACCTGGTACCGCGTCAACATGGCGCCGGAGCCCTATTGGGCGGCGTGGGTCGACGTGGTGGTGCACCAGGTGCACCTGCGCGTGCTGCGGCACATCGGCCGCGAGGCGGCGGCGCGGAGCGCGGCGAGACCGTAGCGACGTCTCCGCGCGCCCGCTCTCAGCTCGACGTCTCCTCGCTGGGCGCGCCAGTGAAGAGCCAGCGCAGGTCGTCGGCCAACCGCAGGGTCGCCGCGCGGGCCTCGGCGCTGACTCCGTCCATATTGGCGAATCCGTGGACCAGGCTGCCCTCACAACGCGCCCGCACCACCACGCCCGCCTCGCGCAGGCGCTCCGCCCAGGCCTCGCCCTCATCGCGCAGCGGGTCAAAACCAGCGGTCACCACGACGGCAGGCGGCTGGCCAGCGACCTCGGCCGCGAACCACGGTGACGCGCCCGGATCTTGGGGATCGGCCGCGTAGTGGTCCATGAAGAAGTCGATGGTCGCGGCCTCGAGCAGGTAGCCCTCTGCGAAGGTGGTGTGGCTGGCCATGGCCCGCGTCAGGTCGATGCCGGGATAGATCAACAGCTGCCCGCAGGGCGCCGGTGTCTGGGTCTGGGTGGCGCGTAGACACACCAGCGCGCTCAGGTTGCCCCCCGCGCTGTCGCCGGCCACCACGACGCGGTCCGGATCTGCGCCGAACTCTGCCGCGTGGGCGTGCACGTGCTGCCACGCCGCCCAGGCGTCTTCTGGCCCGGCCGGCCACGGGTGCTCCGGGGCGAGCCGATAGTCCAGCGCCAGCACGCGGCACCGCGCCTCAGCCGCCAGGGTGCGGCAGAGCGCGTCGTGGGTCTCCAGGTCGCCGATGACGAAGCCGCCGCCATGGAGGTAGAGCAGCAGCGGCGCCGTCTCAGCCAGCCCCCCTGGGTCGTAGTGCCGCGTCGGGAGCGGTCCGCCAGGTCCTGGCAGCGTGCCGTCGGTGACCCTGGCCATGGCCACCGAGGCGGCTCCAGCCAGCGCCGTGTCCGCCTGCATCTGCCTCCGCGACCGCGCCACCGGCACGCCGTGCATCGTCGGCAACCCAAGGCGCCTCTGCGCCGCCAGCACCGCGTGAATCTGCAGGTCCAGCGCGTCGCCACGGTCGTTGTGGACCTCCGGCCCAGTCACGCGCCGCAGTAGGGGCTCGGGCAGCGCGAGCAGGGCGCGCAGAGGGTGGCGAAGGACCTGCATCAGCACGTGTGGGCTCATGCTGCGACCCTGCGACAAGCCGCGAGCGACCGCAAGCGACGGCAGGCCGCGCCGGCCCCAGAGCGCGACCACGCACGCACGCGCTCACGGCGGCGTTGACGCCGACGCCCCGAAAGGGCTATCGCCCCACCCATGAGCGCTCCCACCCCATCGCTACGTCCCGTTCGCGCCTGGCTCCTGGTCATCTACGGCCTCATCGCGGCCATGGTGGTCATCGGCGGCATCACCCGGCTCACCGGCTCCGGCCTGAGCATGGTCGACTGGCACCCGCTCATGGGCGCCCTGCCGCCCCTCGACGAGGCGAGCTGGGAGGCCGTGTTCGCGCGCTACAAGCTCAGCCCGCAGTACGCCCACGTGAACCACTGGATGACGCTGGGCGACTTCAAGCAGATCTTCTTCTGGGAGTACCTGCACCGGCTGCTCGGTCGCTTCATCGGGGTGGCCTTCTTCGTCCCGTGGGCGCTGTTCGTGTGGCAGCGGCGGCTGCGCGGGGCCACCGCGCGGCGCGCGGGCGTCGCCTTCGTGCTCGGCGGCGCGCAGGGCCTGCTCGGCTGGTTCATGGTCAAGAGCGGGCTGGTCGACGTGCCCGAGGTGAGCCACTTCCGCCTCGCGGCCCACCTGAGCCTCGCCTTCTTCGTCGCGCTCTGGGTGCAGTGGCTGTGGATGCAGCTTCGCTACGGTCGCCCAGCCCGCGCCGGCGGCCTGCCCTTCGCCGCGCGCTGGGGGCTGGTGTCCCTCGTGGGCGTCCAGGTGGTGTGGGGCGCCTTCATGGCCGGTAAACGGGCCGGCAAGATCTTCCGCACCTTCCCGGACATGAACGGGCAGCTGATCCCCGACGGCTGGTCCACCGGCGCCGGCCTGCTCACCGACCTCGCGTCCAACCCCGTGGGCGTGCACTTCGCCCACCGGTCGCTGGCGTGGGTGGTGCTCCTGGCGGCGCTCACGGTGGCCCTGGTCGGCGCGCGCGTGGCCACGCAGCCGCTGCAGCGGGCGTCTGCCTGGCTCCTCGGCGGCCTCGCCCTGGTGCAGGTCGCCCTGGGCGCGGCCACCGTGCTCACCAGCGTCGCCATCCCCTGGGCCGTGGCCCACCAGGGCGTGGCGCTGCTGCTCATCTCGGCGGCCCTCGTGGTGGCCTACAGCTTCGGCGGCACGCCCACCGACACGGAGACGCCGTCGCCATGAGCCCCGCCCTCCCCGACACGCCGACCGACGCCGCGCCCGACACCACGCGTGAGAGCTGGAACGTCGCCACCCGCAACCACAACGCCCACAAGGGCGACCAGGCGGCCTTCCTCCGCGGCGGCGGCAGCACGCTCTTCGCCGAAGAGACGGGCCTGCTCGGCGACCTCAGCGGCCTGCGCGTCGCCCACCTGCAGTGCAACGCCGGCCAGGACACCCTCAGCCTGCACACGCTCGGCCGCAGCGCCCCACCGACCGTGGTCGGCGTGGACCTGTCCGACGAGGCCGTCGCCTTCGCCCAGCGGCTCAGCGCCGAGACCGGCCTGGTCGCCTCCTTCGTGCGCGCCGACGTCCTCGCGTGGCTCGCGGACACCGACCAGCGCTTCGACGTGGTCTTCGCCAGCTACGGCGCGCTGGGCTGGCTGCGCGACCTCGGCGCCTACTTTCGAGGCGTGCGCCGCGTGCTCCGACCTGGCGGGCGCTTCGTCTACGTCGAGTTCCACCCGCTGGTGTGGTCCGTCGCGGACGATCTGCGCCTCACCGGCGACGACTACTTCACCACCGAGCCCTTTCAGGAGCCGGTCGGCGACTACGTGGCGCGCTCCGGCACCGGGCTGGGCGCGGTGTCCGACGACCGCGCCCCCGGGGTCAACACCGTGCCCGCGACCTCGTGGCAACACACCCTCGGCGCGCAGGTGAGCGCCGCGCTCGACGCGGGCCTGCGGCTCCGGGCCTTGACCGAGTATCCCTACGCCAACGGCTGCCGGGTCCACAGCGCGCTGGTGCGCGCCCCCGACGACGACCCGGCGACCGCGCGGCGCTGGGTGTGGCCCGCGGGCACAGCGCGCCCGCCGCTGATGTTCAGCCTGGTCGCTGAGCGCCCCTGAGGGCGCCACGATCCTTGCCTCCCGGCCGACGCCCGCGCATGTTCAGACCCGCGGCGCCCCTCTGGCCGCGCCCGCGCAAGGAGCCTCCCATGCCCAACGGTCTCGATCTCTCCCGCGTCGCGCTGATGCACCGGCGCACCCGCATCGTCGCCACCGTCGGCCCGGCGTCGTCGTCGCCTGAGGTCCTGCGACAGCTCGTCGACGCGGGGGTCAACGTCTTCCGCCTCAACTTCAGCCACGGCGACCACGCGACCCACGCCGAGACCTACGCCGCGATCCGCGCCGTCACCGCCAACGAGACTCGGCCGGTAGCGGTGCTCGCCGACCTCTGCGGGCCCAAGATCCGCGTCGGCCGCTTCCCGGGCGGCGGCATCGACCTGGTCGAGGGCAGCGAGGTCTGCATCACCACCCGCGACGTGCCGGGCGCGCCCGGCGTCATCCCCTCCGAGTACGAGCCCCTCGCGCGCGACGTGGGCGTCGGCGATCAGATCCTGCTCGCCGACGGCGCCATGACGCTCGAGGTCCTCGGGACCTCCGGGGGCACCGACATCCGCGCGAAGGTGGTCCACGGCGGCCGGCTGGGCGACCGCAAGGGCATGAACCTGCCCGGCGTCGACCTGTCCACCCCCTCGCTGACCGACAAGGACCGCCACGACGCCCGCTTCGCCGCCGGTCTCGGCGTCGACTTCATGGCGCTGTCCTTCGTCCGCTCCGGCGACGACATCCTGCAGCTGCGCGCGCTGCTCGACGAGGTCTGCGCCGACGCGGACGTCCCGCCGCCGGAGATCGTCGCCAAGATCGAGAAGCCCGAGGCCCTCAAGGACATCGACGCCATCCTGCAGGCCTCCAACGCCATCATGGTCGCGCGTGGCGACCTCGGCGTGGAGCTGCCTGCGGAGGAGGTGCCGATCATCCAGCAGGAGCTGGTCGCCGCCGCGGTCGCGGCCAACCGCCCCGTCATCGTCGCCACGCAGATGCTGGAGAGCATGGTCTCCTCGCCGCGCCCCACCCGCGCCGAGGTCAGCGACGTCGCCTGGGCCGCGGCCTCGGGCGCCGACGCGGTGATGCTCTCGGCCGAGACGGCAGCAGGGCAGTACCCCGTGCGCTCCGTCGAGACCATGGACCGCGTGCTGCGGCTGGTGGAGGGCTGGCAGTGGCGCCACGGCCAGTTCCGCGGCCTCGAGCGCCTGCAGGACGACAACCGCAACCCCGTCGACCGCGCCCTCTCGCGCGCCACCGCCGGCCTCAGCCGCGACCTGCGGGTCCGCGCCATCGTGGTGCTCACCGGCTCCGGCCGCACCGCCCGCGCCGTCAGCGGTCACCGCCCTGCGGCGCCGGTGGTGCCGGTGTGCCTCGACGAGCACGTCTGGCGGCGGCTCGCGCTCTACTGGGGCACCAGCCCGCGCATCGTCACCGAAGACGACCTGAAGCTCCCGCCCACCCTCGCCGTCAGCATCGTCTCGGAGATGGAGCTCGCCCCCCCCGGGACCCACCTGCTGCTGGTGTGGGACACCGCCTGGCACAAGGACAGCTGGGCGCCCACGGTGACCGTGCTCGCCGTGCCCGAGACCGACGGCACCCCCGTGTCGGTCGCCGTGCACCCGGAAGACGTGGTCGACCCCGCCTGAGCTGGGGCGCCACCGGCCGCCAGGCACGGCCCCCGCCCAAGCGCCGGCAAAAATGCCGCGAGCGCCGAAGGCCCACAGCCCTCGACGCTCGCGCGCACGCGTCTGGCGCTACTTCGCGCCGAAGAGCTTCAGGTCGTCGATGAACCAGCCCGGCAGGTCGTTGGCCTGCGAACCCTGGCTCGAGAAGCGGAAGCGCAGCTTGAACTTCTTGCCGACGAAGTCCTTGAGGTCCACCGTCACCTTGGTCCAGGTCTTCCACGCGCTCGTCGTCTTCGGCGCCAAGAAGCTCTTGGTCCCCGAGGTGTTGCAGTTCACCGCGCTCCACGCGCAGCTGGTGTTGTCGGCGTTGCAGCAACCCTGGAAGTTGTTGGTCGACGCCTGCAAGAAGCCCACGTCGAGGAACACGCCGTTGCCCACCGGCTCCTGGCCGTGCTGGTAGGACCAGTACTCGGCCGTCAGCGACTTCAGCCCCGTGGCGTCGATGTCCTTGGTCCAGGTCGCGTCGCCGGCGGTGCGGTTGTTGACCGTGCTCTGGCTGCAGGTCGACACGCCGCAGAAGTTCTTGCCGTTGTTGAAGTTGAGCGTGCAGCCCCCCGACTTCGGCGTCACCGAGCCCGGCGTCGCGTCGATGGCGAAGGCCACGCCGTTCTTCGCCTTGCTGAAGCCCCAGCCGCTCGCGCCACAGGCCATGCCCTGCTCGAAGAAGGGCGCGCTGCAGTTGAGCGCCCCCGAGCAGTCCGGGTCGGCGCAGTCGATCTTGTCGTCGAGATCGTTGTCCTTGCCGTCGCCGCAGCTCTCCTTGCAGCTCGCCTCGGCCTTGCACGCGGGGTCGGCGCAGTCGGTCAGCTTGTTGCCGTCGTTGTCCTTGCCGTCACCGCAGATCTCCTTGAGCTCCGGGCCCGCGCTGCCGGGGCTGGTCACCACCAGGTCGTCGATGAACCAGCCGGCGCCCTTGTTGCCGCCCTGGCCGCTGGCCGGGTTGAGCAAGAAGCGCAGCCGCACGTTGTTCCGACCCTTGATGTTGGGGATGTTGAGGCTGACCTTGTACCACTTCTTCATGCTCGAGCTGGCCTTGCTCAGGTAGTAGCTGTGGATGACCTGGTTGCCGCCGTACACCAGCACGCGCGGCCGGTCGGTGTTGTTGCTGCCCGGGCTGTCGAGGTCGTAGTAGGTCCAGAACTCCACCTTGGGGGTGCCGGTCACGCCCACCGCGCTGAACACCGGCGTGTAGGCGCTCTCGTCCGGCGTGTAGCAGTTCGAGCCGCCCCACGGCCGGCAGTAGTCGGTGCCGTCGTTGTAGTTCAGGTTGCAACCGCCGCTCGCGCCGCTGCCCTTGGGGCTCTCGATCTTCGGCGTGGCGTCCACCGCCCAGCGCAGCACCGGGTTGCCGCCCGTGCTCTGCAGGTTGAAGCCGCTGGTGCTCGAGCCGCAGTCGAAGGTGTACTTGAAGAGCGGGCAGTCCGTCTTCGTCGGCGTGCAGGCGCCCGCCTTGCAGGCGTCGCCCGTGGTGCAGGCCTTGCCGTCGTCGCAGGTCGCGCCGTCCTTGGCGTTGTTGTACGCGCACTTGCCGGTCTTGGCGTCGCAGGTGTCCACGGTGCAGCTGTTGCCGTCGTCGCAGGTCTTGCCGCTGCCGGCCTTGCACGAGCCCTTGCCGTCGCACACGTCGCCGAAGCTGCACGGGTCGCCGCTGTCACACGCTGACGTGTTGTTCACGGCGCTGCACTTGCCGGTCTTGGTGTCGCACACGTCGTTGGTGCAGCTGTTGCCGTCGCTGCAGTCCGCGTTGCTCTTGCAGCCGCCGCAGCCGGCGATGGCGGTGTTCGTGCACTTGCCCGTGGCCTTGTCGCAGCTGTCCGCGGTGCAGGGGTCGCCGTCGGAGCAGGACTTGGCCGCGCCGACGCACTTGCCGGCGCCGCAGGTGTCCCCCGAGGTGCACGGGTTGCCGTCGTCGCAGAGCAGCTGGTTGGGCGTGTGCACGCACTTGCCGGTGCTGTCGTCGCAGGTGTCGTTGGTGCACGGGTTCTTGTCGTCACAGTCGGCGACCGCGCACAGGCAGTTGGGCGCGGTGGCGCAGTCGGTGTCCTTGCAGTCGACCTGGTCGTCGAGGTCGTTGTCCTTGCCGTCCGTGCAGCTCTCGATGCACGCCGCCTCGGTCTTGCAGTCACTGTCGGCGCAGTCGACCTTGTTGTCGCCGTCGTTGTCCTTGCCGTCCGTGCAGCTCTCCGGGATCTGGTTGCCCGACTTGGTCAGGCGCAGGTCGTCGATGAACCAGCCCTTGCCCGCGTTGCCGCCCTGGCCGCTCGCGCTGGTCAGGTAGAAGCGGATGCGGATGTTGTTCTTGCCCTTGATGTTGGGCACCGCGACGTCGATCTTGCGCCACGTCTTCATGTTCGCGGCCGCTTTGCTCAGGTTGAAGGTGTAGAGCACCGTGTTGCCGCTGTAGACCCGCACCCGCGGGATGTCGGTGTTCGCCGGCGCGTCCACGTCGTAGTAGGTCCAGAAGGACAGGCGCGGCGTGCCGGTGGCCTGGGTCGCGTTGATCACCGGCGAGTAGGCGCTCTCGTCGGGCGTGTAGCACTGGCCGTTGAACCAGGGACGGCAGTAGTCGGTGCCGTCGTTGTAGTTCAGGTTGCAGCCCTTGCCGGGCAGCGCCACGTCGGCCGTGTTGTCGAAGTTCCAGCGCAGCGGCGGGTTGCCCCCGGTGCTCGAGAGCGACCAGCCCACGGTCGACGAGCCGCAGTCGAAGGTGTTGACGTACAGGTCGCAGTCGTCCTTGCCCGCCACGCACTGGCCCGCCTTGCAGCTGTCGCCGGTGGTGCAGGCCTTGCCGTCGCTGCAGCTCGCGCCGTCCTTGGCCGCGGCGTTGACGCAGCCCTTGGCCTTGTCGCAGCTGTCGGTGGTGCAGGGGTTGTCGTCGTCGCAGGCGTTGTTCTTGCCGGTGACACAGGTGCCCTTGCCGTCGCACTTGTCGCCGTAGGTGCAGGGGTCGCCGTTGTCGCACGTGTTGGTGTTGTTGGCCTTGGCGCACTTCCCGCTGCTCGCGTCGCACGTGTTGGTGGTGCACGGGTTGCCGTCGTCGCAGTCCGCCGCGACCTTGCAGCCCTGGCAGCCCGCGATCTTGGTGAACACGCACTTGCCGCTGGCCTTGTCGCAGCTGTCGGCGGTGCACGGGTCACCGTCGGAGCAGTCCTTGACCACGCCGACGCACTTGCCGGCGGAGCAGGCGTCCGGCGCGGTGCAGCCGTCGCCGTCGTCACACGCCAGGCTGGCGTGGGTGAACACGCACTTGCCGGTGGCCGGGTCGCACTTGTCGACCGTGCAGGGGTTCTTGTCGTTGCACACCACCGCGGTGCCGCCGGTGCACTTGCCCGCCTTGCAGACCTCGCCGCTGGAGCACTTGTCGCCGTCGTCGCAGGGCCCCGACTTGCCGGACCACGAGCAGGCGCCGGTCTTGGCGTCGCAGTTGTCGGTGGTGCAGGGTTTGCCGTCGTCGCAGCCGTCGTTGGTGCCGCCGGTGCACTGCCCCTTGGCGTCGCAGTGCTCGTTCTTGGTGCACTTGCTGCCGTCGTCACACAAGATCTTCGGCATCACCCGCTCGCAGATGCGGCAGCCCAGGTTGTTGTTGCCGGCGAGGTCGTTCCACTTCCCGTTGGGGCGCAGCATCAGGTAGTCCTGACCGCCGCCGCCGCCGCTGTTGCTGGGCTGGCCGCTGTCCCAGTTGGTGTAGCCCCAGGGCGTGCCGTCGAGCCAGAACCAGGTGCCCTCCTGAGCCGTGTCGCGGCCGCCGATGTGCGCGCCGCTGGTGTTGGTGCCGCACGTGCCCTGCATCAGCTTGTAGGCGAGCGCGTCCTCGTCCTTGTCGGCGATGCTGACGAGCGAGCCGCCCCAGCTCTTGCACTGGTTGAGCGCGTTGCCCGAGTTCATGGTGCCGGTGAAGGCCTTGTAGCAGCGGTCGCCCACCAGGGTGCCGTCGCAGGGCTTGGCCGGCTTCTTCGGCGTGTGCACGCAGCCGGTCTTCGGGTCGCAGGTGTCCGTCGTGCAGCTGTTGTTGTCGGTGCACAGCTTGGCCGGGTCGGCGCTGGGTGTGCCCGCGCACTTGCCGCCGCCGCACTTGTCGCCGGTGGTGCACTTGTTGCCGTCGTCGCAGTTGGCCGTGTTGGCCACCCAGCTGCAGCCCTTGGCCGGGTCACAGGTGTCGGTGGTGCAGGCGTTGCCGTCGTCACAGTCGGTGGGCTTGCCGCCGCACTTGCCGCCGGTGCACACCGGGCTGTCGGTGCAGGCGTCGCCGTCGTCGCACTTGCTGCCGTCGGCGGCCGGCTTGTAGACGCAGCCCTTGGCGGCGTCGCACGTGTCGGTGGTGCAGGGGTTGTTGTCGTTGCAGCCCTTGGTGTTGCCCAGGGCACACTGGCCGTCCTTGCAGGTGCCCGCCGTGCAGGTCTTGTCGTCGGCGCACTTGGCGGTGTTGTTCTTCGTGGTGCAGCCGGTCTTGGCGTCGCAGCCGTCGTCGGTGCAGGGCTTGCCGTCGTCGCACACCTTCTTGCTGCCGCCACCGCACTTGCCGCCCTTGCAGGCGTCCTTGTCGGTGCAGGCGTTGCCGTCGTCACAGGCGCTGCCGTCCTTGGCGGGGGTCGACACGCAGCCCTTGGCCTTGTCGCAGGTGTCCACCGTGCAGGGGTCGTTGTCGTCGCACTTGCTGCCCGCCACGCTGCCCGCGCACTTGCCGGCCTTGCAGGTGTCGCCCGAGGTGCAGCTGTCGCCGTCGTCGCACTTGGCGGTGTTGGCCTGGGACACGCAGCCCTTGACCTTGTCGCAGCTGTCGTCGGTGCAGATCTCGCCGTCGTCGCACTTCTTCGGCTCGCTGCCGACGCACTTGCCGCCCTTGCAGGCGCTCTTGCCCGTGCACGCGTCGCCGTCGTCGCACTCGGCCGTGTTGTCGTTGTTGACGCAGCCCGAGCCCTTCTCGCAGGCGTCGTCGGTGCAGATGTCACCGTCGTCGCACTCCTTGGCCTTGCCGCCGCCGCACGTGCCGTCCGCCTGGCAGGTCGTGTCGATCTTGCAGGCGTCGCCGTCGTCGCACTTGGCACCGGCCGCGGGCGTGTAGGCGCACTTGCCGTCGCTGCCGCAGGTGTCCTTGGTGCACGGGTTCTTGTCGTCGCAGGCCGCGTCGTCCTTGCAGCCGCAGGCGTTCTTGCCGCCGCCGCACTTGCCCAACGCGCAGGTCTCGCCGTCGGTGCAGGCGTCGCCGTCGTCGCACGAGCTGCCCTCGGGCGCGAGGCCCACGGTGCACTTGTCGTTCTTGCAGATCGCGGCGAAGCAGGCCTCGAGGTTGATCTTGCCGACACAGTCCGCGTTCTCCGTGCACTCCGGTCCGCCGCCGTCTGCCGCGTCGCCCCCGGCGGTGTCCCCGCCCATGGTGTCTTCGCTCGCCGTGTCGCTGCTGGCGGTGTCCTCGCCCGACGTGTCCTCAGCCGCCGTGTCGTCGCCACCAGCCGTGTCCTCGCCGCCCGACGTGTCGTCGCCGCCCGACGTGTCGCCCGTGAACCCGGTGTCGCCACCGCCCACGTCCAGCGCGGTCGGCACGTCTTCGCCGCCTGCGCTGTCGGCCGTCGCGCCGTCGAGCTCGCCGCCCGCGTCAGACCCGCCGCCGATGTCGCCGACACCCGCGTCCTCGGTGGTGTCCGTCGCGACCACGCTGGGCCCGCCCACGGTCTCGTCGCCACCGCACGCGGCCAACGAGGTCATCAGCCCCAGCGCGAGCACCACGCGCATCATCGACTTCGACATCGAATCCTCCCTCTCTCTCTGCCGCGAAGACCCGCGGCGGGCAGGCGTGGTGGGCGGGGGCCCGCTCACACCCGAATCAGTCACTGACGGCGACCGCTATTTCTTACCGTACACACGCAGGTCGTCCACGAACACACCTGGGAAGTTGTTCGACCCGCTGCCCGCGCTGTTGAAGCGGAAGCGCAGCTTGAACTTCTTGCCGGCGTAGGCGCTCAGGTCCACGGTCACCTGCCGCCACTTCTTCGCGCCGCCCGAGGGCTCCGGCGTGGTGAAGGTCTGCGTGCCGTTCTTGTTGCAGTCGTTCGGCTCGGCGTTGGTGCACTGGTTGGTCGCACCGCAGCAGCCGGCGAAGTTGTTGGTCGAGGCCTGCAGGTAGCTGTTGTCGGTGTTCAGGTTGCCGTAGCTCGACACGTCCATGTAGACCCAGTAGGTCGCCGACAGGGACTTGAGCGCGGTCGCGTCGACCTCCTGGTCCAGCGTCGCCAGGCCCGCCGACCAGTTGTAGAAGCCGCTGCACGTCGACACGCCGCAGTAGTTGGTGCCGTTGTTGTAGTTCAGCGTGCAACCGCCGGTGTAGGGCTTCACCGCCGAGGGCGTCGCGTCGATCGACCACGACACGTTGTTGGCGCCCTTGGTGGTGGTCCAGCCGGTGTCGCCGCAGTTGAAGTCCCACTTCCACTCCGGGTCGGCGCAGGCCAGCGTGTCCTTACAGTCACTGTCCTCGCAGTCGATCTTGTCGTCATAGTCGTCGTCGGTGCCGTTGCCGCAGAGCTCCACGCAGCCGCCGGCGCTGATGCACACCGGGTCCTCGCAGTCGGCCTTGCCGTTGCCGTCGTTGTCGAGGCCGTCGGTGCAGTTCTCCGCCACCGGCTGCTGGTCGATCGAGATGTTGTCGACCGCCCAGCCCTTGCCGTCGTTGCCGCCGCCACCGCTCGGCGTCTGCAGGAAGAACTCGAGCTTGAACTTGTTGCCCAGCGCGTTGGGGATCGACACCGAGATCGTCCGCCACACCTTCTGGTTCTGGTTGCTCTTGCTCATGTAGAAGCTGTGGAGCACCGCGTTGTTGGCCTGGTTGCGCACGATGACCCGCGGCCGGTCGCTGAAGCCGCCGTCCACGTCGACGTAGCTGTCGAACTTCAGCCGCAGCGTGCCGAAGGCCTTGGTGCCGTCGATCTCCGGCGAGCGCGCGGTGCCCGAGGGCGTCTGGCAGCCGTTGCCCTGCGGGTCGCAGTAGTCGGTGCCGTCGTTGAAGTTGAGCGTGCAGGCGTAGTTGATCTGGTTGGGCAGGGACGGCGACGCGTCCACCGCCCACACCACCTTCTTGTTGCTCGGCTTGTCGAGGGCCCAGCCCTGGCCCGCGTCGCCGCACTCGAAGCTGTCGGTGTAGAGCGGGCAGTTGACCTGGGTGGGCGAGCACTTGCCGCCCTTGCACACGTCGCCCGTGGTGCAGGCGAGCCCGTCGCTGCACTGTCCGCCGTCCGCCAGGTTCTTGAACGCGCACTTGCCGGTCTTGGCGTCGCAGCTGTCCACGGTGCAGCCGTTGCCGTCGTCGCAGAGCTTGGTGCTCGAGCCGCTGCACTTGCCGCCGAAGCACTTGTCGCCGTAGGTGCACGCGTCGCCCGTGTCGCAGGGCGCCACGTTGTTGCTGGTGACGCACTGGCCGGTCTTGGGGTCGCAGCTGTCGTCGGTGCACTTGTTGCCGTCGTCGCACTTCTTCTCGGTGCCCACGGTGGCCACGCAGGTGGCGTCGAAGCAGAAGCTCTTGCCGGTGCACGCGTCGCCGTCGTCGCAGGCCGTGTTGCTCGCGTTGGTCACGGGCGTGCTGGCGCACTTGCCGGTCTTGCTGTCGCAGCTGTCCACGGTGCAGTCGTCGCCGTCGTCGCAGCTCTTGGCCTGGCCGCCCTTGCAGGTGGCGCCGAAGCAGGTCGACCCGGTGGTGCAGGCGTTGCCGTCGTCACACGCCCCGGAGGTGATGATGTAGGTGCACTGGTTCTTGCTGTCGCAGCTGTCCACCGTGCACGGGTTGCCGTCGTCGCACTTGTTGTTCTGCGACACGCACTTGCCCCCGGTGCAGGTCTCATCGCTGGTGCAGGTCGAGCCGTCGTCGCACTTGCCGTCGACGTTCTTGCTCACGCAGCCCGTCTTCGGGTCGCAGCTGTCGGCGGTGCACACGTTGCCGTCGTTGCAGCTCTTGGCGGTGCCCGCGCACTTGCCGCCGCTGCAGGCGTCGCTGTCGGTGCAGGCGCTGCCGTCGTCACACTTGGCCGTGTTCGCGGCGTTGACGCAGCCCTTGGCCTTGTCACAGCTGTCGTCGGTGCACGGGTTGTTGTCGTCGCAGCTCTTGCTCTGACCCGCGGCGCACTTGCCGGCCTGGCAGGTGGGCGCGTCGGTGCAGGCGTCGCCGTTGCCGCAGGCGCTGCCGTCCTTGAGCGGGGCCGACTCGCAGCCCTTGCCCTGCACGCAGGTGTCGGTGGTGCAGGGGTTGTTGTCGTCGCAGCCCGCGGTGCCGCTGACCTTGCACGCGCCCGCGCTGCAGGTGCCGGCCTTGCACGCCTTGGCGTCGAAGCAGCTCGCCGTGTTGTTGGCGTTCACGCAGCCGCCCTTGGGGTCACAGGTGTCGTCGGTGCACGGGTTGTTGTCGTCGCACTTGCTCGCGCCGGCGCCCTGGCAGCTGCCGCCGCTGCACACGTCGCCCGTGGTGCACGCGTTGCCGTCGTCACACGCGTTGGTGTTCGCCTTGGAGCGACAGCCCTGGGTCGGGTTGCACCAGTTCGACGTGCACGGGTTGTTGTCGTTGCAGTTCGTCGCGCCGCTGCCGGTGCACGAGCCCGACTTGCACGTGTCGGTGGCCGTGCACTTGTTGCCGTCGTCGCACTTGGCGGTGTTGGCCGTGTTCACGCAGCCCTTGGCCTTGTCGCAGGTGTCGTCGGTGCAGGGGTTGTTGTCGTCGCAGCTGGCCGAGCCGGCGCCCACGCACTTGCCGCCGCTGCAGGTGTCGCTGCTGGTGCACGACGAGCCGTCGTCGCACTTGGCGGTGTTGTTGGTGTGCACGCAGCCGGTCTTGGGGTCGCAGCTGTCGGTGGTGCACGCGTTGTTGTCGTCGCACGTGTCGACCGCGCCGCTGGCGCAGCTGCCGGCCTTGCAGGCGTCGCCCTTGGTGCAGGCGTTGCCGTCGTCACAGGCCGCGGTGTTGGCCGTGTTCACGCAGCCCTTGGTCTTGTCGCAGGCGTCGGTGGTGCAGGCGTTGTTGTCGTCGCAGTCCTGGGCCTTGCCCGGGGCGCACTTGCCGCTGGCGCAGGCGTCGCCCACGGTGCACGCGCTGCCGTCGCTGCAGGGCGCGGTGTTGTTCACGCTCTTGCAGCCGCCCTGGTCGTCACACACCTCGGTGGTGCAGGGGTTGTTGTCGTCGCAGGGCGCCGGCTTGCCCGCCGTGCAGGCGCCGTCCTTGCACACGTCGCCGCTGGTGCAGGCGCTGCCGTCGTCACACGCCTTGGTGTTGGCGGCGTTGACGCAGCCGCCGGTCTTGTCGCAGCTGTCGTCGGTGCAGGGGTTGCCGTCGTCGCACGACTTGCCGCCGCTGCCCGTGCACTTGCCGCCGCTGCACACGTCCTTGGCCGTGCACGCGTCGCCGTCGTCGCAGGTGTTGGTGTTCGCCTTGTTGTTGCAGCCGGTGGTCGGGTTGCACCAGTCGTTGGTGCAGGGGTTGCCGTCGTCGCACGAGGTCAAGCCGCTGCCCTTGCAGCTGCCGCCGCTGCAGGTGTCGGTGGCGGTGCACTTGTCGCCGTCGTCGCACTTGGCGGTGTTGGCCGTGTTGACGCAGCCCTTGGCGCCGTCGCAGCTGTCGGTGGTGCAGGGGTTGTTGTCGTCGCACGCCGACTTGCCGCCGCCGCCGCACTTGCCGTCCAGGCACAGGTCGCCGGTGGTGCAGGGGTCGCCGTCGTTGCAGTCGGCCTTGTTGGGCACCGAGGTGCAGCCGTTCTTCGGGTCGCAGGTGTCGTCGGTGCAGGGGTTGTTGTCGTCGCAGTCCTTCTTGGCGCCGCCCACGCACTGCCCGCCGCTGCACGCGTCCTTGTCGGTGCACGCGCTGCCGTCGTCACAGGGCGCCGTGTTCGCGGTGTTCTTGCAGGCCGAGCCGCTGCCGCTCGACGCCTTGGGGTCGCAGCTGTCGGTGGTGCAGGGGTTGCTGTCGTCGCAGCTCACGGTCGCGCCGCCCTTGCAGGCCCCCGCCGCGCAGGCGTCGCCGGTGGTGCAGGCGTTGCCGTCGTTGCACGGCAGCGTGTTCGCCTGGCTCTTACAGCCGCCCTTGTCGTCGCACACCTCGGTGGTGCAGGGGTTCTTGTCGTCGCAGGGCGCCGGCTTGCCCGCGGTGCACACGCCCGCCTTGCACACGTCGTCGGTGGTGCAGGCGCTGCCGTCGTCGCAGGGCGCGGTGTTGTTCGTGCTGGTGCAGCCGGTCTTCGGGTCGCACTGGTCGGTGGTGCAGGGGTTGCCGTCGTCGCACGACGCGGTCTTGCCGCCGCCGCACACGCCCTGCGCGCAGGTCTCGCCCACGGTGCAGGCGTTGCCGTCGTCGCACGACGCCGTCGAGCCCTTGGCGGTGCAGCCGGTCTTCGGGTCGCAGCCGTCCACGGTGCACGGGTTGCCGTCGTCGCACGCCGGCGCCTCGCCGCCGGTGCACTTGCCGGCCTTGCACGCGTCCTTGGTGGTGCAGGCGTCGCCGTCGTTGCAGGGCAGCGTGTTGGGCGCGCTCTTGCAGCCGCCGTTGGCGTCGCAGGTCTCGGTGGTGCAGGGGTTGTTGTCGTCGCAGGGCGCGGGCTTGCCCGCCGTGCACACGCCGTCCTTGCACGCGTCGTCGGCGGTGCAGGCGCTGCCGTCGTCGCACTTGGCGGTGTTGTTGGTGCTCACGCAGCCCTTGGCGCCACAGGTGTCGTCGGTGCACGGGTTGCCGTCGTCGCAGTCGAGCTTCTTGCTGCCGGCGCACTTGCCGCCAGCACACACGTCGCCGCTGCTGCACGCGTCGCCGTCGTCACACGTCGCCGTGTTGTTGACGCTGACGCAGCCCTTGGCCGGGTCGCAGCTGTTGGTGGTGCAGGGGTTGTTGTCGTCGCACACCACGGCGGCGCCGCCGGCGCACGAGCCGTCCTTGCACAGGTCGTCGCCCGTGCAGGCGTTGCCGTCGGTGCACTTGTCGCTGTTGGGCTTGCTCACGCACCCGGTCTTGGGGTCGCACGCGTCCGTGGTGCACGGGTTGCCGTCGTCGCAGCCCACCTGCGCGCCGACGCACTTGCCGCCCTTGCACACGTCTTTGTCGGTGCACGCGCTGCCGTCGTCGCAGGTCGCGCCGTCCGCCGCCACCGAGCTGCAGCCGGCCTTGGGATCGCAGGCGTCCTTGGTGCAGGCGTCGCCGTCGTCGCAGTCCTTCGCGCCGCCGCCGACGCACTTGCCGCCCTGGCAAGCGTCCTTGCTCGTGCACACGTCGCCGTCGTCGCAGGGCGCGGTGTTCGCGGTCGACTGGCAGCCGCCCTTGTCGTCGCAGGTCTCGGTGGTGCAGGGGTTGTTGTCGTCGCAGGGGGCCGGCTTGTCGGCCTTGCACACGCCGTCCTTGCAGGCGTCGCCGGTGGTGCAGGCGCTGCCGTCGTCGCAGGCGGCGCTGTTGTTGGTGTGGGTGCAGCCCGACTTGGGATCGCAGCCGTCGTCGGTGCACGGGTTGCCGTCGTCGCAGTCCTTCTTGCCCGTGCCGCTGGCGCACTTGCCGCCGTCGCAGCCGTCGCCCTCGGTGCACAGGTCGCCGTCGCTGCAGTCCTTGCCGCCCGGCGCGCCGACGCAGCCCAGGCCGGGCTTGCAGGTGTCGTCGGTGCAGGGGTTGCCGTCGTCGCAGGCCACGGGCTGGCCGCCGGTGCACACGCCCGCCTTGCAGGCGCCGCCGGTGGTGCACTGGTTGGCGTCGTCGCACGCCGTCGTGTCGGGCGCCGGGAACACTTGACAGGCCCCGCCCACGCAGGCCGCGACGGTGCACACCACGTCGCTCTTGCAGTCGCTCGCCTGGGTGCAGGTGGTGGTGCTCGGGCACCCGGGGATCGGCGCGTTGGTGCACTGCCCGGTCGCGGCGTCGCAGCTGTCTTGGGTGCAGGCGTCGCCGTCGTCGCAGTCGCCGGCGCTGGTGCACGCTGTGGGCCCGCCGTCCGAGGTGCCGCCGCCGTCCGGCGTCCCGCCGTCCGGCGTCTCGCCGTCGGCCGTTCCGCCGTCGGGCGTCTCGCTGTCCGGCGTGCCGGCGTCGGGCGTCTCGCTGTCCGGCGTCTCGCTGTCCGGCGTGCCGGCGTCCGGCGTCTCGCTGTCCGGCGTCTCGCTGTCGGTGCTGCCAGCGTCGGGAGTCCCTGCGTCGGGCGTCGCGCTGTCCGTGCCGCCAGCGTCGAGCGTCGCGCTGTCCGTGCTGCCAGCGTCCGCGCCCCCCGTGTCGCCGGAGACCACGTCCGCGCCGCCGTCGTCGATGCCGACCGTGCCGTCGCCCGAGCTGACGTCGGCGGTGCCCACCGGGCCGTTCACCACGGCCTGAGGCTCGTCGCTGCACGCGCCCTGGGCCAGGGCGAGGGCGAGCAGGACAGGGAGCAGCTGCTGGGTGGACCGTGAACACGTCGGGGTGACACGCATGATGGCTCTCCTCGGGTCGCGACGCTGCGGGAGGGGGCACGCAGCCAACGACCAGGTTCCGTCTGTCGGAGCGGCGCCGCGAAGGGGGACGGCGGGACTCCAGGGATCCGCATGCGAGCAGCAGGCGGCTGACGTTCTCTCCACTTTTAACACTTACCCGAGGGAATTCCCGCAAATCGCCCAGGCGGCGACGGCGGTTCAGCCCCCAGGACTCGCGCGGCGACGGCGCGATTTCATTGCGCTTTGCCCCCAAAAACCTGACTTGTGAAGGTTTGCGCTGAGTTGTGATGTGTCGATCACCGCCGCGATCCCCACTCCGGGGCACGGCACGACCCAAGGCTCCGGGGTCGAGCCGGCTCGCGGCCGCCGACGGGCAGCAGGACAGCCAATGGCCCGTTTATGAGCCGATCGCGCGCAATCACGGGCAGAGCCCCCCATCGTGGGGTCACAGCGGCCCCCACCACCGGCGGCTGACCCACCGCCGGAGAGCCCATGCGCACCACCTGGACCCTGCTACGAGACCACCCCCCCTTCCGCACGCTGTGGGCCGCAGAGACCGTGTCCATGCTGGGCGACTGGCTCAGCTTCGTCGCCGTCAGCCTGCTGGCGCTCACCCACGGCGAGGGCGCGGTGGCGCTGGCCACGGTGCTGGCGCTGCACACGCTGCCCCACGCGCTGGTGTCGCCCCTCGCCGGGCTCCTCGCGGACCGGGTCGACTCGCGCACGCTGACGCGCGCTGGCGTGCTGGGCGAGGCCGCCCTGACCGCGCTGATGATCCCGGCCGCCGCCACGGGGTCGCTGCTCACCGTGCAGGCGCTGGTGCTGGCCCGGGCCACGCTGAGCGCGCTGGTCTACCCCGCGTGGAGCGTGGCGCTCCGGGCGCTCGTGCCGCCGGCGGTGCTGGCCCAGGCCAACGCCCTGAGCGCCGGCACCTGGAGCGTGATGTTCACCGTGGGCATGGCCCTGGGCGGGGTGGTCAGCGTGTGGGGGCCCGAGGTGGCCTTTGGCGCCGACGCGCTGACCTTCGTCGCCGCCGCGTGGCTGCTGGGCCGCCTGCCGGCCTTGCCCCGGCGCGAGCCGCCCGCCCCAAGCGAGACCCGACCCGGGTGGCGCGGCGCGGTGGCCCTGGCGTGGCGCGACGGCGTCGGCGCGCTGCCGGGGGCCCTGCGGCACGCTCGGGCGGACGCGCAGCTCTTCGCCGCGACCACGGCCAAGGCCGGCGTGTCGCTCGCGGGCGCCGGGGTCTGGCTGTTGATCCACCTCGAGGGCGCGTGGCTGACCGGCGTGGGCGGCGCGCTTGGGCTGGGCATCGGGCTGCTCCACGCGCTGCGTGGCCTGGGCACGGGGGTCGGCCCGGCGCTCGCGCTGGCGTGGCCCGTCCGCGACGAGGGCCCGTCGTCTTGGGGTCACACCGCGCGCTTGCGCTGGAGTCAGGGGGTCGCGGTCGTGGGCCTCGCCGTGGTGGCGGTGGCGCCCGTGCCGCTCCTGGGGCTGGTGGGGGTGTTCGTGTGGGGGCTCGGCACCGGCGCCAACTGGACCGTGTCGAGCACCACGATTCAGCTCCGCTCGCCGGGAGCGTGGCTCGGGCGGCTCAGCGCGCTCGACGGCGCCCTACGCACGGCGACCCTCAGCGGCGCGGCCCTGCTCGCCGCGGCCGTCGTCGACCTCGGGGCGCCGCCGCGTGCCGTGGCGCTGGCGACCCTGGGCTGCGGCGTCGGCGCGCTGGTGTGGAGCGGGCGCACGCCCGCCGCCCGAGCCTACCCTTCAGCGCGCACCACGGCGCTGTAGGCGACGGCGACCGCCGCCCCGGGGTTGCCGTAGCCGTGGCGCTGGTCCCCACGGAAGACCACCACCTCCCCCGGCTGCAGGCGCACGACCTCGCCGGCCACCTGCAGCTGCACCTCGCCGCGCTCGCAGGCCAGGTACTCCTGCGTCCCCGGGGTGTGGGGGACCCCGGGCATGCGCGCGCCCGGCGCCAACTCCAGCCGCTCGAGGTCGAGCCCTGGGAGCGGCGCCGGCAGCAGCTTGCGCACCGCCACGCCGCCGCGGCTCCGCTGCCGCAGCCGGTCCGCGCTGAAGACCTGAAACACCGCCCGCGGCGGCGCGATCAGCTCGTCGACGCTGACCTGCAGCGCCGCGGCGACCTTGACCAGCACCGACAGGGTCGGGTTCGCGCCGCCAGACTCCAGGTTGGTGCAGGTGGCGCGGGGTACGCCGGCCCGTGTGGCCAGCTGCCGCTGGCTCAGCCGCCGCGCCTCGCGCAGCGTGCGCACGTTGTCCGCCAGCCACACGCCCGGGTCTCCGGCGCGGCTGGCCAGCGGGGTGCAGGTGATCTCGGTCGGGTCCGCCATGGGCGCGAGCATAGCCGTGACGCCGCCAGCCCGCACGCCTACATCACGCTCGTTTGCGATGCACTTCGCGCGCTGTGAGGTCGGTGATAGCGTACGCGCCATGAAGACGCTCGACCTCGCACGCACCCAGCACCGTCCGCTCCTGTGGCTCCTGCTCGCCACGCTCACCCTCCCGGCCTGCGGCAAGTCGTCGGACACCCGCGCGCCAGCGCCGCCGCCGCCGCTGACCGCGGTCGACAACTCGGTGCCGCCCCCCGCGGCCGCCACCGAGGCCAGCGCTGGCGAGCAAGCCAAGCCCAAGAAGGACGACGAGCCCCACCCGCTCTTCGACTCCAAGCTGCTCGTCGACGTTCAGATCACCCTCAACGCCACGGCCCGCGCCTCCCTGCGCCGGGAGCCGCGCAAGTGGACCCGGGCCACGGTCACTGTCTCGGGTCACCAGCTCGCCAACGTCGGCGTCCGCCTCAAAGGCCACCGCTCCATGCGCGACCTCAACGAGCGACCCGCGTTCCTGCTCGACTTCCGCCGCTACGCCAAGGGCCGCAAGCTGCACGGGCTGCGCAAGTTGGCCCTCAACAACCTGGTGGAAGACCCGACCCTGGTGCGCGAGACCCTGGGCTACGAGCTCTTCCGTCAGGCGGGCGTCCCCGCGCCGCGCACGGCGTACGTGCACCTCTCGGTCGACAACGCGCCGCCGCGGCTCTACCTGGCCGTCGAGCCGCTCGACAAGCGCTTCTGCAAGCGCAACTTCAGCGACGGCCGCGGCAACCTCTACGAGGGCGAGTACGGCTGCGACGTCAACCTGCACGACGTGTGGGGCTTCGACATGGACGCCGGCAAAGACCGCGGCCGCTCCGACCTGCAGGCCTTCGCCAAGCTCATGCCCAAGGGGGTCAACGCCGTGTTCGGCGACCAACCGGGCGGCGTCGACCGCGACAGGGTGCTCTCGTTCCTGGCCATGAGCGTGGTGCTGGGCGACTTCGACGGCTACGAACACCACCACAACTACTACCTCTATCACGACCCCAAGGTGGACCGGTGGTCGCTGATGCCGTGGGGCATCGACCGATCCTTCTACAAAGCGCTCGAGCCCTTCAGCAGCGAGGGGCTGCTGGCGCGCATGTGCTTTGACGACCGCCAGTGCCGGCTGGACTACGTGGGCAAGCTGCACAGGGCCATCGACCTCCTCGAGGCCATGAACGTGCCGACGCAGATCAAGGTCCTCGACGCGCGCATCGCCGCCGCGAAGCTGCCCGAGGGGGCGCTGCCGGAGACCAGCGAGGAGCGGGCGGCGAAGCGCGCCGAGCTGCTGACCTTCGTGCGCGGTCGCCGCAAGCAGCTGGCCCGCGTGCTCCGCTGCGTGAAGGACGGCAAGGAGCAGGACTTCGACAAGGACGGCTACGGCTGCATGGACTGCGACGACGACGACCCCAAGATCCACCCCGACGCCGCCGAGGTGTGCGATGGCAAGGACAACGACTGCAGCGGGCTCGCCGACGACTCGCCCAAGTGCCCGTGCACCCCGGTGGAGGCCGCCGGCGTCAAGTTCGAGCTGTGTGACCTGCCCATGCCGTGGGGCCAGGCGGCGCGCTTCTGCCGAGACAAGGGGATGACCCTGGCGCGCATCGACTCCAAGGTGCAGAGCAAGACCCTGTACCGGCAGGCCAAGAAGGTACGGCGGACGCGGTGGTGGATCGGGCTCAACGACCGCATCGCCGAGGACGATCACAAGTGGGCCGACGGCGCGCCGGTGACCTTCACCTACTGGAAGAGCGGGGAGCCGAGCGACAACGCCTGCGGCGAGGACTGCGCGGCCATCGCCAAGCGCGCCCGCGGCCGCTGGTACGACAGCCACTGCGGGCTGCGACGCGCCTTCATCTGTCGCGCGCCTGGGGGCAGCACCCACAAGCGCAAGGGCCGGAAGTGATGCAAGATCTCTCGACCGGCGCGAAGCTCGGCGCGGTGGCCGTGGTGGCCCTGCTCGCGGTCGGCGGCTGGTTCGCCGCGCAGGGCCCGGCACAGGCGCCGGACTCAACCCCTGCGACGACGCCGACCTCAGCGCTGGGCGCGGCCGCCAAGGCCCCCCAACCCGCAGCGGCGCAGGCCCCGCGCTATCCCTTTGGCGATCCGGCCCCCAAGCCCACGCCGGGTCCGCCACCCGCAGCCGCTGCCGCGCCCACAGCGGGTGCGCCGGGCAGCCCGGCGACGGTCGGCGCCGCCCCACCAGCCCCGGGCGCCCCGGGTGGTGCGGCCGCCACCGCCCAGCCCGTCACCGCCCAGCCCGTCACTGGGGCGATGGGCAACCTGAGCGCCGCCGAGCTGGCCAACCCCGACCACGCCGTCTCCGACAGCTGGGTCGCCGAGCGCGTCGCGGCCTACCGCCTGGCCATGGGCAAGGACCAGCCGCTGCCGCCCAAGATGCAGCTCAAGGAGCTCTTCCCGCCGCAGATGGCGCCGCGCTTCGGCGTGCCCCCAGACGCCACCGTGCTGGCCATCGGCGGCAACCCGCCCGGCGCTCCCGAGGCCTTGACCGCCCCCTTCGCCGCGAAGGGGCGCGCCGCCTGGGAGGTGCCGATCCGCCTGAAGCTGCCCGACGGCCACCTGATGGAGGTGTCCCTGAAGCTGCGCGCGGCCAAGCCCGGCGCACCGTCCCCAGGCGAGCCCGGCGCCGACCCCACCGGCGCGGTCCCAAGCCCCGGCGCCGCCAAGGCGCCACCGCCGCCACCCCGGCAGTTCAAGAACGTCCCACCGCCGGCGGCTCCGAAGGCGCCCTGAGGTGGTCGGTGCGCAGCAGCGACAAAATGTCGCTCATTTCCCCCGGCGAGCTGAGCGACATTGCGGCCACGCCGGTCAGTCTGCTGGGAAGGGGAAGCCACGGCTTGCCGTGGCTGGGGGCGCTCGTAGGTGTCGTGCCAGTTCGCTGTCGCGACCAGGCAATTCAGCATCTAGCGCGCCCGTATCCTTCGGCTGCGCCTCAGGGGGCTTGCTCCCCCAAGAGACAGAAAAGCTAGCAGACTGCGGCGACAATCAAGTTCGCCGCAGTCTGCTAGTCGTGCTGCTTGCGGGACTTGCTCGACCGGGTCGGCGAACGTTTCTCGACGTAGCGACGACCTTCGACCAGCTGCAGCAGGTCGAACGCGCTCAGCATGCCGACCACCTTCTTCTCATGGGTCACCACAACGTGGTGCACCTTGTGCTTGCGCATCACCGTGGCGGCGGTGTCGACGTTGTTGTAGCGCGGCAGACACCACACACGCTCGGTCATCACGCTCGACACCGGCGCGCCCTCCGGGTGCTTGCTCACCAGATCGCTCGAGCTGAGGATGCCGCACACCTCGTCGTCCGGCCCGACGACCGGCAGCGCGTGAATGTGGTTGCGCTCCATGATCCCGCGGGCGTGGCTGATGGTGTGGTGCGGCTGGACGGTGACGACCTGCTGGGCCATCACGTCGTCGATCTTCACGGTCATTGGAGCTCCTGGGTAGCGTGGTGTGCCGTCAACATAGGCGCACGCCGTCCCGCTGCAGGAGCAAGTTCTCGGGCTCAGTCAGGCTTGGG
>JAUIAC010000497.1 GCA_030425545.1 bacterium | reverse complement strand
TCAAGCCGATCCCCTGCCGGCAGTTCCCGCTGCGCTTCCACCGGACGCCGTGGGGGCTGCACGTGAGCCTGCTGCTGGCCTGCGAGGGCTACGACCGCGCGCGCGGCGAGGCGGCGGACTGGTCGACGCGGGAGGCCGAGGTGCGTGGCTTCCTGGCGGAGGGCGCACGCGTGCCGGCGAGCGCGGTGCCCTTTGAGTGGAGCGCCGGGGTCCCGGCGTCCGTGGCCGACACGCGGGCCTTGCTCGGGGAGCTCGCCGAAGGAGAGCCGGACGCCGCGGGGTCGCCGCGGGCCTGGCTCGCTGAGGTGATCCGACGTTTTGAGCGGGCCGGGCTCGCCCGGGACGCCGCCCTGCGTGAGGGCGACGACGTGGCCGCTGAGCTGGCCACGGCCGGGCTCGCCACCTTGCTCGACGGCGACGCGCCCTGGTTTGCGGACCTCTCCGCCCACAAGGCTGCGCTCTTCGAGCGGGCCGAGACCCTCGCGGACCGCGACGAGCCGGCCGACGCGCTGCGCCTGCGCCGCTTCGCCCGGGGGCTGGACGCGCTCACCGCCGGGCTGTCGACCCAGGGGGCGGGGGCGCTCGGCCTGGCCCCCCTCGCGCGGCGCCACCTGCTGGACATCGTCGCCAACGACCTGAGCGCCCAGGTGGCGCTGGGTCACGTCGACGCCGGGCTCGCCAACCTCGCGGTGCGCCTGCGCTTCGCCGAGGCGCTGGCCTGCGCCTTCGCGGCGGACGAGGGGCGCGCGGAGGTGAGCGCCAAAGACACCACCCTGGCGCTGAAGGTGGCGTACCGGTCCGAGCCGGACCTGACCGCGCTGGCCCGCCAGCTGGGCGCCCCCGCCGCCGGCTGAACCTCCCGGTTGATCGCCGCCGGCGCCGGCCTCGCCCTGCGCCCCTCGGCGCCCTGGCTTGCCCCGCTATGACGGGGTCCAGTACCTTACGGGCCGCTTGAACCAGCCCTGGAGCCCGCATGGCCCGCTTCGTGACCCCAATCGCCCCGCGACCTCCGCGCGTCCGTGACCTCCGCGACGACGAGCCCGCCCCCCCGCGGGTGCGGCCGTGGTCTGCCGTGGTGACGCTCGCCTGCGTCCTGCTCGTCGGCTGCGGCACCGAAGAGAAGCCCGAGGAGAAGGACTCGATCTCGTTCACCTTCGACTCCGGTGGCTTCGGCGACGCCGGGCCGGCGGACACGGGCCCGGCAGACACAGGCCCGGCGGACACGGGGCCCGCGGACACGGGCGCTGTCGACACCACCGCGGGCGACGCGGCCGGCGACACGAGCCCCGACGACACCGGTGCGCTGCCGGACACGGGCCCCGATCTCGACACGCTCGCGCCCGACGTGGTCGCCGACACCCTCGACCCGGGCGACACCGCGGCGCCCGACGTGCCCGTGGATCCCAACAGCTGCGCGGGTCGCTGCGGCAAGTACAAGCTGGGCGCCAACTGCCAGTGCCACGCCCAGTGTGGCGTCACCGGCGACTGCTGCGCCGACTACGGCCAGCTGTGTAGCGACGGCGGCGCGCCCGACACGGTCGGCGACACGAGCGACACCACCGACAGCGGCAGCGTCGACAGCGGACCCGCAGACACGGGGACCATCACCGACATCGGCTGCCAGAAGGTCGACCCCAACCTGCCAGCGGGCGCCCTCGTCATCAGCGAGATCATGATCAACCCCAAGGCCGTGTTCGACGACTTTGGCGAGTGGATCGAGCTCTACAACCCCGGCGATCAGCCCGTGCCGCTCGACGGGGTCAGCGTGGTCGAGCCCATCGCCGGCAAGTCGCACACCATCGTGGGCTGCACCCTCTTCGTCCCGCCCAAGGGCTACTTCGTGCTCGGGCCCACCGGCGACAAGGCGAAGAACGGCGGCGTGCAGGTCGACTACGCCTACACCATCGGCGCGCTCAAGAACTTCGACGGCGCGGTGGAGCTGCGGGTCGGCACCACGACCATCGACAAGGTCGAGTGGAAGGCGACGGTGTGGCCCAGCCCGGCCGAGTTCGACGGCAAGGCGGCCAGCCTGGACCCCGCCAAGCTCGACGCGGCGAAGAACGACAAGTACGCCTTCACCTGGTGCCCGGCCAGCACGCCGATGGCGAGCGGCGACTTCGGCACGCCCGGCCAGCCCAACCCCGTGTGCCCCAAGCCGCCGGACGCAGACCAGGACGAGGTCGCCGACAAGGACGACAACTGTGTCCAGGTCAAGAACCAGGACCAGGCCGACGCGGACAAGGACGGCGTCGGCGACGCCTGCGACAACTGCCCCAAGGTGCCCAACAAGGACCAGAAGGACGTCGACTCCGACGGCTCGGGTGACGTCTGCGACCCGCAGGAGTGCGGCGACGGAGAGCTCGACACGGGCGAGCAGTGCGACGACGGCAACGACAAGACCAACGACGGCTGCGAGAAGTGCCAGATCGCCAAGATCATCCCCAGCAAGGTCTTCATCACCGAGATCTTCGTGAAGACCGACGAGGTCGTGCTCGGCGAGTGGTTCGAGATCTACAACGCCGACAAGAAGGACGTGACGCTCAACGGCTGGCAGATCAAGACCAGCCTCGGCGGCAGCCACACCATCCCGGCCTCGCCAGCGCTGGTGATCAAGCCGGGCGCGTACTTTGTCTTTGGCGCGTCGAAGAGCCCGATCTTCAACGGCAAGGTGCCCGTGAACCACGCCTGGACCGACGCCAAGGGCAAGGTCGAGATCTCGCTCCACGACAGCGCCGACACCATCTCCTTGTGGAACAACAACGTGCTCATCGACGAGGTCGCGTACGGCACCAACACGCCCGCGCCCAAGACCGGCAAGGCGATCCACGTCGACCCGAAGTTCATGAGCGCGACCCTCAACGACAAGTCGATCTACTGGTGTGACGCCTACACCAAGTGGCCGTCGAGCCCCGGCGACTTCGGCACGCCTGGGCAGGTCAACCCGACCTGCACGCCGCCCGGCGCCGACAAGGACGGCGACAAGATCGCCAACGAGAAGGACAACTGCCTCTTCGTCTCCAACCCGCTGCAGACCGACAGCGACAAGGACGGCCTGGGCGACGCGTGCGACATCTGCGCCAAGATCCCCAACCCCGACCAGGCCGACGCGGACAACGACGGCGTCGGGGACCAGTGCGACAACTGCCCGGCCTTCGCCAACACGGATCAGAAAGACACCGACGGCGACGGCTTCGGCGACTTCTGCGACTCGCTCAAGTGCGGCGACGGCAACGTCGACCTCTACGAGGAGTGCGACGACAGCAACACCAACGCCGGTGACGGCTGCTCGGCGAACTGCCTGAAGGAGAGCTACAAGCCCGGCGACATCGTGCTCTCGGAGCTGATGATCAACCCGAGCAAGGCGAGCGACTCGGCCGGCGAGTGGGTGGAGCTCTACAACCCCACCGCGAGCAAGGTCGACGTCAACGGCTGGGTGCTGCGAGACAACGCCACCGACAAGCACACCATCAACCACGGCAAGCCGCTGTGGATCGGCCCCAAGGAGCGGCTGGTGCTCGGCCCCAACGGCGACACCAAGCTCAACGGCGGTGTGCAGATCGACTACGTCTACCAGGGCTTCGTCATGGCCAACCAGGCCGACGCGGTGGTGCTCGAGTGGAACGGCAAAAAGATCGACGAGGTGTCCTACTACGCCAAGGGGCTGCTCTGTGATCCCAAGGCGCCCAAGCCCGGGTGCCAGGAGCAGGGCTTCGACGTGGCCGCGGGCAAGTCGCTCTCGCTCGACCCCCTGCAGCACGACGCGACCAAGAACGACAGCCAGGACGCGTGGTGCGCGGCGAAGAAGAGCTACGGCGACGGGGATCTCGGCAGCCCTGGCGCGTTCAACCCGAGCTGCGTGAACCCCTGCAAGGAGGCCGACAAGGTCACCAACAAGGCCGACGGCACCACGTGCGGGCCGGAGCTCTGGTGCCAGAAGGGAGAGTGCGTCGAGAAGCCCAAGTGCGGCGACGGCAAGGTCAACCAGGCCTCCGAGCAGTGCGACGACGGCAACCTCAAGCCGGGCGACGGCTGCGACGCGCTGTGCCAGAAAGAGCCAGAGCCCCAGCCGGACGGCACCCTGGTGGTGTCCGAGGTCATGGCCAACCCCGACTCCGACTCAGGCAACGACGTGGGCGAGTGGTTCGAGGTGCACAACCCGACGCCGAAGCCCGTGGACATGGAGGGCTGGAGCCTCAAGGACGCGTCGCAGCCGCCCGAGAGCCACACCATCGGCGCCGCCTGCGGCA
>JAUIAC010000496.1 GCA_030425545.1 bacterium | reverse complement strand
GCGGGATGAAGGTCACCGTCGCCGTGATCGCCGTGGTGCTCGTGGCCGGCTTCTCGTTGCTGGCGGGCGCGCAGGGGCTGCGGGTGCTCCTGCACCTGACCGGTCGCAAGCGCCGCGCGGAGGGCGCATGGGACGACGTCGGTGGCGCGCTCGAAGACGACCGCCGACGGAGCTTGCACAACCTCGCCGAGGTCCGGTTCGACTTCGACACCGGCAAGATCGACCAGGCCGACTACGACGCGCTGCGTGCGCGCTATGAGGGCTACGCGATCGCCGCCATGCGCGCGATCGACGCGCACGCGGCGGCGGCGCACGGCGAGCGCCCGGGCTCCGAGCGGGACGAGGCGGTGGACCAGGCCGCGGACGCCGACGCCGACGCCACCACCGTCAGCGACACCGACCCCGACACCGATCACGTCGACGCCCACAGCCCGGCCGACCCCGCGGCGCCGTCCCAGCCCAAGGAGCCCGCGTGAAGGGTGCTCGTCCGCAGCGCCCCCCGGCGGCGAACCGGCGCGCCACGCGCTGGCGCGCCCCGTTCCGGCACGCCACGCGCTGGCACGCCACGCTGTGCGCGGCGCTGACGCTCTCGCTCGCGTCCGTGGCGTCGGCGGCGGACTGGACGGTCCAGCTGGTCGACGTCGACGCCGCCGGCGTGCCACGGGCGGCGTCGGAGACCCAGGTCGAGCTCACCACCTGGCAAGGCGGTGGCGATCGGGCGGCGAAGAAGCTCAGGACGGCCAAGCAGACCACCAACGACCAGGGCCAGCTCGTCGTCGCTGCGCCCAAGGCGGGCCAACACCACACGCTCGCCTTCGACGAGGCCGGTCACCGGGTCACCGCCCGGCTGCGCGCCGACGCGCTCCAGGTCCGCCGCTTCGCCCGCACGCTGACCCGCCAGGAGCTCGCCCTCGACGTGCGCGCCAACTTCGAGGTGCGCGACAGCGGCCTGCGGGTCTGGGCGCTCTACACCTTTCGCGTCGAGCGCTCCGGCGTCGTGCGGCTGAGCCCCAAGGCGCCGCTGACGCTGCCCTTGCTCGCGCCGGCCGTCCGCGGCGAGGTGCTGGACCGCGGCACCCTGCCCAGCGCGGCGCGGCACGTGGAGGTGATGCTCGAGGGGGACGCCGAGGTGACCCGGACCAAGGGGGCGCTCCAGCTCCACGGCACCGTCGCGCCCGGTCGACCCGTGAGCGTGCGCGTGCGCTACCCCATCGCCACGATTGGGGACACCGCGCACCTGGGGCTGCGGGGCGTGGTCGGAGAGACCCAGCTGGCCGTCGCGGCGGTGGGGGTGCGCCCGGCGCGCCCACGCGTGACGGTGAACCGGCCGGCCCGCGGCGGCAGCCAGAACGAGGGGCGCGAGCGCCTCGCCGGCGTCGCGCTGCTGCGCCCGCTGGCCGAGGGCGAGACGGTGCTCCTGACGGTCCACGACCTGCCTACCCAAGCCGCATGGCCACGGCGCGCCCTCGGCGGGGGCTTCGTGCTGCTCTGCCTGCTCGCGGGCGCCGCCTTCATCCGCCGCCCGGGAAGCTAGCGCCTGTGACCCCGACCTCGCCGCAAGAGCCCGCGCCACTGGAGGCCCGCGGCGTCGCCTGGGCCGCTGGCGAGCGCTTCGTCCTGCTCGACCTGGACGTGACGCTGCGGCCGGGCGAGCTGTTGCTGCTCTCCGGCCACAACGGCGCCGGCAAGACGAGCCTGCTGGACGTGCTGCGCGGCGAGCGCCCTGTCGATCGGGGGGCCGTGCTGCTGCAAGGGGTGCCCCTGCCGGAGGTGGCGGTCCACGAGCTCCCGCGCCACGTCGCGTCGCTCCATCACCGCCCTGGCCTCTACTTCGACCTGACCGGCCGGGAGAACCTCACGCTCATGGCCGCGCTCTGTGGCCACACCTTGTCCGTGGCCGAGGTGGAGGCCGCGCTCACCCGCGTCGGCCTGGAGCCCGCTGCGTGGGACCGCCGCGTGCGCCACTACAGCCGGGGCATGAAGCAACGCACCGGGCTGGCGCGCGTGCTCGTGTCGGGCGCACGGGTCTGGCTGCTCGACGAGCCCTCCACAGGCTTGGACCCCGCCGGTCGGGCGACCCTGGCGCAGGTGCTTCGCGACGCCCGTGACGAGGGCCGCGCGGTGATGGTGGTGACCCACGACCCGGAGCTGATCGCCCTGGCAGACCGGCACCTGGTGCTCCGCGGCGGGCAGGTCCACGAGGGCGCGCTGTGACGACGCTCCGCCTGACCTGGCTGCTGCTGCAGAAGGACCTCCGCATCGCGGCGCGCTCGCGCGAAGTGCTTGGGTTCACCCTGCTCTTCTCGGTCCTGTGCGTGCTGATCTTCGCGTTCGGGTTCCTGCAGTCGGGGAGCGCCGCGGTCCGCTACGTGCCCGGCGTGCTCTGGGTGACCCTGCTCTTCGCCAGCTCGATGTCGCTGCTGCGGCTCTTCGCCGCCGAGGAGGAGGGCGGGACCCTGCCCCTCGTGTCCGCGACCACCGCCGGCACGGTGCCGCTCTTTCTGTCCAAGGCGGGCGTGCAGCTCGTGTTCACCACGCTGGTGACCGCGCTGGTGTTGCCCATGGTCCTGCTCTTCTTTGACGCCCGGCTCGACGCTCCGGGGCCCGTGATCGCCTCGCTCCTGCTGGGGTTGGTGGGCCAGAGCGTGGTCGGGACGCTCTGCGCCGCGCTCCTGGTGCACGTCCGCCTGCGCGAGGTGCTGCTGCCGCTGGTGCTCTACCCCACCGTCGCGCCTCTGGTGATCGCCGGCGTCAAGGTCACGTCCATGGCCCTCCAGGGGCAGTCCGGCCAGGGCACGACCGACTGGCTGACGTTGATGTTGGTCTTCGACCTCGTCTTCGTGGCGGCGTCGCCCTGGCTCCACGGGCGCGCCATGCAGCGCTGAGCGTGAAATCCCGCGCCCACCCTGGCAGCATCCCGCGCTGCGTCCCCTCTCCCCTGCCCGCCGAGGCGCCATGACTGCACACTCCCCCGCGCCCCTTCAGGTCCCCGTCAAGCAGCCGTGGCTGCTCCTGGCGGGGATCGCGCTCGGCCTGGCGCTGATCGAGGCCGCCCTGTGGTGGATCGCCACCAAGACGCCGCCCGACATCATCCTCGGCGTCGTGCAAAAGGTGTTCTACTTCCACGTGGCGTCTGCGTTCGTGATGCTGCTGACGCTCACCGCCGCGGCCGGCACCAGCCTCTACGATCTGATTCGGCCCGATGATCGCGCCGACGCCCTGGCCCGCAGCTGCCTGGAGGTTGGCGTCGTGTTCGCGCTCTGCGTACTCACCAGCGGGCCGCTGTGGGCCCGCAAGTCGTGGGGCATGTACTGGACCTGGGAGCCGCGCTTGACGCTGACCCTGCTGGTGACGCTGCTCGCCGTGGCGGTCATCGCCCTGCGCGGGCTGGCCGAAGACCCCCAGAGCGGCCGCCGCGTCGGTGCGGCCATGGCGGTCATGGGCGCGCCGGCCAGCTTCTTGATCCACGTCGCGGTGAAGTGGTGGGGCGGCGCGCACCCGCAGGTGCTGCAGGGCGGCGGGATTCGCTCCAGCGAGATGCGCGTCGCCTTCTGGCTCGCCGTCGCTGGGCTCATCACCTTCGCGGCGTGCATGGTCGTGGCCCGCTTTCGCGACCTCCGACTGCAAGATCGCGCCCGTTCCCTGCGCCTGAACCTGTCTGCGCTCGAGCTCCGCCGAGGGCGGGCTTGATGTGCGCTCGAGACGAGGCGCGCGCGGCCAACGCGACCCGCGACGCTCAGCTGAGGAGTCCCGTCATGTCCCCACTGCTCTCCCCACGCGGGTCGACCCCCGTCCGCAAGCCTGCCCTCCGGCGCCTGGCCGTCGGCGTCGCGCTCAGCCTTGTGCTGCCCCTGAGCGCGGTCGCGGCGAGCACGAGCTTCGCAGCGCCTCAGCCGGCAGCGGCCAAGGCCGACGCACCGGCCGCGGCGGCCACGGCCGGAGCCCCTGACGCGGCGGCCAAGGCGGCGCCCGGCGGCGCCGAGGCGCTGGCCAAGTACAAAGAAGAGCCTGTGCCCGGCGGCGCGCTCTTGCTGGCGGCCTACATGGTCATGTGGGCGCTGGCCGCGGCCCTCGTCGCCCGTGTCGTCATGCGCCAGTCGCGCACCGAAGCCGAGCTCAAGGAGCTGGCCGAGCGGGTCGACGTCGCCACGGAGACCCAGGCATGACCACCTCGCACATCTTCTTCATCCCCGGCGTGCTGCTCGTGGGCTTCATCTTGGGGTGGATGCAGGGGCGCAAGGCGCTCCA
>JAUIAC010000495.1 GCA_030425545.1 bacterium | reverse complement strand
AGGACGGCGCGCTCCTGCTCGAAGACTGGACCCCGCTCGGTCAGTGCCTCGACTGGCGCGCGGGCTTGCAGACCTGGGCCGTCCAGGCCGAACGCCTCTTTGACGAGCAGCGCGTCCCCAACCTCGCTCACGACAACGGCACCCTCTCCGACCGTCACGCGGGTGTGCTCCTGGCGTGGTGCGAAGCTCAGGCCGCCGCTGGGACGCTGCCGGAGCGCGTCACCCTCGTCGAGCTGGGCATGGGCACCGGGCTGCACCTGCGCTACCTGCTCGATCGCTTCGCCGCGCGCTGCGAGGCGGGCGGGCACGACTGGGCGGGGCGGCTGGACGTCTACGCCACCGACGTCAGCCGTGGCGTGCTCACCCACGCCCGGGATCGCGGGCTCTTCGCGGGCTACGACGTGCGCCTCGGTGGCATGAACGCGCTGGAGCCCGGGGTCTTCCTCCCGCTCGAGGGCGGCGAGGCGGTCGACCTCCGCGGCGCCATGCACTGCGTCGTCGCCAACTACGTGCTCGACCTGATGCCGATGGATCTCTTCCGCCGACGGCTGGAGACCAGCGGCCCGGTGTGGCAGGCCGTGCTGGCCCGCACCTGGCTGGGCGCGCCCGAGCGCATGGGGCGCTACACCGACCTGGACATCGACGGGGTGCGCGCTGCGGTGGCGCAGGGGGACTTCCGCGCGCTGACCGATCTCTTCCCCCTGACGCAGGTCGAGCTCCGGACCTTCCCGGTCGATCTGAGCACCCACCCGGATCTGGCGCTGCTGGAGCGTATGGCGGACCGGCTCGAGGCGGAGCTGGGCAGCGATCACGCCCTGCTCACCGAAGGCACGGTGGTGTCCCACTCCGGAGGCGCCATGCAGGTCGCGGCGCGGCTGGGACGCGCGCTCGACCCGCGGGGCTTCGCCCTGGTGCGAGACGTCGGGCTGACCACGGCCGAGCTGGCGGCGGTACCCCGGACCTACAGCCACTACGGCCCGACCTCCGCGGCCGGCGTCAACCTGGTGGAGCTCGACGACTGGTTCGCTCACGGCAGCGACGGTGCCACGCCGACCCTGAAGGTGACCGCGCCGGACCAGGACGGCCCCAGACATCAGGCCTCTCGCCTGATCGCGTCGAGCGCGCTGCCAGAGACCGAAGACGCGTTTCGGCGGCTGCTCGACGCGTCGGCCTTCGCCGAGGTCGACGCGCGGGTCGGCCAGGCCCGCGCCAGCGAGGACGCCAGCGAGGCGCTGGAGCACTTTCGCGCGGCCCTGAACCACGAGCCCTGGAACTGGGCCCTGATGCTGGAGGCTGCGCGCCGCGCCCTCGCCGGCGGCTTGGACCCCCAGCTGGCCTATGTGCTCGCGCGCCGGGGCCTGGCGCTCAACGCCGAGTACAGCCCGGACCTGTGGACCGTCTACGGCGACGCCCTCTGGGCCACAGGAGACAAGCGCGGCGCCAGGCAGGCCTATGCCTACGCCCTCGACGTCAACCCGACCCACGCCGAGGGGCACTACGGCGTGGCCTTCGTCGACGCCGAGCTGGGCCGCTTCGACAGCGCGCTGCGCCACATCGGCGAGGCGCTGGCGACGGACAGCGCTGGCGGCGTGCGGGCGAAGGTGCTGCAGCTGCTCGACGTGTGCCTGCGGGGCCAGCAGGCGGCGCGTACGGACGAGCGCGCGCGCCTCGCGCGCCGGGCGAGTCGCTAGGCCATGGCAGACCCACGCGGAACACAGGCTGCGGCGCGCTGGCACGTCGATGCGGGGCGCTCCTCCACGGCGCGCCGCGGAGCTGGGCGAGGGGTCGCCTGGGCCGCGCGGGGCCTCTCCCTGCTCGTGCTGATGGGGCTCCTGGTCCGTCCAGCGCCGACGATCGCCGCCAAGCCGACGCCGCTGGGGCCGTGGCAGCTGGTCGGCGTCACGGACGGGGTCACGGTGCACACGCGCCCCTATCCCAACTTCCACGTGCCGCAGATGCGGGGGCAGGTGGACATCGACACGAGCATCTACCAGGTGTTCGCGGTGTTGGACGACACGGCGAAGCACAAGGTGTGGATGGCGCGGACGCGGGACAGCGCGTTGGTGAAGAAGCTGACCGGCTGGGACCGCTTCATCTGGACGCAGAAGCGGACGCCCTGGCCGGCGCAGGATCGCGACGCGGTGATGCGGGTGCGGGTCCACGTCGACGGCAAGCGCAAGCGCATCGTGTCGCGCTTTCGCGCCGTGACCACGCCCCTTCGGCCGAAGCGCTCGGGCATCGTGCGCATGCCGCGCCTCGACGGCTCCTTCACGCTCGAGGCGCTGGGCCCGAAGCGGACCCGGGTGACCTACGTGCTGCTGGCGGACATGGGAGGTTGGATCCCCGACTGGCTGACGCGCCTGATCAGCCGCAAGCTCCCGCTGCGCGACCTGCAGGGGCTGCGCAAGCAAGCGCTGGCGACGCGCGGCGCCTACGACGCCTTCGTCCGGCGGGTGAACCCCGCCTTGGGCGGCACCATGCCGCTCGACGGGCGGCCGACGCCGCCCGCGTCGCCGCCGACCTCGCAGGCGCCGGCCTCACAGGCGCCGCCCTCGACGGCTGCGCCCACGGCGCCTGGCGCCGCTCCGACGCCGAAGGCGGCGCCCTCCCGTCCGAGCGCGCCGCCGGCCGCTTCCAGTCGGCCTGGCACGTAGCCCGCAGACCCGCCTCCAGCGTGTGGCGGGTGTCAGGCGCTGGCGGGTGTCAGGCGCTGGCGGGTGTCATCGACTGACGCTCGCCACGGCCGCGACGCCCAGCGCGCCGGCCCACAGGCTGGGATCGGCGCGCCACGCGAGGGCCGCGAGCAGCGTCTCCACGGCGGGGTCTTCGGTGCGCGCAGATCGCTCGCCGAGGCGGTCCCCCGGGGGCCGAGGCGCGCTGGCCGTGCGCGCCGCGCCGAGCTGCTCCAACAGATAGCGGTGGCTGTTCTGCGTCGTGGCGCCAGACGCGCAGGGGCGCGGGCGATGCTCGCCGCAGGGCACGTCGTGATCGAGGAACCGCCGCGGCCCACACCGAGGCAGGTAGCTCATGATGTCGCCGCAGTTGTAGGCGTGGTCGAGCCCGTAGGCGTGCGCCAGCTCCATGCTCGCGGTCTCGCAGATGGCGTCGACGTTGTCGCCGAGCGCGTCGGTGAAGACGAAGACCACGCTGCGGCGAATCGGCTGCCCGTTGAAGGGCGCGAGGCCCCCGGTCCGCGCCGCCTCGGCTGGCGTCCGGCCCACCGCGCGCGCCGTGCCGCCGAAGACGGCCATGTGATAGTTGCGCTCGCGCATGGGCCGACGGTCGGTGATGCGCACGTTGTAGGGCGCGAAGCGGGCGCGGATGCAGGAGACGACCCGCGACCAGGTGCTGCGCTTGCCTTCGAACGCGGGGATCTCAGCGCGGTTGAGGCCGCCCGCGCGGACCACCGACGACCGGTTCTCGCTGGCGTCGTCGACCCCCGCCCACACGGTGGCGCCCTCGCTGTTCAGGTAGATCGTCGGGCTCGCGGCCGCGTTGGAGAGCAGACCGGTCGCCAGCTGGGCCCAGCCGCTCGCTGCCACTGGCGCGGTCGACAGCGGCGCGAGGTGTACGTGGGTCTCGACGCAGGCCGACTCCGAGGCGACCGGCGTCGGCGGCGGCGCCGCGTTGAGCAAGGCCCAGGCTGCACCAGCGACAAAGGCAGCCAGGGTGACGAAGGGGGAGCGCAGGTGGTGGCGAAGGTCCCACATACAACACAGGTGTAGCGTTTTCCGATGTCAGCACGCGAACCTCGCGCGCCCGCATCGGTGCAACACCTGACCCGCGATCCTCATGCCCCCCAGCGGCAACTCAGCAGCCTGCGCGTGGGGCCGACGTCTCGCAGTGACGCGACCTGGCGCGCGCTGTGCCTACTGGACCAGCAGCTCCTGGCCTCGCGCAGCGACGTGCTCCGCGGTGAAGCCGAACTTCTCCGCCAGCACCGACGCGGGCGCCGAGGCGCCGAAGGTGTCGATGCCGATGGACGCGCCGTCGATGCCGACGTAGCCGGCCCAGTCGCGGGTGACGCCCGCCTCCACGCTGAGTTTGGCGGCGCCGGCCGGCAGCACCTTGCGGCGGTACTCCCGCTCCTGCACGTCGAAGAGCTCACAGCAAGGCATGCTGACGACCCGCGTGCCGACGCCGCGGGCCTCGAGCAGATCGCGCGCGGCCAGGGCCACCTGCACCTCGGAGCCGGTCGCGATGATCACCAGCTTCAGCGCGGCCGTGGCCTCGCGCAGCACGTAGCCGCCGCG
>JAUIAC010000494.1 GCA_030425545.1 bacterium | reverse complement strand
GGCGGCGCGCTGCCTCCCGCGCGCCCCGCAGCCCAGAGCTGCAGGGCCACGTCGCAGCCGATCTTGCGCGCGACGCCCACGCCCTGCGCGCGAGGGACGCGCACGTCCAAGAGCACCAGCGGCCCGGCCGGGTGCGCGTGGAGCGAGCGCCCGGGCTCGGCGTGCGCGACCGCCGGCCAGCGGCTGTTCAGCGAGGAGACGCTCGTCACGTGGCGCGCCACCTGGGCCGCCGTCGCGTCGTGCGGCCGGTTCGCGACCACCACGATCGCGACGCCGCCCGGCGCGGCCGGGAGCGACGCCAGGGCGTCGACGAGCCCGGTCCCCTCGGCGAAGGCCGGCACCATGACCAGGTGCGCGGGCACGCTGAGGCGGTGCGGCGCGGGGCGAGCGCTGGGGCCGCGCGCGCCGTGGTCCTTGTCGGCGCTGCCGCAGGCCTGTGCACAGGCGCGCTGCCAGGCGACGTCGCCCCAGGCGGTCGCGGCCTCGGCCGCCCCAGGCTCAGCGTGCCCGTCCAGGTACTTGCGGACGACGCGCGGGAGGCGGCGTGCGCGGGGGGTGGATGTCGCTCCAGAGGAGGGGGGCACGGGCGCTCCAGGAGGAGGGCCGCGCGGGCCCGGTGCGGTGCGGTGCGCAGGGCGACGCGCGGCGAGGACATGCGGCGAGGGTGCGGCGCAAGCAAGTGCGGCGCGTGTGCGGCGCGTGTGCGGCGCGTGTGCGGCGCGTGTGCGGCGCGTGTGCGGCGCGGGTTCACGGTGACGCCTCACCGTCGCCGGCGTCAATCGAAGGCCATCGCCCACGACGGGCGTCGCTCCCCGGAGCCGCGATCGACCCGCTCGTTGCTTCGAATCCGAACGCACCGCCGCCCGTTGCGACGACAAGGCCCTGGCGTCGGCACCGAAGCATCCCTCGAGCGGGGTAGGCCACCCGACGCCGGCCGACGACGGTTGACCTTCTCTCGGCGTGAGACCAGACCGTCCATGGAGCGCTCGACGCCGCCTCCCCTTCCGCCCCACGAGCCCTGACAGGAGCACGCCATGTCCGCCGAGCCCGCCACACGCAGCGCGCCCACCCACCGAGCGCACCTGAGCCCACCGGGCGCCCGCGCGACTTGCGCCCGCTGGACCGCCGCGGCGCTGGTGCTGCTCTGGGCCGGCGTGACCCACGCGGTGCCGCGGCCGAAGCGGGCCCGCCCCGCCAAGTCCAGGGTTCAGCCGCGTGGCGAGCCGTCGGGTCGCGCAGCGACGAAGGGGCCGCGGGGTCGGCTGCTGCGTGGCCACGGCGACACGGCCGCGGGCCCGGCCGACACCGCAGACGTGCTGCGGCCCCGCGCGACCCGCGGCCAGCTGTGGGTGGAGACCCGGCCTGCCGGCGCCCGCCGGTCCGAGCCGACGCAGGTGTGGCGCTACGACGGGCGGCGCTGGAGCCGCGTGCCCGGCACGGCGACCCGGCTGCGCGGGTGCCTCGACGGCAGCGCTCACTACACCGACGCTCCTGGCGCCCTGCACCACCGCGGCTCCGTGCGCAGGGGCACGCGCGTGAGCGTGCAAGCGCCGGGGTCGGCCCGGCCCCTGACCGCCTCGCTCGGCCGGCTCGGTCAGCCCCTGCTCTGGTCCTGCGACCGCCGCGGCGTGACCGTGCGCGACGTGCGCTACCACGGCACGGGCCTGTACCGCGCCGGAGCCAAGGGTGTGCGCAAGGTGCAGGCAGGCGGCGGCGCCACGGGCAAGGGGCGCGGCGTCACCGGCCACGACACCCACCCCTCGGGGGCGCGCGTGTGGACCCACATGCCGCTCATGGGCGACCGATCCGAGAGCGCCTCGTTCGCCGACTATTTCCCGAAGAACCCGGGCGCGCTCTGGTACGCCGACGCCGCGGGCAGGCGCCGCCGCTTGCTCAAGCGCGTGCACGCGTTCCGGCCACGCCTGGTCGCCGGCGGCAAGGTGGTGGTGTTCTGGTCCGCGGGCACGCGCACCGGCGACCGGCGGACCTGGACGCTCAACGCGGTCGACGTCGCCGCCAAGCGGGCGACGCCCCGCGCCCTGCTGACCCAGGTGCGCGTCGGCGTGCGCTCTCGCATGCCCGGCACCCTGCACGCCCGTGCGCAGAGCGCCTACGTCGTCGCCCCCCGCCGCGTCGAGCGAGTCGGGCGCGGGCTGCGCACGGAGCGGGTCGTGATCCACGTGGAGACCGGAGCCACGCGCTCGCTCGGCGTCGACGAGGGGGTCCTCGTGGGGGCACCGGTGCTCCACGGCGACACGGTGCACTGGTGGACGGCGGAGCGCGGCGACCGCCGGACCGCGACCGGTGGCAGCGCCGCGGGCAGCCAGGGCGCCGGCGGGGCGCGCGCGCGCGCCCCCAAGCACGCGCTGCTCCTCCGTCGGCTCGCGGGCGCCGGACCGCCGACGACGCTGCTGACCCTCACGACCTCGAGCGGACAGCAGGCCGCCCGCTGGCGCACCGCCGTGGCCGCGTGGCGACCCTGGCTGGGCCGCGCGCTCTGGGCGACGCCCGGGTTGCAGGGAGCGACGACGTGGACCCTCGTCGACCTCAGCGCAGGCCGCGTGGCGCAGCGGCCCTTGACCGGCGCGGCCGTCGCGCCCGCCCCCTTGCCGCCCGGAGATGTCCGCAGCCACGGGGGATCTCCCGGACGGGCCGCGCTGGTGTCTTGGGACGCCGCCCGGCGGCTGCTCAACGTCACCGCGCTGAGTGTCAACTTGCTGAACGTCAAGCCCGAGGACGGCGCCCGCACGCTCAAGGGCGGCGCCCGCCCGGCCGGCGACGTCGCGCAGCTTCCGCCCCTGCCCACCGCGGCCGGCGCGCCCGTCCGCGCGCTGGTGTGGTAGCGGGCGCGGACGAGGGGGCCCGCCCCGGCCAAACTTCCCCCCGGCGTGCGCCGCGGACTCTGCTACGCTCCGCGCCCCTGAACCGCAGGAGCCGCTCCATGTCATCCACGTCTCCATCTGTCTGCGCGCGGCGGGACACGCGCCACCTCCCGACCGTGTGCAGGCGCGCTGCGGCCACGGCGCTCGCCCTCGCGCTGAGCGCCGGCCTCGCGGCCCTGCCAGCGGCGGCGGCCGAGCCCTCGACCGGCCAGCCCACGGCGCGCGAGAAGAAGGCCGCCCAGCTGCGCGCGGCCGCCGAAGCGACGGTCAGGCAGCTCAAGCTGCGCACGCCGCGGGCCCGCGCGGTCTGGCGCCTCGGCCAGTCGGGGCCGCAGCTGCTCAGCGGCGTCGCGTTCCAGACCCGCGGCGCGAACGCCGAGGCGCGCGCACGACACTTCCTGCGCGCGCACCCGACGCTGCTCGGCGGCGTCGACGCCCGGGACCTGCGGCTGGACCATGTCAGCCGGAGCCACGACCGCCAGGTCGTGCGCTTTGCCCAGAGCGCGTCGGGACTGCCGGTGCTGGACCGCTTCGTGGCCGTCACCCTCGACCGCCGGGGCGTGGCGATCCACTTCAGCAGCGACGCCCGGGCGCTCGGCCCGGTGACGCGGGGCCCCGTCAGCGCCAGCCAGGCCGCCCGCGCCGCGACCCTGGCCATGCAGGGACGCAGCCGACACGGCGTGCCCAAGGGCAGCGCGGCGACGTGGGTGGCGCAGGCGACCACAAAGGTGGTGGTGGTCAGCGGCCTCGGCCTGGGCGCCGCCGTTCACGGCTACGCGGTCGACGTGGCAGGCCCCGCCGGCCCCTGGCGCGTGGTCATCCGAAGCGCCGACGGCCGCGTGCACCTCGCCAGACCGCGCGCCCGGCGCTAGCAGACTGCGGCGAAGTTGATCGTCGCCGCAATCTGCTAGCTTTCTGTTTCTTTGGGGGGCTACGAGCGCCCCCAGCCACGGCAAGCCGTGGCTTCCCCTTCCCAGCAGACTGACCGGCGTGGCCGCAAAAACGGAGAGAAGGCAAAGTCTGTTAGCGCAGCGAGCGCCTCAGCGACTCACGCGGCCACGCCGCGTCCCCCTCGAACACCGCAGCCACGGAGCTTCGATGTCACTCCCTCTCCGCGTCCTCGGACTCACGCCCCGCCCTGCGCACGCGCCCACGGCCCGACCAGGGCCCGCGCTCGTGCGCGCAGGCCTCACCCTGCTCTTGCTGCTGCTCGCGACCGCCTGCGGCACGGACGCGGACGCGCCCTCAGCGCAGGACGCCACCGGCGGCGGGGACGCGGCCCAGCTCGCCGACGCGGCCGCCCAGGGCGACAGCGTCGCCACGGACGCGCCGGTGGTCGCCGCCGAGCCCAAGGCCAAGGTCTATCTGCACGACCCG
>JAUIAC010000493.1 GCA_030425545.1 bacterium | reverse complement strand
CTCTCCCGCCGCGCGGGACCTGTCATGCGGGCCCCGCGCGGCGCGCTTTTGGAACCGGGATCACCTCGATGTCATCGCTCCGCGCCGCGGCGGTCACGCTGCTCGTCTCGCTCGTCTCGCTCTGCGCCGTGGCCTCCGCGGCGCCGACCGGGACGGGCTCCCCGGCTAGCGGTGCCCACCGCACGTTGCACTTCGCCCTGGTGGCTGACCTGGACGGGCGCTTCGCGCGCTTTGGCTGCGACGCCACGGACGCGAAGCGGCCCGGCCTCGCGCGTCTGGTCGGCGCCATTCGCGCCCGCCGCGCGGCGCTGCTGCGCCAGGGCCACACCCTGCGCACGCTCGTCACTGGGGACTTCCTCGGGGCCTCCACGGCGGCTCGCTGCCTGCTCTCGCGTGAAGAGCGCGGGGCCCCTGGGCTGGCGTCTGCCCTGACCCGAACCGACGCGCTGGTGCACGGGGTGGGCAACGGCGAGCTGGCGCTGCCCAAGCACGAGCTTCGTGCCTACGCCACGGCCCTGCGGGCGGCGGGGGTCCCCTTCGGCTCGGTGAACCTCAGCTGCGACGCCAGCCGCGCCGTCGTGTGCGGCCAGCGCGGCGCCGAGACCCTCGCGACGGTCGACGGCGTCCGCGTCGGCGCGTTCGCGCTCCAATACGACGACTTCGAGGGCAAGGTGGACCCGACCCGGCTCGCGGGGCTGCGCTTCGAGGACCCGGCCAGCCGGACCGTGGCCGCCTTGGCCCGGCTGAAGAAGCGCGGCGCGCAGCTGCGCGTGGGCGTGGTGCACCGGGGGCGCGGCGGCTCGCCCGAGGAGGAGCTGACGCAGATGGCGGAGGCGCTGCGCGGGTGGATCGACCTGGTGGTCACCGACGCCATCTCCGAAGAGGCCTCGGCGCCCCGCGTGGTGCGTGTGGGGCTCGGGCAGCGCGCGGTGACCGTGGTGCAGGTGCCCGGCGGCGTCGACGTCTGGTACGAGCTCGCCGTGCGGGTCGACGCCAAGGGGCGGGTCCTGCGGACCCAGGTCACACCGCACCGCGTGACGCTGCAGAGCCCGGCCGATCCGCCGCTCGCCAGCTGGATCGCCGGTGCGCGCACGCGCTTCTGCGCGCGCTGGGCCCACACCGGCGCGGCCGTCCCGCTCAGCCAGCCCTACGAGGCCGCGGACTTCGTCTGGCTGGTGCTCCACATCATGCGTCAGGCCGGCGGGGGAGACGTCAGCGTGGTCAACCAGGGCGCCTTCGACCTCAGCAGCGGGTTCCCGCTCACGCGGCGACTGCGCTCCATCGACCTCTTCCGCGTGCTGCGCTTTCGCAACAAGCTCGTGCGCATCACCGTCACGGGTGAGGAGCTGGAGTCTCTGGTGGCCGCCGACCCGGGCGACGACGCCGGCAAGAAGGACCTGCACTGGGTCGGGGTCGACGTGCGCGACGACGAGGTCTTCGTCAACGGCCGCGCGCTCGACAAACGGCTGTCCTATCGGCTGGTCACCATCGACTTCCTGGCCCGCGGCGGCGACGACACCTTCGAGCCCATGCCCAAGGCCAAGCTGATCGACGGCGGGCGCACCCTGCGGGACCACGTCACCGCGTGGCTGCGTCGCTTTCGCGGCAAGCTCGGGGCCCCCGCGTCGGCCTTCGTCGACTATTGGGACAAGCCGCTCTGGCGCCTGACCTTCAACGGCAAGGTGGACTTCAGCTCCATCGCCTTCACCAACGCGGCGGGCTATGTCGACCCGCAGCTGACCAACCTGGACTTTCGCCAGATCGACGCGGCCGTGGACACCTCGCTCACCATGAACACGCGCGATCACGGCTGGCTCAACCGGCTCGTGCTGACCTACTCGCAGACCTCGGGGGTCGACCGCACCGCCGGTGTGGTGCAGCGCTACAGCCTGGTGAACACCGACGTGGTGCGCGGGGAGACCACCTATCAGTTCCGCTACCTGCGCGACACGGTCTTCGACCGCTCGTGGTGGGCGCCGCTGCTCACGGTCTACGGGCGCGCGCGCACCGAGCTCGACGTGCCGGCCGGGCAGCGCTACCGCTGGGCCGACGTCGACGGGCTGCTGGGGGTGGCCTGGGAGCTGGGCGCCAACTTTCAGATCCGCGCCGGCGGCGGGCTCAACCGCGAGCTGCTGCGGACGCTCCCCGGCCCCTACTTCCGACCCATGGTGCAGTTTGGCTACCTGCTGCAGCAGTACCCGGTGCTGCGGCTGGGCAGCACGACGCTGCTGGCGCAGCTCGAAGGCGACGTCCGCATCAAGGGCGTGGGGCGCGACCAACGCGAGACCTACTACGCGGACACGACGCTGCTCGCTCGCGTCTTCGGTCCGCTGATGGTGTACGCGCAGGTGGAGCTCTTCGCCATGCGCGCGCAGGGGCCGCTGACGGACTTCGGTGCGCCGGACAAGGCGGGGCAGTGGACACGGCAGCTGCGGGTGAACGCCGGGCTGGCGCTGACGGCCGTCGGCTCTCGGCAGATGCGGTGAGAGCGCGAGCCGGTGGGGCGTCGTGCAGCCCGTCGCACATCTCTGCGGAAATCGGACCACGACGCGCCTAGCTTGCGGCTCGACCGGGGACGAGGTTCCCCGCCCGGAGCCGCCATGACCTCCCTCGCCACCGCCCGCCCAGACGACGTGCCCGCCGCGCGCGCTCCGTCCGCCAGCCAGCCCCTCGACGCGCCCCCCACCACGCCGGCCGAGGTCATCGCGCGCTACGCCCGGCCCGGGCCGCGCTACACCAGCTACCCCACGGCGCCCCACTTCCGCGCCGATGCCAGCGAGGCCGAGCGCGCCGCCGTCGCCCACGCCTGGGCCACCGCCACGGCCCCGCTCGCCCTCTACGCCCACGTGCCCTACTGCGAGCGGCGCTGCCTCTACTGCGGCTGCCACGTGCAGATCGCCCGGGATCGCGGCCTCGGCGTGCGCTATGTCGACGACCTCATCCGCGAGCTCGACGTGCTGGCCGGCCTCACCCCCTTCGACCGCCCCCTGGAGCTGCTGGCCTTCGGCGGCGGCACCCCGACCTGGCTGGCCCCCGAGGACTTCGCCCGGCTGGTCCGCGCCATCGACACCCGCACGGCGACCGCGCGCGACCGGGAGTGGTCGGTGGAGGTCGACCCACGCTCCGTCGACGACGCCTACATGGCCCTGCTGCTCGAGCTTGGCTTCAACCGCTTCTCCTTTGGCGTGCAGGACCTCAACGCCGAGGTCATGCAGGCGGTCGGGCGCAAGCAGGGCGTGGCCGAGGTGCGCGCCGCGACCCAGGCGGTCGGCGCGCTGCCCTTCAACATCGACCTCATGTACGGCCTGCCCCACCAGACCCTGGCCACCCAGGCGGCGACCATCGCGCAGGTGCTGGAGCTGGGGCCGAGCCGGCTCGCCCTCTTCGGCTACGCCCATGTCCCGTGGATGAAGAAGCACCAGCTGGGCCTCGAGCGTCACGGTCTGCCCGACGACCACGCCCGCCTCGAGCTCTACCTCGCGGCGCGTGAGCAGCTCTTGGGCGCGGGCTACGTCGCCATCGGCATCGACCACTTCGCCCGGCCCGACGACGCCCTGGCGGTGGCGCAGCGGGCCGGCCAGCTGCACCGCAACTTCATGGGCTACACGGTGCGTCCGCACCTCGACCTGGTGGCCACCGGCGTGAGCGGCATCTCGCAGGTCAACGGCACCTTCACCGCCAACGCCAAGGACGTGCCGGTGTGGCGCGACGCCCTCGACCGCGGGCAGCCCGCCTGGCAGCGCATGCTGCACACCAGCCCGGAAGATCAGCTCCGCAGCGCGGTGATCATGGACCTGATGGGCAACTTCGCGGTCGACAAGGCCGCCATCGGCGCGCGCTTTGGGGTCGACTTCGACCAGCACTTTGCCGAGGAGCTGGCCCAGCTGGCGCCCTTCGTCGCCGACGGACTGGTGACCGAGACCGAGGACCGCGTCGCCCTCAGCGAGCTCGGTGCGCTGGTGGTGCGCAATGTGGCCATGGTCTTCGACCAGTGGCTCGGCCAGTCGCAGGCCCGCTACAGCCGCACGGTGTAGTCCGCCCGCCAGGCCTGGGACGTGTCGCTCGCCCGAGCCGGCGACGCGCGTCCGCCGCGGGTGGCAAGCAGACTGCGCCTTTTCTCCGTTTTTGAGGCCACGTTGGTCGGTCTGCTAGCGCGCCTTGTGCTCCGTCAACACCATCTCCGACCTGAGCTTGCCGCCCTCGGTCAGCGTGTGACGCACCGGCGCGCCCGGCAGCGCCTTGGCGAAGTAGGCGACGATCACCGTCTGC